>JAFWZZ010000005.1 GCA_017522185.1 Bacillota bacterium | reverse complement strand
AGATATCAAAAGAGGCTAGAAAATCTAGCCCCTAACGAATACTATCAATATATTTTGACAGGCAAATATCCAGTTTTCATGCAAGGAACGGAAATTAACCTAAATTAAAAGCTCCGTGTCCTTGACATAGGTAGTAGTTTAATCAAAAACCGCCTTTGGTCAATCCAAAGACGGTTTTTTCACTTTCTTTATGGTAAATACTTTTCGGCAGGAATCTGCTTTTCTTCCAGCTTGCCCTTCACGTACATCCGGAACAGGATATAGCAGACGGAGCAGAGCGGAATGAAAACCAGCATGCCCACAACGCCCATCAGGTTTCCACCGATGGTCACGGCCGCCAGCACCCAGATAGATGGCAGGCCTACGGAATTACCTACTACCTTCGGATAAATCAGATTGCCTTCTAACTGCTGCAGTACGAGGAACAGCACCAGGAAAATCAGTGCTTTCACAGGGCTTACCATGAGAATCAGGAAGATTCCCACACCGCAGCCGATGAACGCGCCTACGATTGGAATCAGTGCACAGAATCCAATCAGCACACCGATCAGCATCGCATATGGCAGTCTGAAGATGGTCATGGTTACTACGAACAGTGCGCCTAAAATACAGGCTTCCAGACACTGTCCGGACAGGAACTTGGAGAACACACGATAAGAAATGCTGCAGATTTCCAGAACCTTGTCCGCCTGCTTCTCAGACAGCAGCGCATAGAGAATCTGCTTGCCCTGGCCGCCCAGTTTTTCCTTTGCCAGCAGGATATAGATAGCAAACACAAAACCGATGAAGAAGTTGACGATGGCGCCTACGATGTTTGTTACAGCGCCGATGCCGCTGTCAACCATGGCACCGGCTGCGTCCTGTAGTACTGCAGAAACCTTCTTGATGATTTCATCCCAGTCGATGGTGATTTTCTCCAGCAGTACACGCAGGTCATCCCAGTAGCTCATCTTGGTCAGCATCCAGTCTTTGGCCGCTTCGAAAGCACCAGGCAGCTGGACCGCAATCATTTTGATGGTGTCAGCCAGCTGTGGTACGACGATGTAGACCACAACAACCAGTGCCGCGATGACCAAGGCCAGCGTTACGATGAAAGAAATGCCTCTCTGTCCTTTCATCTTACTGCCACGTTTCTCAAACAGATGATATTCGATTCTGCTCATCGGTACGTTGACAATGAAGGCAATCACTGCGCCCAGCACGAACGGGGAAATAACCCCGAACAGCCAGCCTGCGGCAGACGCCACGACGGTGATGTTCTTCACGCCCAGGTAAAACAGAATCGCGCCGAATACAATCAGCATTAAGTTTTTTACATTTTTCTTGTCATTAAAATCCATAGGTTTTCCCCCTTTTAAGTTACGGTATATTCTACCACAACAAAAGGTCCTTTGCAAATACGCCTCCTGTTATCCCGCGGGCCTATCTTACCAGTGTGTAACCTGCTTCATCCACAACAGCCTGGAATTCATCCATGGAGATTTCTCTGTCCGCTGTAACGTATGCAGTCTTTTCTTCCAGATTGATTTCCGCCTGCACGCCTTCCATCTTGTTCAGGGCTTCTGTCATGTGTCTCTGACAGTGCATACACATCATACCTTCGATCTTTAATTCATACTTCATTTCTTTTTCCTCCTCTGTTACAGGTTCCTGCGGAACCTGATTATTAACTTTTTCTTTATATTTAACTTTGAACCTGCGCAGCCGCAGCGCATTGCTTACTACGCAGACGCTGGATAAACTCATGGCCGCTGCCCCGATCATCGGAGATAGCTTGATGGCAAAGAGCGGATACAGGACACCTGCCGCCACCGGGATGCCGATGATGTTATAGAAGAAGGCCCAGAACAGGTTCTCCTTGATATTCTTAATGACTGCCTTTGACAGTTTGACCGCCGTTACCGCATCACGCAGATCGCTTCTCATCAGCACGGCATCAGCACTTTCGATGGCCACATCGGTTCCTGCGCCGATGGCAATGCCCACGTCAGCCTTTGCCAAAGCCGGTGCATCGTTGATGCCGTCACCAATCATGGCAACGCGATGGCCTTCCGCCTGTAATGATGCGATGTGACGCTCTTTGTCCGCCGGCAGCACGCCTGCGATAACCCTCGGAATGCCCAGTCTTCTGCGGACAGCTTCCGCCGTTCTCTCGTTGTCACCCGTCAGCATGACCACGTCGATGCCCATGGCAGCAAAGGCATCGATGGCCTCCCTGCTGCTTTCTTTCTCCACGTCAGCGACCGCGATGACGCCCAGCACTTTCTCTTCATCTGCGAAGATCAAAGGCGTCTTCCCCTGGTCTGCCAGCGCATCCAGCTGCGGTTTCACATCGGACATGACAATACCGTTTTCCGTCATCAACGCTTCGTTTCCAGCCAGGGACTTCCGGCCGTCGATCATGCCGCAAACGCCCCGTCCGAAGACAGCCTCAAAATTCTTAACTTCAAATTCCACAACACCGCGTTCTTTTCCGTAAGTTAAAACTGCCTCTGCCAGCGGATGTTCGCTTCCCTTTTCCAGGCCGCATGCGATCTTAAGAAGCAGTTCTTCCGGCGCGCCCAGGGCGATGACATCCGTTACCCTCGGTGCACCTTCTGTAATGGTTCCCGTCTTATCCAGCACAACCGTGTCCACATGATGAGCCGTTTCCAGCGCCTCGCCGGACTTGATCAGGATGCCGTTTTCGGCACCTTTGCCCGTACCTACCATGATGGCAACCGGCGTCGCAAGGCCCAGTGCGCACGGACAGGAAATCACCAGCACGGAAATCGCAATGGACAGGGCGAACTCAAATCCTGCTCCCGCAAGGAGCCATGCCGCCCCTGCAAGCAGAGCAATGCAGATGACCGTCGGAACGAATACGCCCGCGATCCTGTCTGCCAGCCTTGCAATCGGTGCCTTGCTGGCACTGGCTTCATCCACCAGTTTAATAATCTGGCTGATGGTGGTGTCCGCACCTACGCGGGTTGCACGGACCTGCACAAAACCCGTCTTATTCAGTGTGGCCGAAACCACCTGGTCGCCTTCCGTCTTCTCTACCGGGATGCTCTCACCGGTGATGGCTGACTCGTCGATGCTGGTTTTGCCGCTGACGATGACACCGTCTGCCGGAATACTTTCTCCGGGACGGATGACCATAATATCACCGACAAGCAGTTCCTCGGCCGGCACCTCTGTCTCTACACCGTCACGCAGGACCGTTGCCGTCTTTGGTGCCAGATCCATCAGCTTCTCGATGGCCTGGCTGGTTTTTCCTTTGGACCTGGTCTCCAGGTATTTTCCCACGGTAATCAAAGTTAAAATCATCGCCGCCGACTCGAAGTACACGTCCCCGGCATAGTGATGCACCAGCTCCATGTTTCCCGTCTCATATCCCGTCGTAATGCGGAACATGACAAAGACACCGTAAACGATGGCCGCCGCAGAGCCGATGGCGATGAGGCTGTCCATGTTCGGTGCGCCCCGGAACAGACTCGGGAAGCCCTTCAGGAAATACTTCCGGTTCAATACCACAATCGGTATCAGAAATACCACCTGCAGCAGGATATTGGTCAGTGGACGTTCCGGTACGTGAACTCCCGTCACCATGTGACCCATGGAAACCACCATCAAAGGAACCAACAGCGCCACAGACCAGATGAGTATCCGCTTCATCTTCTTTGTTTCTTCTTCTGCATCGGCAGAAGCGCTTTCTTTCTTCTGTGCAGTCTCTGATGGTCCCTCGCCGCTGTCTACAGAAGCGCCATAACCGGCCTTCTCCACGGCCTGGCAGATTTCTTCTGCCGTAATCTGCCCCTCATCAAAATCCACCTGCATGGATCCGGTCAGCAGATTGACCATGACCTGACTGGTGCCGTCCAGCTTGTCTACCGTCCGCTCCACGCGGGAGGAACACGCCGAACAGGTCATGCCTGTTACCTTGAATTTTTCTTTCATCTTTACCCCCTATTTCATCAGCTTCTGCAACGTCTCGCAGAGCTCGTCTATCTTGTCGCTGCCGCCTGCCTCCACATCCTGCACCACGCAGCTTTGGATATGATCCGCCAACAGGACCTTGTTAAAAGAGTTGAGGGCGGAGCTGATAGCACTGACCTGGTTGATGATGTCGATACAGTAGCGGTCTTCTTCTACCATTTTCTTCACCCCGCGGATCTGCCCTTCAATCCTGTTAAGACGGTTGATTAACTTCTTGTATTCCTCGCCTTCTCTGTGTTTGGACCGTTCCCCACACATTGGGCATTTGTTGTCTGTCATATGTATTTCTCCTCTCCGGGTATAGTCTTCCCTTTGGTAGCTAAATTATACCCCTAGGGGGTATTTTAGTCAAGTGAATATCCCAACCCATCAAAAGAGCCCTGCGCATCATGCACAGGGCTCATCTTCACGATAATAGCTCTATTCCGTTCTCCAGCTTTCTGTCTTTCGTACGCCTACCATGGCTTCCAGGTTGAGCTGTCCACCCACAAAGGTCTTGAAGCAGTAGGTTTCTTCGGCCTTGTCGTCCTCTGCCAGCGGCTCCGGCGGTCTGCCCATGGTCAGCTCCAGCTCCGCGCCCAGAGGCGCCTCTGCATGGTAACGCAGGCAGACGGAGGTGATTTCCCTGTTGAGTACGTCCGGGATGTAGTTCCACAACACGTCCATATAATAGGTGTTGTTCATGTGCATGTTCATGTCCACCTCGCCGAACAGGACCTTCTTTGTGCCGATTGGGGCAAACGTCAGGTCCTTCGGAAACCGCAGTCTGGTTGGAAGCGTCATGTCCAGCGCCTCTTCAGCCTCGTAGTTGGAGATGTCCACCTCGCTGGATTTCCACAGTTTCCCGGTCGACGGGCTGGCAACGGCCCAGACCGTGTGGGCTCTCGCCATCAGTACATCTCCGCAGTAAACCTCGAAACACCGGTTGAAAGTCACACCCTTGGCCGGGCAGTTCCAGGTCTGGACCCTGATGGCCTGAAACTGACGGATCTGATGAAAAACCTCGATGGTCACCCGGGTCAGAATGAAGGCCTGGTCCTTGTGAAACAGCTCCCCGTAGGTCGGCTTACGGTCCCGCATCTGACACATCCCCGTCTCCATCATGTATCTCTGCAGGGAGGACGGTTTGATGTGGTCGTTGACGTCTACGTCGTGGCTGGAAACTTCAAATTCTTTCGTATATCTCATTTTCTTACCTTCTTTCGTTACTTTCATTAGTCTATCACAAAAAATACAACTTGTCTTCAGTTTACCCCCGTATATTTTTGTGCTAGAATATGCATATATTTCTATGAATATGACTTAGGTAGGAGGCGGCTATGAGCGCATATGTAGAGTTCAAAGAAGTAAAGAAGGTCTATCACGTGGGGGAAGTGGATATCGAAGCCCTCCACGATGCGACTTTTGAGATAGAAAAAGGTGAGGTCTGTGTCATCGTCGGACAATCCGGCGCCGGCAAGACCACCCTGCTGAATATCCTTGGCGGTATGGATACCCTGACCGAAGGCGCTGTCCTGCTGGACGGCGAAGAGATTTCCAAATTCAACAGCCGCAGGCTGACGGAATACCGTCGCTACGACATCGGGTTCGTCTTCCAGTTCTACAATCTGGTACAGAACCTGACGGCCCTGGAAAACGTATCCCTGGCTACCCAGATCTGCAAGGATCCCCTGGATCCGAAGAAGACCCTGGAGGAAGTCGGCCTGGGACACCGCATCAACAACTTCCCTGCCCAGCTGTCCGGCGGCGAGCAGCAGCGTGTGGCCATCGCCCGCGCCCTGGCAAAGAATCCAAAGCTGCTTCTTTGTGACGAGCCGACCGGGGCCCTGGACTATCAGACCGGGAAGGCCATCCTCAAGCTGCTGCAGGATACCTGTCGCAAAAGCGGCATGACGGTGGTCATCATCACCCACAACCAGGCGCTGACCGCCATGGCTGACCGGGTCATCCACATCAAAAACGGCACGGTTTATGCCATGGAAAAGAACGAACACATCACACCAGTGGAAGAAATTGAATGGTAAGGTGAGGCTATGTTAAAGAAATCGACTTTTAGAGAAATCCGAAACAGCCTTGGACGATACCTGGCCATTCTCGCCATCGTCGCCCTGGGGGTTGGCTTCTTTGCGGGGCTGAAGGTCACCCAGGACGCCATGGTCGCCACCACGGGGAATTATCTGGAGGAGCAGAACTTCTTCGATTACCGGGTGCTGTCGACTTTGGGGCTGGAGGAAGAAGACGTTAAGACGCTTGCATCGGTAGACGGCGTGAAATCGGCGGAAGGATCTGTTTCCACCGACGCACTGTACCACCTGAAGGGTGAAGAAAACGACAGCGTCATGATGTTCCACTCTCTGCCGGGTGACATCAACCGGCTGATCCTGAAGGAAGGACGCCTGCCATCAAAGGCTGACGAGGTGGTCGTGGACCACGGCCTGATGGGTGCCTCGGACATCGGATCGGTGATTGTGCTTTCGGATATGAACGACGAGGACCGGGCAGATATGTTCGCCCGCAAAGAATACAAGGTCGTAGGCACGGTGGTATCCCCTCTCTACCTGAATTTCGAGAGAGGCACCACGTCCTTAGGCAATGGCACCATCTCCGGATTCGCTTATCTGACGGCCGACGGTTTTGATACAGACTACTTCACAGAAGTGTATGTGGACCTGGACGCACCGGGCGAGATTTACTCCGACGAGTATACCGGCGCGGTGGACGCGGCTGAGAGCGAACTCAAAGCAGCTGCAGAAGCCTGCGGCACACGCCGCTACGAATCGATTCGCGGTGATGCCCTGAAGGAGCTGGCAGACGGACAGGCGGAATACGACGAGAACTGGGCGGAATACACCCGTGAGAAGGCCGATGCCGAGGCGGAACTGGACAAAGCCTGGGAGGATATCGTCTCCGGCCGGAAGGAAATCGCCGACGGCAAGGCTGAACTGGATAAGAACGAAAAAGAACTGAAGAAATCCCAGAAGGATCTGGCGAAGCAGAAGAAGGATACCCTTGCCACCCAGACGGATCTGCAGACGAAGCTGACAGAGCTGACGACAGCACAGACCCAGCTGGAAGCAGGTCTTGCGGAACTGGCGACCAAACGCGCGGAGTTTGAGGCAGGAAAAGCCTATATGCCTCCTGAACAGGCGGCGGCTGTGGAAGCACAGCTGAATGCTACGGAGCAGGAACTCACGGCCCAGAAAGCCGCTGTCGACCAGGGCCTGATCGAAGTCAACGCCGCACTACCGCAGATTGCTGCCGGACTTGCCCAGATCGGGGAAGGTGAGAAACAGATTGCCTCCGGTTTTAAGAAAATCAAAGAAGGCCGGGCGGACCTGGCTTCTGCAGAAAAAGAACTGGCCGAGGGCGAGGAAGAATACTATGAGGGTAAAGCAGAGGCGGAAGCGGAGTTTGCAGACGCGGAAGCGGAATTTGCTGATGCCCGTCTGGATCTGGCAGAAGCGAAAGACGAAATCGACGACATCGAGGCACCGGACACTTACCTGCTGGACCGCATGACCAATGTAGGCTATGCCTGCTTTGAAAGTGATTCTGCCATCGTAGACGGCATCGCCAAGGTCTTCCCGATTTTCTTCTTCCTGGTTGCTGCGCTGGTCTGCATGACCACCATGACCAGAATGGTAGATGAACAAAGAACCCAGATCGGCATCCTGAAAGCCCTGGGTTACAGCAACTCTGCCATCAGCGCCAAGTACCTGTTCTACTCGGGAAGCGGCGCGCTAATCGGTTGCATCATCGGCTTCTTCGGCGGATGCTACCTGTTCCCGAAAGTGATTTGGATTGCTTACGGCATGATGTACGACTTCAGCGGTAAGCTGGTATATATTCTGGACCCTGCCCTGGGCGCTGTGTGTCTGGCAGTGGCACTGCTTTGCTCCATGGGTGCGACCCTGTTCTCCTGTTATGCGGACTTCGGCGAAGTACCGGCACAGCTGATCAGACCAAAAGCCCCAAAAGACGGCAAGCGGATTTTGTTAGAACGTATCGGATTCCTCTGGAACCGCATGGGATTCCTGTATAAGGTTTCCTTTAGAAATATCTTCCGTTACAAGAAACGTTTCTTCATGATGGTCCTGGGCATCAGCGGCTGTACGGCCCTGCTGGTTGCCGGCCTGGGCATCAACGACTCGGTAAAAAATGTGGTCAACGACCAGTACGATCAGATTCAGCTGTACGACTGCAGTGTTACCTTTGATAAGGAAATGACGCCGGAACGTCAGGCCCGTTTCGTAGAGCGGACGGCCCGGGATGTGGAAGATGTACTCTTTGTTTATCAGAACACGGCGGACATGGTTGCCGGCGGACGTGAAAAGGACGTAAACCTGATCGCAACCGACGACCCTGCAGCCATGAAATCCTACATCGATCTCCACACGGAAGACGGTGAACCTCTCTCCTGGCCTGGCGCCGGGGAAGCGGTCATCTGCAACAACCTGGCCGACGACTACAACTTGGGCGTCGGGGACAAGATTACGCTCCGTGACGAGGACATGAAGGAACTGGAAGTTACCATCAGCGGCATCTACCAGAACTTCGTATATAACTACGTGTTGACGGCGCCTTCCACGCTGGAGGACGGCTGGGGATATGCGCCTTTGGAAAAGACGGCTTATGTTCACCTTAAGGCTGACAAAGATGACGATGCGGCCATCCATCAGGCGGCTGCAAACATCATGGATCTGGACCGCGTGGTTACAGTGACGGTGAACAACGACCTCAGAAACCGTGTCAACAACATGATGCAGAGTATGAACTACGTGATCATCCTGGTGGTTGTCTGCGCGGGTGCCCTGGCATTCATCGTGTTATACAATCTGACCAATATCAACATCACGGAACGAATCCGTGAGATCGCGACGATCAAAGTCCTGGGCTTCTTCCCGAAGGAAACCTCGGCCTACGTGTTCAGGGAAAACATCTTCCTGACAGCCATCAGTGCTCTGGTGGGGCTTGCTCTTGGCAAATGGCTCCTGGCCTTCATCGTCGATCAGATTCAGGTGGATCTGATGTGTTTCAAAGACGAGATTTCCCTGCTGAGCTACTGCCTGGCATTCCTGTTGACCTTCGTCTTCTCGGCCCTGGTCAGCATGGCCATGTACGGCAAGCTGGATAAGATCAGCATGACAGAATCTTTGAAATCGATAGAATAGTTCAAGTTAAAACCGGCTCTTCCATCAGGAAGGGCCGGTTTTCTTTTGCATTTTTATTAGGTTTATTTTTAGGTAGTTCGTTATTCTCTTAGTTGTATTGTTGTGGGATGGTTTACTAGGAATGGACTCTGGCCCCAAATGGGAGCAGTGACAATTTTGCAATCTTGAAAAACTGCATCCCAAATGGAATCCCGATGATGGTGACGCACCACATTGCACCGATTACCAAATTAACGATTGCCATTTCAACGCCGAAAAGTGTAATCCAGATCAGGTTGATGAGGAAGGACGGCACCCCACCGCCGTACTCTATCTCTTTCCCGAATGGGAAGAATGACAGCCCTGCAAATTTGAAGCACTGGATTCCGTACGGAATCCCGATGATGGTAACGCACCATAGAAGTCCGGAGATCAACCAAAGTGCTCCGCTTATGAAGCCTCCAAAGACAAACCATAAAAAATTGCCGAGTACACTCATTGTTTTTCTCCTTTCTTTTCCCTTTTGCATCTTTATTGTATCGCGCCCTGCGGGGGAAATAAAGGCACAATGCAGAGGAATAGCTGGGTGTATTTTGCTCTTTTTGACGAATTAGGGTTTATAGGGTATAATGTGGGCAGAAAGAACGAACAAGCCGGCACCGGCGTGGGAAAAAAGGGAGAACGACATGGGAAAGAAATCACTAAACTTAGCAGACAACATCTATTGCGACAGAAGACAGAAGGCCGAGATGACGCGGGCCCAGGCCAGCGAGGCTACTTTTATTTCCGAAAGCCGCATCGAAAAGATCGAAAGCGGAAAAATCGAACCTCATCCGGAAGACGTCTACCAGATGTCTAAAGCCTACGGCGATCCGGGACTTTGTAACTATTACTGCTCTCACGTTTGCCAGATTGGTCAGGAATACGTGCCTGCCATCCAGGCAAAGGACCTGTCTCAGATTACAATCGAGATTCTGGCGTCACTAAACGCTTTGAATAAAGAAAAAGACCGTCTCATCGAAATCGTTGCCGACGGCAAAATCGAAGGCCACGAGCTGGAAGATTTCGCGAACATCCAGGATCAGCTGGAACAGCTTTCCCTGACTGTGGATTCCTTGCAGCTGTGGGTCAACAACACCATCGCCTCCGGCGCCATCGACGAAACGGCGCTGAAGGAAGTCCGCGCAAAGCGGAAATAAGAAGTAAGATATGAAAAGTTCTAGAAAACTGGCAGGATACAGTTATATTTCTAGAACTTTTTATAATTGAGTTCTAGAAAACAAAGACTGAACAGGTTATTTTCTAGAACTACTGCTTCAGAAATGGAGATTTTGTCGCCAAAGTTCTAGAAAAACACCTTGGATTGACTGTAATTCTAGAACACTCGTGACATTTTTTCTGGAAAACAGCATATAATCTTCTATTTTCTAGAACTTTGCTTTGATATGCCAGCCACACCATACAAAAAACCCTGCAGCCATGCCGCAGGGTTTTTCTTATGTAGATTAATATACAGTCTTACCGATTGTAGCCAGGATCAGTTCGCTTGCAACTTCGCCTGTCTGGTTTCTGATATCTAACATTGGGTTTACTTCTACCATGTCTAATGCCAGAACCTTCTTGGATTCGTATAACATTTCTACTAAGTAGAATGCTTCTCTCAGTGTTAAACCGGAGTGTACTCTTGTACCTGTTCCTGGTGCGCTTTCTGGAGTGATTGCGTCTACGTCGAAGGAAACGTGGATACCTTCTGTGCCGTTTGTAGCGATTTTGATTGCTTCTTCGATTACTGCAGGCATACCCATTCTGTCAACGTCAGCGATGGAGAATACAGTTACGCCGTATTCCTTCATTCTCTTTCTTTCTTCTCTGTCGATGTCTCTGCCGGCAATCTGTACGCAGTTCTTAGGATCTACGATGACAGGACCCTGGCCGAAGTCAATCATGCAGTCAGGACCAGCGCCGCATACTGCGGAGAATGGCATACCGTGCATGTTGCCGGATTCGGAAGATTCAGGGCTGTTCCAGTCGCCGTGTGCGTCGATCCAGATGATACCGATCTTGCCGAACTTCTTTGCTGTAGCCTGGATGCTGCCTGCTGCGATAGAGTGGTCGCCACCTAAAACAACAGGGAATGCACCTTCTTCGTGAGATGCTAAAGCAGCCTGATATAACTTTGTATTTGCATCGATAACCTGTTCATAGTTTCTCATATCATCAGCAGTTGCGCCTTCAGAGATTGGAATGATGTCGCCCTTGTCCTTACATTCATATCCTAAATCTCTTACGCCCTGTGCAACACCTGCATATCTGATTGCAGCCGGACCCATGTTTACGCCACGTGTTGCAGCGCCTAAGTCCATCTGAACACCAATTAAATCGATTCTCTTGTTCATTTCTTTTCCTCCAATATACTAATAGAAAATTTTGCCTATTGCGGAAATTATAACACTTCGCCTATGCCTTGAAAACATTTTTTTCAGAATAATGGCAAAAATATTTCGGCCGGTTTTTCCTGGCTGGAAAACTGCATCGGCGTAATAGATGCTGCATAGGCTCCTGCGTTGGTCATCACCACCAGATCCCCCTCTTCCAGCACCGGCATCCACACGTCTTCGGCAATGACGTCCGATGCCGTACAAAGGTTTCCTACCAGGGTTACCCACTCGATTTCCTCACTGTCTGACAGCGGGATGAACGCAAAAGCATCGGAACTGGTGAAGAACGGCTCGTTGCTCTTCGGTTCCTCGTCCCCCGCAAAGAATTCCGCCATCCGCGCCATGGACGGTCTTATAAAGCCGTTGAGCGTATTCTTCAGCAGCACAAAGGTCTTTCCCCTGGAAGTCTTCTTGTCCACCACTTTGGTTACATACAGGCCGGCGTGTCCCGTCACGTAGCGTCCCGTTTCCATCAAAATCTTGGTCTGCGGATGCTTTCCTGCAAACACTGCCGACTCCGCACAAACGACCTCTGCCAATGCCGGAATATCCAAAGGTTCGTCATCCGGCCCATAGGTAATGCCCATGCCGGAGCCCATGTTCAGGTAATCAAAGTCCACCGGACTAATTTCCCGCAGCCTTTCTGCAGCCGCAAAAATGCCTTTGTAGTAGGCCGCCAAGGCTCTCCGTCCAGAGACTGGCTGCGCAGATGGATGTGCAGGCCATTGATTCTCACGTTTGGATACGGATTGTTTCTAATCAGTTCCGCCGCGTCCTCTTCGTCGATACCGAATTTGGCCGGCATCGGCTCTCCGTCGGGATAAGAGAACAAAGGATTGATCCGCAGGCCGATGTCCAGCACGATGCCCTTCTCTTCTGCCGCCTTCTGGATGCGTGCAACTTCGCGCAGGCTGTCCGCGATGAGGACTGCATAATCCATGGTGTTTTTGATGTCCGCGAGAGTCTTTCCCGGTGCGGAGTAATAGATTCTGTCTTTTGAGAGACCTGCTTCAACCGCCAGTTTCACTTCCCCGGCGCTGGCCGCATCGGCACCGAAACCCCGGGAGAAGATTGCGTCGATGACGTCTTTGTTCGGGTTGCATTTCACCGAATAAAGGAATTCTGCGTGGGGGTAGCTATCCTGCAGGCACTTGATATTTTCTGCGATGACTGCCTCGTCATATAGGTAGAAGCTGTCGTGTTCCTTCGCGTATTTTTTGATGATGTCGGTGTTCATGGTAAGCCTCTTTTCTTATCTTTGTTAGGTTGATTGTAACACATAGTTGCGATATAATGGTAGATAATATTTTTGAAAGGAAAGGGATTACCTATGAACAAAATGATCAAAAAATTATTTGCAGCCGCTATGGTTGCAGCAATGGCATTCTCCATGGCTGCATGCGGCGGCAACGAAACTACAAGCGGAACCGGCGGTAGCAGCGCGGATGCGAACATCCCGGGCACGTATACACCGGAGCTTCTGGACGAGTCCAAGACTTACTACGCTGACATTGACATCAAAGACTACGGCGTAATCACCGTGAAACTGAACCAGGCGGAAGCACCTGTATCCTGTGCCAACTTCGTGGCGCTGGCAAATGACGGATTCTATGACGGCATCACATTCCACCGTATCATGGCCGGTTTCATGATGCAAGGCGGCGATCCGGAGGGCACCGGCATGGGCGGCAGTGAAAACAATATCGTTGGCGAATTCGCAAACAACGGTTACGAAAACAACATCTCCCACAAGCGTGGAGTGATTTCCATGGCCCGTGCAAACGACCCGAACAGCGCAAGCTCTCAGTTTTTCATCTGTCATGCTGACAGCGAATTCCTGGACGGCCAGTACGCCGCATTCGGTGAAGTAACGGAAGGCCTGGACGTAGTAGATGCGGTCTGCGAAAAGGCACAGCCTACAGATGACAACGGCACGATTCCTGCCGAGGAACAGCCGGTTATGACATCCGTAAAGATCAGAACTGAATAATTCTTTCCAGAACGCAGAAAGAGACAGGTAAAACCTGTCTCTTTTGTTTTTTCTGTAATCCTATGCAGTACGCACCTGTGCGCCCAGTACATGTTCTAATGTCTTGGAAATCTTAGCAGCTGCCTTTTCGATTTCTTCAGAAGTCAGCGTCTTTGTATCGGAACCGATTACCAGACGGATTGTAACGGATTTCTTGCCTTCCGGAATCTGCTTACCTCTGTATTCACCGATGAAGGATGCGCTCTTCAGCAGCTTGTCAGAAGCGATCTTCTTTTCGATGGCTGCGTAGATGTCTTCCCATTTTGTGTTCACATCGAACAGTAAGGAGAAGTCGTATTCGTTTTCAGGGAATTCAGCCAGATGTTCGAATGTGTTGATTCTGGACTTGAATGGCTGCAGTGCATAGTAATCCAGATCGAACAGGATGGTTGCCAGGTTCTTGATACCGCAGTCCATGGATGCCTTCTTTGCCAGCAGACCCATGTTACCGATCTTCTGATCGCCTAAGTAGATGTTCAGCCATACAGTGTTATCTGCCCAAACAGGCTTTTCTTCCTTCTTGAAAGTGAAGCCTTCCATGTGTGTGTATCTAGGCAGCATTTCCAGTACGCCCTTTGCCTTACGGAACAGGGTTACCAGATCCTTTGCGTCGCCGGCAAAAGCACCAGAGATGCTCTTTGTATAGCCAGGAATCTTTTCGTTTTCGTTGTACTTGCTTACGTAATCCTTGTCAGCGAAGATCTGTGCTTCTTCGAAGATGGCAAATTCGCTGTAGAAACGTTCATTCTTTGCTACTGCGTCTACGATGTTTGGCAGCAGGGAGGAACGTACAAATCTTTCTGTTGGTGCAGGCGGTGCAGCCAGCTCTAATAGGTTTTCCGTGGAGCCTAAAACAGCTTCTACTGTCTTGTCCTTCATCCAAGGATAGGAGAAGATTTCCTGCATGTTGCAACGGAATGCGAAGTATTCTTTGATCTTTCTGGACAGATCAACGTCTACCTGGTTGATTGCCGCAGAGAAAGATGTTGTGATGTCAGTTGCTTCGAAATTATCGTAACCGTAGATTCTTGCGATTTCTTCCATGATGTCTGCCTTCATGGAGATGTCGCCTGTGGATCTCCAGGATGGTGTCACAACGTTCAGGTTGTCACCTTCGATTTTCACTTCAAAGCCCAGTCTGCCCAGCTTGTTTTCGATGTACTCGTTAGTCATCTTCTGGCCCAGACGTCTTTCCAGCCATGCTAAGCTTACGTCGATAACCGGTCTTTCAATCTTTGTTGGGTAAACATCCTTGTATGCAGTGACCTTCATTTCAGGATATAACTCTGCGAACAAGTTCATGCACATGTTCCAGCCCAGATCTACTCTTTCAGGATCTACACCCTTTTCATATCTTGTTGCTGCGTCTGTACGGCTGTCGTAACGCTGCATAACTCTTCTGATGCCCTTTGGCTCAAAGTTTGCAACTTCCAGCAGAACGCTGCTTGTTGTGTCTAAGATAGAATCCTTCTTACCGCCCATAACACCGGCCAGACCTACAGGACCTGTGCTGTCTACGATTACTAAATCGTCTTCTGTCAGCGGCAGTTCTTCGTCGTTTAACAGAGTCAGAGTTTCACCTTCTGTTGCTTTTCTTACGCCTAAGAAGTCATGGATATGATCCAAGTCATAAGCGTGGGAAGGCTGACCTGTTGCCATCATCGCATAGTTTGTGATATCAACCAGTGCGTTGATTGGACGCAGACCCACTCTCCACAGACGGCTCTGCATATAAAATGGAGCAGACTTTACGAAAAGACCTTCAATCTTTGTGCCAGTCATTCTGCGGCATCTTTCTGCATCTTCGATTCTTACATCTGCTTCTGCAACTTCGCCCAGTTCGAACGCTGGGATTTCTTCCAGCGGCAGGTCGTACAGTGTAGCGATTTCTCTCGCCATACCATAGTGGCCCCACATGTCAGGACGGTTTGTCATGGATTTATTATCAATTTCTAAAATTACGTCGTTTAAGTCCAATGCATCTGCCAGGCTGTCACCTGCTTTGCAGTCGAACGCGTTTAAGTTCATGATTTCGTGATCGCCACATGGCATGAGTTCTTCTAAACCAACTTCTGTGGAAGCACAAATCATACCAAAGCTTTCTACGCCTCTCAGCTTGGAAGCTTTGATCTCTACAGGTTCGCCTTCTCCGTGCCACTTTACCATAGCACCAGGTACAGCAACGCAGACCTTCTGGCCAACTTCTAAGTTGGAGCCGCCGCAAACGATATCTTTGATTTCGTCAGCTCCGATGTCTACTTTGCAAACACGCAGCTTGTCAGCGTTTGGATGAGGCAGAACTTCTTTGATTTCACCTACAACCAGACCTTCAAATCTTTCAGCTAATACTTCAACGTCTTCTACTTCTACAGTAGACATAGTTAAGTCATAAGCCAGCTGTTTCAGGTCCATGTCTTCAGGCAGTTTTACAAAATCTTTAATCCAGTTTAATGATACTAACATTGTCTATCTGCCTCCTTTCTAACGGAACTGTTCCAGGAATCTAAGGTCACCGGAGTGGAACAGACGCACGTCATCAACGCCGTAGCGCATCATAACCAGTCTGTCTAAACCGATGTTTACATAGAAACCAGTATATTCATCAGGATCCAGGCCTGCCGCACGCAGTACATTTGGATGTGGTGTACCGCCCGGCATAACTTCGATCCAGCCTACATTCTTACATACGGAGCAACCCTTGCCGCCACAAACCTGACATTCCATGTCGATTTCGAATCCAGGTTCTACGAATGGGAAGAAACCGGAACGCATTCTTACGTTTACGTGTCTTCCGAATACCTTGGACAGGATTGCCTGAATCATAACCTTACCTGCAGTGAAAGTAAAGTCTTTGTCAACGATCAGGGCTTCATACTGATAGAAAGCTCTTTCGTGACGTGCGTCTGTTGTTTCGTTTCTGTAAACACGGCCAGGATATACGAATCTGTATGGTGCCTTGTGTGTCTGCAGGTAACGAACGCTGTCTCCTGTTAAGTGCGGACGCAGACATAATTTTTCCCAAGCTGTTCCCTTGTCATGGTCTTTTAACCAATATGTATCCATGCTTTCTCTTGCAGGATGGTTTGGCGGGAAGTTCAGGTTATCAAAAGCATAGTGTTCGCTTGTAATATCTGTAGATTCAAAGATCTCAAAACCCATAGAACGGAATGCATCGTTCAGGTCATAGCACATCTGGATAATTGGATGCAGACCACCACTCATTGGCGGCAGGCCTGGAACTGTGCAGTCAAAGTCTTCAGAAACTTCGGATGCCTTCAGTTTCAGTTCTTCTCTTCTTGTGTCAACCAGTGCGCTCAGTTCGTTCTTTACGCGGTTGATCAGCTGACCTACTACGGGACGCTCTTCTGCAGGAATTTTGCCCATTTCCTTCATCAGCAGTGTAACAGAGCCCTGCTTACCCAGCAGGCTGCCCTTTACTTCCTGTAATTCAGGTTCTGTTTTTGCAGCGTTAATTCTTGCAATACCGTCTTGGAGCAGGGATTCTAATTTTTCTTTCATAGTCAATTCCTCCACCTATTTTGAGACGCTGGCAGTCGGCGTTTTTGGTGTCTTTGCTTTAGGCCAAACGTCTGATTTTCAAATTAAAATTAACATTTCTATTATACTGTTTGCGGGAGAAAATGTCAAATGGTATGGACGGAGTTTCGGATGGAATTCGCGATAGCTGCAGGGGGGTGTTGACGATGCATCAATCACTCGACACGCTATTCTCTTGATTCCTATTGCTGCTTCTTATCGAAGATTTTCTAAAAAAGTCGAAAAAACTTCAAAAAAGTACTTGCATTACCCTCAAATCCGTGATATATTATAGAAGTTGTTTGGAGGATTGACCGAGTGGCTAAGGAGCTTGATTGGAAATCAAGTAAGGTGTAACAGCCCCGTGGGTTCGAGTCCCATGTCCTCCGCCATAAAAAACAAAGAGCTACCCAATCGGGTGGCTCTTTTGTTTTTTGTCGAGGTGGTCAAAATGGGACGAGAACCCACGCGTGGGTGAGGAAGTCCCATGCCTGATTTGCCCAGCTTCAGCTGGAGTGTAAATCAGGACAGCGAAGGGAATCTGCCGATTGTAGGCAGATGACCGGAGGAGCGGAGCACAATGTGCGGAGCGTTGTCCTCCGCCATATTGAACGGAAGTGAATTTCACTTCCGTTTTTTCGTTTTTGTTGGAATTTCAAGGGATTCTAGAGTTAAACAGACGCTGTTAATAATTATATGCAAAAAACTTAAAAGGTCGCTTCGCAGGCGACCTTTTTGATTTTCTTTTTCTCTATACTAAAAGAAAAACGGAGGAAATCAAAATGAAAAAGGAAAACCTATTAGTTATTTTTGAAACTGCAGACAATGCACTTACACTGGAAGTCCCAATTGAGGGTGAGACGGTTTGGCTAAATCGCCAACAGATGGCAGAACTCTTTGACAGAGATGTTAAGACAATTGGAAAACTTATTAACAACGCCTTGCAGGAAGAACTTTCCGATCAAGTGGTTGTCGCAAAATTTGCGACAACCACTCCACACGGTGCAATCGAAGGGAAAACACAAACACACATGACCGAATTCTACAACCTCGACGTCATCATCTCTGTCGGCTACCGTGTGAAATCTAAACGCGGCATAGAATTCCGCAAATGGGCAAACTCTGTCCTGAAACAATACATATTGCAAGGTTATGCAGTCAATCATAATCGTATCGCACAACTTGGGGAAGTGATACAGATTATGAAAAGAACGCAAAATTCATTGGACTCCAAGCAGGTTCTTAATGTAATCCAAAAGTACAGTCAGGCACTGGAACTGCTGGATGCTTACGATCATCAGACGATGCAGCGGCCAAAAGGAAATACCTCTACTTACAAGCTGACTTATGAGGAATGCATGGAAGTGATTTCACACATGCGTTTTGGCGCAGAATCTGATTTGTTTGGAAAAGAAAAGGACGACTCCTTCCGGGGCAGCATCGGCAATATCCACCAGTCATTCGGCGGTCGGGATCTATACCCTAGTCTCGAAGAAAAAGCAGCACATCTGCTGTATTTCATAACCAAGAATCACAGTTTCCTCGATGGCAACAAAAGAATCGCGGCAACAATGTTCCTGTATTTCCTGGACAAGAACGGCGTGCTGTTTTTGAACGGCGAAAAACTAATCGATGACCACACTTTGGTTGCGCTGACCATCATGATTGCAGAGTCCAAGCCGGAAGAGAAAGAAATGATGGTTACAGTTATCATGAACTGCCTGCAATAACGAAACGCACACACCTCCCTACTTGAAACTCTGCCGGTTTTGATGTATAATATTTGTCAATTATGGTCTACATAAAGGAGAAAGACAAATGAGAAAATTTAAGAGCACACGCGGAAACAATATGGAGCTGACCGGCGCACAGGCCATCATCAAAGGTCTGTCTGACGACAAGGGCCTGTTCGTACCAACAGAACTGCCAAAGCTGCCATTTACTATAGAAGAAATGATCGGCAAGTCCTATCAGGAAATCGCCTTCAAAGTGATCGGCGCTTTCTTTGATGACTATACCGACGAAGAAATGCATTACTGCATCGACGGCGCATACGATGCCAAATTTGAAGCGGAAGAAATCGCTCCAATCGTGGAAGCGGGCGGCGCTCATTTCTTAGAATTATACCACGGCAAAACTGCTGCCTTTAAGGACATGGCTTTGTCCATCCTGCCTTATCTGCTGACAACTGCCGTAAAGAAAGAAAAGGAAGAACAGAAAATCTGCATCCTGACAGCTACTTCCGGCGACACCGGCAAAGCTGCACTGGAGGGATTTGCTGATGTGCCTGGCACAGAAATCATCGTATTCTTCCCAAACCAGGGCGTGAGCCAGGTGCAGGAAAGACAGATGGTAACCCAGGAAGGTGAAAATACCCACGTTTATGCCATCAACGGTAACTTTGACGATGCACAGACAGGCGTGAAGAAGATCTTCAATGACGACGCTTTCGCTGCAAAACTGGCGGCTCACGGCTGCAAGCTATCCTCCGCCAACTCCATCAATATCGGCCGTCTGGTACCACAGGTAGCTTACTACGTTTACAGCTACATCAAGCTGGTGGAAAGAGGCGTAATCAAAAACGGCGAACCGATGAACATCGTGGTACCTACCGGCAACTTCGGCAACATCCTGGCCGGCTACTACGCAAAACTGATGGGCATTCCTGTGAACAAGTTCATCTGCGCGTCCAACGAAAACAAAGTTCTCACAGACTTTATCAACACCGGCGTATACGACATCAACAGAGACTTCTATCTGACCAATACGCCATCCATGGACATTTTGATTTCCAGCAACCTGGAAAGACTGCTGTACCACTTGTCCGGTGGCAACGGTGAAGAGATCAAAGCCCTCATGCAGCAGCTTGACACAGAAAAGCGTTACGAAGTCAGCGACGCCATCAAAGCAGGTCTTGCAGACTTCTACGGCGGCTGTGCTTCTATAGAAGAAACCAACGAAGCGGTGGCAAAACTGTACAAGGAAGCGGGCTATCTGATGGATACCCACACTGCGGTTGCTTACAAGGTTTACGAAGACTATAAGGCTGCGACAGGCGACACCACACCAACTGTCATCGCATCCACTGCAAGTGCATACAAGTTCGCGGAAAGCGTAGCAAAATCCATCGGTCTGGGCGAGGAAGAAAACGGCTTCAAGTATGTAGAAGCCCTGGCTGCAGAAACCAGCGTCCGCATCCCTGGAGGCCTGAAGGACTTAGACAAGAAAGAAATCAGACATACCGGCGTCATCGACATCGATCAGATGATGGCGACTGTGGAAGAAGCAGTGAAATAAATACATATGAACAGCCAAAAGGCCGCAGCGATCACGCTACGGCCTTTTTTATGTGTTTATATAGTTCCTGTAATCTGATACATCCTTTCATTGGAAATTGCGGTCTCCACCTGTACATACGGAGCAAGCATTTCTTTCAGGATCTCCAGTTCCGGCAGTTCAACGGAAACTTGATCCGCCCTGTCGGCATGGTGTCTCTGTAACGCTTCTCTGCTCATGCTGTGCGCAATCGTAATCGTACCTTCCGAAGCCAGATGTCTTGACAGATTCCTGATCAGCGCTTCCGGATTTGGAAAATGAGGAAAAGCATTATATATCATGATTCTGTCAAATTTCCTTGGAAAGGAAAAGCGTTCTGCATCACCACAAAGTATATCAATCTGTGGGAACTTTTCCCTTGCGATTCTTACCATTTCGCTGGAAATGTCAATGGCAGTAATGGATGCCACGTCCCGCTTCAGGTATTCCGGGAACAATACCCCTGTCCCGCATGCAACATCCAGCACGTGGATCCCTTTTGTAATATGGGCATTGTCCAGAATCTGTTCCACGACAGATGCGTTGAATACCATTTCTGCATCCCACTGCGATGCCCTTTCATCAAAAAAACGAATGATTTCTTTTTTGTTCATTACAACCTCTTACGTCTAGTCTTCTTTTTCAATTATAGCACGCAGAGAGCCGTCTTTGAAAGGTTTTGTATCTTTAATCCACAATTTCTCCATCGGAAGAAACCGTTACAATCTGCCATGGGATAAACTTGCCGCTGGCCTGCAGGGCGCGTTTTACCGCCATCTCGATGCCGCCGCAGCAAGGTACTTCCATTCTGACTACTGTCACGTCTTTGATGTCGTTGTTTGCGATGATTTCAGTCAGCTTTTCTGCGTAATCCACCATGTCCAGCTTTGGACAGCCGACCAGGGTGATCCGGCCTTTGATAAAGTCTTCGTGGAAGTTGGCGTAAGCGTAAGCCGTGCAGTCCGCTGCAACCAGCAGTTTCGCACCGTCAAAGTATGGCGCATTGGTTGGAACCAGTTTGATCTGTACCGGCCACTGACGAAGCTGGCTCTGTGGTTTCGCTGTCGGATGTGCTGCTTCTGCCACCTGGCCGCTGCAGTCACGTTCTTCTTCCCTTTCAATAGCTTTGGCCATGCTGCCCGGACAACCACAGCCCAGTGTCGGATTCTGTCTCACTTCTGCAGCCGCTTCTTCCGCCCGCTTTGCGATTTCTGCCAGCTTAGCGCGTTCAGCCATGGCCGCTTTCACTGCCGCCTCGTCATAAGGCAGGGCTTCTCTTTCCTCAAAGGAAATGGCGTTCATCGGGCATGCAGGCAGGCAGTCACCTAAACCGTCACAGTAGTCGTCTCTCAGCAGTTTCGCCACGCCGTCTACCATGCCGATGGCTCCTTCGTGACAGGCAGCCGCGCACAAGCCGCATCCGTTACATTTACTTTCATCTATCTTGATAATTCTTCTTTTCATTTTCAAATCCTCCTCTTGATTCTGTAATCACAGTATAATATAATCCTCTCAAACAGTATGTTGAAAATTCAACAAACAGGAGAAGATTATGAGAAATTTTATCAATATCATCAAAGAATGCCCGCTGTTTCAGGGCATCAAAGAGGAGGAACTCTCTGCAATCCTGGGTTGTCTGGGTGCACGCCGCCTCTTTTTTGACAAAGGCCGGTATATCTTTTCAGAAGGAGACCCCGCAAAGCAGATTGGCATCGTTCTTTCCGGCAGCGTTCAGGTCAGCCGGGACGATTACTATGGAAACCGGACGCTGATGAGCAGACTGGAACCGGGAGACCTCTTCGGAGAGTCTTTCGCCTTTGCCGGCGTCGAAACACTGCCGGTCAGTGTCACCGCTTCTGCAGCCTGTGACGTCATGCTCATCGACAGCAGCCGCATCATCTCCCCATGCAGCAATGCCTGCGGATTCCATACCAAGCTGATTTTCAACCTGCTGCAGATTATGGCCCGTAAGAACCTGGGGTTCCATCAAAAAATAGAAATCACATCCAAGCGGACCACCCGGGAGAAGCTGATGGCATATCTTTTAGCACAGGCCAAGATGCATCAGAGTGATTCGTTTGAGATTCCTTTCGACCGTCAGACCTTGGCCGATTATCTGGAGGTGGACCGCAGCGGCTTATCTGCAGAAATCAGCAAACTACGAAAAGAAGGCGTCCTGGAATGTTACCGGAATAAGTTCACATTACGATAATAAAAGATAACGTAAAACCCCTGACAAATTATATGTCAGGGGTTTCTTGCATTTATTTTCTTCAAAGGAAGGATAAATCTGATTTTTATGCCCAGCCTGCCATAATGCCAGCTGCAACAACTGATACGATAGAAACAGAAACCATACCAGCGATTAACATCTTTGGAAGAATCTTTTGTAAGATAACTTCTTTTTCTTCCTCATTGGAAGCAACTGCGTTTGCTACTTCTGTTGGTACAATAAAGGTTCCTGGAAAACCAAACAATGCGGTTACGCCTAATGCAAAAGACATATACCAACTCTGCTTGAAAATCTTACCCACCAGAATAGCAACAACTGCACAACATAATAATCCAACGACAACAACAATTGCTAAAGGTTTCACCATGGACAATACTAATGCAGGGGTTGTATTTGCAAGACTTGCGAATACGTTGACTAATACTGCACCAATAACGAAAGTGAATCCATTTGCTTTGGTTAAAGATCCTTCATCCAAGAATCCAATTTCTCTTAATAATACACCAAGGATTAAGCAAATAACCAACATATTTACTTTTCCGCCAGTAAGACCAGATATCCACTGTGCAAGACAAGCCACTAAAGCTAATTTTGCGATAATATAGTTAGGACCATTATATGCTGCAGGTGTTTCAGGGAAAATTTTCCACTTAGCTTTACCATCCGTAGCTTCTAAAGGTTTTACCACTGTAATATTGCCTGCTGCGTATTCACCCTTTAAACGCAATGCTTCTTTTTTGCATAAGAACGATGCGATTGGGAAGCCAACAACGCCTTGGACAACCAGAACCAAAGAGCCGAAAACAATAACATTGTCTCCTGCAGATGCCAATGCTTCAGACATAACCAGAAATGCGACAACACCACCGCCTAAAATTGGTGCACCGATTAATGCCATTTCTGGTTGAATGAATACTTGTCCTAAGAAGTAAACACCTAAACAGATTGCGACAGTAGAACAAAGTACGATAACTACAGTCTTCCATTCCTGAATAAAATCAGAGAGCTTAATGGTAGTACCCATATGCACTAACAGTAAGCCAACTGTTACAGCAGCAAAGCCTTGTAGGCCAGAGTCTGCAAAGATAGTTGCAGGCAGTCCATTCCAAAATGCAACTGCAAATACAACGGAGGCTACAAATAACATGGAAATGATAGCTTTTGTTTTTGTTGCAATTATATCCCCCACTGCGTAAACAACGAGGACGATTGTCAATGCGATTAAACCGTTCATAATAATTCCTTTCTGCTCTCTTAAACGACAACGAACACTAATGGTTTTTCAACCAATTATAAGCACAGTTACAAAGCGCTGCAGCACCATATGGCAGTGCACGTTCATCAATACGTGCTTTCGGATGATGCATGCTGTACTCATAGCCGTCTTCCGGGCTTCCTGCACACACATTTGCAAAGAATGTCGGCACATGTTTGCAAAGGTTTGCAAAATCCTCAGATCCTTTTACCGGAGGAATGACAATGACCTTATTCATAACATCTTCACAGTAACCTGCCATTTCTTTTGCAAAAGCAGGATGATTAATATTTGGTGCAACACCTGCCAGAATTTCAACTTCTGCAGTTGCCCTGAATGTTTGTGCTACCAATGTAGATATTTCAGTTAAACGCTCTCTTAACTTGTCTCTGCTCTCATTGGTGTACGCTCTGAAATTACCTTTTATAATTGCTTCATCTGGAATGATGTTGGATGTAGATCCAGATATCATTTGACCGATTGCAAGCAATACAGTTTCATCACTTGGAAACTCTGCCTGGATTAGTTCCTGTAATGCAATGATGATATGTGCTGCTGCACTTACTGCAGATACGCCAAGAAAAGCCGTACTACTATGACAAGATTTTCCTTTCACCGTAATCTGAAATTCATCAGCAGATGGCATCATTTTGTGTTCTGCATAAGTAAGACATCCGGGATGCAGGTCAAAGTCTCCACAAGGGCCAAAATTTAAATGAAAAGCCATAGCTGCATCAACATCTGGTTCTGTCAGGATTCCTTCATCAATCATAGCCTGTGAGCCTTTTAAGGTTTCTTCTGCAGCCTGGAACATGAATTTCACAGTACCTTCTAATTCTTCTTCATGCTTTTTTAGGATTTCAGCTGCTGCCAGCATCATAGCTGTATGTCCATCATGTCCGCAGGAATGACAGGCACCAGTTTCTGATGCAAAAGATTCTCCGGACATTTCTAGCTGTGGTAAGGCGTCCATATCCGCACGAAGCAATAAAACCGGACTGCCAGTTCCGACAGTGCAAGTCAAACCTCCGCCTAAAGCTTTTGGTTCATAACCTATTTCTTTCAGTTTCTGAGAAACGTAGGCTATGGTTTTGGGAAGTTTAAAACCAACTTCTGCATTTTGATGAATGTATCTTCTGTTAGAAATAATCGTTTCCTTCATCTCATTAGCTTCTACGAGAAATCGATTCAATTTCTTCACCTCCTTCATCTTGTTAAGAAAATTTTAAATTACTCTTTACAAAAAAGGAAATAATTAGATATAATGTGCCTATAACCATAAGTAATAACCATCGTTAGCTAGGAGATTGATATGGAAATAAGACAAATCGCTTATGTCCTCGAAGTAGCAAAAAGGCGCAGTTTCTCTAAGGCTGCAGAAACGCTCTTTGTTTCACAACCTGCAATTTCAAAACAAATTCTTGCATTAGAAGAAGAGCTGAACATCAAAATCTTTAAGCGTGATACCCACGGTGTTGCACTTACACCTGATGGCGAACGTTTTTGTTCTTACGGCAAAGATGTTATGGAAAGCATGGATAAGTTAATGGAAGCATTCCAGCAAAAGACATCCAGAGATAAGGCAGTTATCCGTATCGGTATTTTTCCATTTTATAAAACAGCTGGACTTGTCTCTGTGATTAATGGTTTTTTTGCTTCAAATCATAACGTTATTGGAAGTGTAAAAGTAATAGAAAACTATCAGGGCTATGAAATGCTGGAAAACGGAGACCTTGATTTTATCATCATTAAAGGCCGAGAAGAAAATATTCCACTTTCTATCAAATTTGATATTTTGAAAAGTGAAAAACTATGTGCATTAATTCACAAGGATCATCCAAATGCACAAAAAGAAATTCTTCCGGTAAAAGCATTGGGAGAAATGCCTTTGCTGACTGGAGATATAGATTCTCATTACTATAATGAGATGAAAGAACTCTATGAAAAAAACAATATCAATTTTAATGTTGCTTTTATGAATACTAACGAAACCGATATTATGATGGAAATGGTAAAGGCGAATGCTGGCATTCTTTTGGTAACACAGGATATTGGCGCTAAGTGCAGTAACGAAAACGTTACTTCTATTCCACTTGATCCTCCACAGACTTTTGTTACCATCATCGCATCTTTGAAAAAGAGAAAAGAAGGTGGTGTATATCTGGCTTTTAAAAAGCATATCATACAGCATTACAACGCAGAACGCTAAAAATAAAAAGGGAACCCACCTTGGGTTCCCTTTGTCATACTAATTTTTATGCGAAGAATAATTCGTTCAGTGTTAATGGATCTACGTATTCGCCGTCCTTGTAAACTCTCATGTTACCGGAAGCGATTTCGTCAATCAGCATAACTTTGCCTTCTGCATCGTAACCGAATTCGAACTTGATGTCGTACAGGTCCAGACCCTTTTCCTTCAGGTCGTCTGCTACGATCTTTGTGATAGCCTGTGTCTGTGCCTTCAGGGAGTCATACTGTTCAGCAGTCATAACGCCTAAGTCTACCAGACCATCCTTTGTTACCAGTGGATCGCCTAATGCGTCGTTCTTGAATGTAGTTTCTACGTAAGCTGGCAGTTCCTGACCCAGTTCACAGTAATCACAGTATCTCTTGTAGAAAGAACCTACTGCTCTATGACGGCAGATAACTTCCAGGCCCTTACCAAATACCTTTGCAGGCAGAACTTCCATAGTTGTATTTTCTAAGTCAGCGGATACGTAGTGTGTACGGATGCCAGCTGCGTTGATCTTTTCGAAGAAGTAGATGGACATACGCAGGTTTACATCGCCAACACCTTCAATTGTCAGGCCAACTGCATTTTCACCTGGATCGAATACACCGTCTTTGCCAGTGCAGTCATCTTTGAACTTCAGTAATACGTTACCGTTTGGCAGTTCGTAAACGTTCTTTGTCTTACCTGTGTATAACAGTTTTAAGTTTTCCATATGTTTATCTCCTTTTTATATAAAATCAAAGCTATAATGAACAATATTTTTTCCGCTAAAGATTATAGCACAGTTTTTTCCGTAAAAAAAGTATTCCGATGAATATTTTTTCATTTTTTCATCATATTTTTACAAAATTGTCGATTATTCGTCTAGACTGTTTCGCCACGGCCCCGACTAAAACCGCAGCTGCAATTGTCCCTTCGCGTACGCCATACAGTCCTTTGAGAAAGATCAAAGACAGTACGGCTGCAATAGATACCAATGTCACATCGTTGATGATTTTCATCTTTGGAAACTCCACATCCAGGACTTTACATAACGCAAGAATCAATCCTTCCCCGGCCAAAACCACTACGCCTGCCTTTACCTCAAAACTGACGCCGATTCCCACAAGGAGAATTCCGATACCACAGGCAGTCCACTGTCCGAAATAACTGCTGACTGCAATACCATTGGTCACCCAGACCCAGAAATCTGTCAAATACCCAAAGAAAAACGCCACAGGAAGCTGCATCAGCTGCATCCATTCGAAATCTTTGCGAAGCAACAAAATCTGTAACAGGATCATCACGATATGCATCATGATGGTCAGGTTTCCAACAGTCAAAGACGGGATCATCAGACTGAGCACATAGGGCAGGCTGGATATAGGGGATGTCCCCAAGGCGCCTTTGATGGAAAAAGCCACGCCCAAAGCAAGAATGGAAAGCCCCACTGCAAGCAATAGATAATTCTTCCATAATTGTTTGTTTTTCATGTAAATCTCCTCAAAAAGAGCCCGGCAGCACGCCAGGCTCTTTCACGCTAATATAGAATTAGAAAGGTCTTTCTTCGCCTCTCGCTGCATTCTCCTTCTTAACGATGGCAATCATTGCGAACCACAATACGGTGGCGATTACAGCACACACGATAATCGCAAAGAAAGTAGAATCGTAGCTTCCACCGGAGGATTCAATCAGTTTTGCAGAAATCATAGGTCCTAAGATTGCTGCAGGTACCAGGTTGAATAAACCGATACTGAAGTTCTGTGTGAAATACTTTGGACCATAATATCTGTTAATAAATGTAGAACAGATTGTAGGGTTACCACCATAGCACAGACCCATGGACAGCAGACCTAACAGGATCAGTACCATACCGTCTGCCTTTGCACCGGCAATCAGCAGCACGCCGCCGGCAACCATGAACAGGATGTCAACCAGCATGGAGAACTTACCTGCCTTCTTATCATATACGTTGCCCATGATCATACGACCCGCACCATTGAATACGGATACGATCATACCCATGATGGCAGGTGCACCAAAAGCAACTGCAATGGTAGCCGCACTGTTTACAACCATCAGGCCGGCAATACTGCCGACAACACACCAAACCATGAATACCCAGAAGGATACGGATTTCATCATAACTGCAGGACCTTCGCCGTACAGTTCCTTTGCCGGGCCTCCCTTGCCCTGTGGTGCTTCCGGCGCCTTAATCATAAAGGATCCGGCCATCAGCACAACGAAAATCATAATGCCCAGAATCATGAAGGTCTTAAAGATACCTACAGATGCAATCAGACTGGTTGCGATACTGCCCAGTACCAGCGCACCCAGACCGAAGCCCATCATCATAATACCGCTGCACAGACCCGGTTTGTCAGGGAACCATTTGTTCATGGTACCGATAACTGCGTTGTATGTCAGACCTACGCCGCTGCCGCCCAGGACGCCGTAGCAGATGTACAGCAGTGGCAGGCTGCCGGCTTCCGGATTCATTCTGGAAACGCCAAAGAATCCAACAAGCAGACACGCTGCAGCGATCATGATAATCACTCTTGCCGGGAATTTCTTCGCCAGCTGACCGGACACAAAACTGCCCAGGCAGAAGAAAATCATGGAAATCGTAAAGGTCATGGATAACTGAGATACCGTCCAATCCGGATATACTTCACCGAATGGAGCTCTAAACAGGGACCATCCGTAGATCAGCCCGCAAAATACCAATAGCAGTGTACCTACACCCAGGTACAACCATCTCTTATTATTTGTCATAAAACCGACTCCTTTTCCTTTGATGTCACAGCATCAAACTTTTTCCTAACTTTCATTTTATAAAGTTCCATAGCATATGTCAAGAAGTTGGAGCATGAGACCATGAAAAAAAGCACTGCGCGCAGTGCTTTTTAAGATTACTTATATTTCACGGCTGTGCCGTATGCCACGATTTCGGCAGCACCCTGCATCAATGCAGAAGACCCATATTTCACGTTGATCACGGCATCTGCACCCATGGCCATAGCCTCGTCCACCATTCGCTTCGTTGCAATCTGACGCGCTTCTACCAGCATTTCCGTATAGCCGGCCAGCTCGCCGCCGACGATGGTCTTCATGCCAGCCATAAAGTCCTTTCCGATATTTTTAGACTGTACGACAGTGCCTTTTACCAGTCCAAGTGCATCGATTTCCTTTCCCGGTACATAGTTAATATTCAGTAGCAGCATCTTCTTCTCCTCCTTCAATCTCTTTTAGCCTCGTTTTCAGTAATATCCACACGGGGGCAATTCCCCCGAAATTGATGATCGCCGTGCATAGCATCAGAAATCCGCCCAGTCCGCGAATTTGAAAATGGCTACGCAGCAACAAGATGAGTATGCCTGTGAGCAGCATCCATCCACTGGCCAGCCATGCACTGTGCCATGCTTCCCTGCGTCTTTTCTCCTGTGCGGCTTCGTCAATATTTCTTCGCATCTTCCTCTTCACCGCCTTCGATTTCTTTCAACCTTTGGTACAGGGCAATCAAAACGCCAGCAATAATTGTCAGGAAAATCAATCCGTAAAGTATCAGAAACGCTATCACAAAACCATCTCCAAAGCTTTCGCTGACAAGTGGAATCAGTGCGAAAGCAAGGTAGGCCAGCGCTGCACCAATCACAACCAGCGCACAAATCCACGCGCCTTTTTTCTTCTTATTCTGTTTAGTATCGTCTCGCATCATGCACCTCTCCTTTCCCAATTTCCCGGATTCTCTGTATCAGAGCCAGAACAATGCCGCCCGCAACACCTAGCAGCAGTAATACACAGAACACCACAAAAGCCATAGGCGGTGCATCTTCCGGATAAGCCCCATAGGACCAAATAATCAAAGCAATGCCGCCTGCGATGAAGGCGATTGCTAAAGCCGCGATGACCACTGGAACGACATACTGCACACGGATGTCCTCCTTCTGTTTGTCCTTGAAAGTAGCCCCCGCAGCCTCGATTTCTTCCATCTGATACAGGATTTCGGTCACATCGAATTCCCCCAAAGGCCTCTGTATTTCCACCAGTTCTTTACAGATTGCGATGGAATGGTTTAGATTCTCTTTTTCTCGTTCCAACGTAATTAGATGTCGTCCCATCCCATCCCCAACGGTATGATGACCTGACAGCATCTGGCGGATTTCTTCTATGGAAACGCCAAGCTTCCGCATGAACTTAATCCGCTGCAATATCATCACATCTTCCTCACTATACTCCCGGTATCCGTTCTCCGTGTTACGTTTTGGGTTCAGAAGACGCTGTTCCTCGTAGAACCGGATATTCTTCTTCGTGATGCCGGTCCGGCTTTCCACTTCATGAATCTTCATGACCAGATTCCCCCTTCTGTCTTTGATGGTTCTGTACACATCATAAACCCTCCACAAGGCGGAAGGTCAAGTAAAATTCTCCATAGTTTCTAAATCAGACCGCAAAAAGGGAGAAGCTCCCGCCTCTCCCTCTTCAAATACACCTTTCGGTCTTATTATTTTTCTTCTTTTGCTTCTGTTTCAGCTTCTCTCAGCTTCACAACCAGTTCGCCGGCCTTTACCTGCTGACCTTCGTCTACGTAGATTGTATCTACGATACCGTCTGCAGTTGCCAGGATGTTTGTTTCCATCTTCATAGCTTCGATGACTGCGATAGGCTGCTTTTCAGCTACAGTTTCACCTTCGCATACCAGAACCTTGATGATGTTACCTGGGATGTTTGCGCCAACTTCCATTGGATTGTTTTCGTCTGCCATACGTGCTGTCGCTACAGCGTGTACGGAAGAAGCCATGTCGTTGTCCTTGATCTTGATGATTCTTCTGTTACCGTTTACTTCGAATACCAGGTCTCTCTTACCTTCTGCATCCAGACCTCTGATTTCGTGTAACTTGATAACCAGAACGTGACCTTCTTCTAACTTTACTTCGCAGGTTTCGCCTTCTTCTAAGCCGTGGAAGAAGATGTCGGAACCCATGTATCTGAAGTTACCGTCTTTCTTCAGGCTGTTCTGATAATCTTCGTATACCTTTGGATACATCACGTAACTGATGACTTCCTGATCAGTACCTTCTAAGTCGAAGTGTTTCTGCAGGCCGCTTCTGATGTATTCGAAATCTTCATCCGGTAATAATTCACCAGGTCTGCATGTGATTGGTTCCTTATCCTTCAGAACCAGCTTCTGCAGGTCTTCTGGGAATCCGCCTTCCGGCTGACCCATCATACCTTCGAAGTAGGATACTGTGGAGTCTGGGAAGTCGATGCCCTGACCCTTTTCCAGGATGTTTTCAGGTGTCATACCGTTCTGTACCATGAAGATTGCCAGGTCACCAACTACCTTGGAGGATGGTGTTACCTTTACGATATCTCCCAGCATCTGGTTTACGGACTTATACATATCCTTTACTTCCTGGAACTTGTGGCCTAAGCCGAAGGATTCAACCTGTGGCTTCAGGTTGGAGTACTGACCGCCAGGGATTTCGTACTTGTAGATTTCCGCTGTGGATGTTACCAGGTCAGATTCGAACTTCTTGTAAACAGGTCTTACGTCTCTCCAGTATTCGGAAATCTTCTGGATACCGTCCAGACCGATACCTGTATCTCTGTCGGAGTTTTCTAATGCCGCAACAACGGAGTTCAGAGCCGGCTGGGAAGTCAGTCCGGACATACTGTTGAATGCTGCGTCTACTACGTCTACGCCGGCCTGTGCTGCCATCAGGATTGTTGCAACACCGTTACCGGAAGTATCATGTGTATGTAAGTGAATTGGCATGCCAACTTCTTCTTTCAGTGCGTGTACCAGCTTGTAAGCAGCCATTGGCTTCAGCAGACCGGACATGTCCTTGATACCCAGCATATGGGAACCTCTCTTTTCCAGTTCCTTAGCCATTCTGATGTAGTAGTCTAAGTTATACTTTGTTCTGCTGTCATCTAAGATATCGCCAGTGTAGCACAGACATGCTTCTGCCAGCTTGCCCTGGTTCAGTGTTTCTTCCAGTGCAACTTCCATACCTGGAATCCAGTTGAGGGAGTCGAAGATACGGAATACGTCGATACCGGATTTCGCAGCTTCCTTCACGAATTCTCTGATTACGTTGTCAGGATAGTTCTTATAACCTACCGCATTGGCACCTCTGATCAGCATCTGGAACATTACGTTTGGAATCTTTGTTCTCAGGGTTTCTAATCTTTCCCATGGGTTTTCCTTTAGGAATCTGAAGGAAGTGTCAAAGGTTGCACCGCCCCACATTTCTAAGGAGAACAGGTCTTTGCCGTATAAAGCAACAGCAGGTGCAATCTTTTCCATGTCGATAGTTCTGACTCTTGTAGCCATCAGGGACTGCTGTGCGTCTCTCATGGTTGTATCCGTGATTAACAGTTTCTTCTGGTCTAATGTCCATTTTGCAACTGCTTCAGGACCCTTCATATCCAGCAGCTGTTTTGTGCCGGACAGGGTGTTGATTTCTGTCATCGGAATCTTAGGGAATACAGGCACGCTGAACTGCGGCTTCTTACCCTTTGTTTCGTTGACAACTTTGTCACCAATGTAGTTCAGAATCTTCAGTTCTCTGTCATCAACCTTTCTGATGTTCATCAGTTCAGGGTTGTTTGCGATAAATGTAGTATCACACTTACCTGCACGGAAAGTTGGGTGGTTCAGTACGTTCAGCAGGAAGCCGATGTTCGTCTTAACGCCTTTGATTTCCGTTTCTCTCAGGGCTCTGATTGCCTTGTTTGTAGCAGCTTCAAAGGATCTCGCATAAGCAGTCAGCTTAACCAGTAAGCTGTCGTAGTATGGGGAAACCACAGCGCCGGTGAAGCCGTTGCCGCCGTCTAATCTGATACCGTAGCCGGATGCGGATCTGTACAGTTCGATTGTGCCTGTGTCAGGTGCAAAACCGTTAGCAGGGTCCTCTGTTGTGATTCTGCACTGGATTGCATAGCCTGTCATCTTGATGTCCTTCTGGCTCTTGATACCGATTTCTTCGGAGTCCAGTGGATAGCCCTGTGCAACCAGGATCTGGGACTGTACCAGGTCGATGCCTGTTACCATTTCTGTTACAGTATGTTCTACCTGGATTCTTGGGTTCATTTCGATGAAATAGTGGTTGTCATACTTATCCATCAGGAACTCAATGGTACCAGCGTTTCTATAGTTTACGGATCTTGCGATTTTCAGAGCGTCTTCGCAGATCGCCTTTCTCTTCTTTTCTGTCAGACACAGGGAAGGTGTGAATTCGATAACCTTCTGGTGTCTTCTCTGGATGGAGCAGTCTCTTTCACACAGATGTACAACGTTTCCGTACTTGTCGCCTAAGATCTGTACTTCGATGTGCTTAGGGTTTTCTAAGTACTTTTCGATGAAGATGTCATCGATACCGAATGCCTTGCCGGCTTCGCTCTTTGCACTTCTGTATTCTGGCAGCAGGTCTTCTTCGGATCTTACGATTCTCATACCTCTTCCGCCGCCGCCTGCAGCAGCCTTCAGCATAACAGGGTAGCCGCACTTTCTTGCGAATTCAACAGCTTCCTCTTCTGTTTCGATTGCCTTTTCCACACCAGGGATGGTTGGAACGCCAACCTTCATCGCAACTAACTTGGACTGAATCTTATCGCCCAGGCTTCCCATCATTTCCTTAGTAGGTCCGATGAATTCGATACCTGCAGCTTCACATGCAGCCGCGAAGTCTTCGTTTTCGGATAACAGACCATAGCCCGGATGGATTGCGTCAACGCCCTTGGATACTGCCAGCTCGATGATTTCGTCGATGCCTAAATATGCAGCAACCGGTGCCTTTCCCTTACCAATCTGATAAGCTTCGTCAGCCTTTGTTCTGAACAGCGCATTCTTGTCTTCTTCGGAGTAGATTGCTACAGTTCTGATGCCTAATTCTTTGCAGGCACGAAAGATTCTGATCGCAATTTCGCCTCTGTTCGCAACAAGGACTCTCTTAAATTTTTTAATTTCTTTCATCTTTTTTCTCCCATTTCTCTTCCCTTTGGCCGCCCTGAGTCCCCTCAATACGTACCAGTGGGTGTATAAAAAAATTAAAATGATAACGTGTTAAAGTGTTTCAGAAAAAAATTATTTGATAATGTGAACGTCCATCGTCTTATACGGAATATCGATGCCAGCCTCATCAAAGGCAATTTTCACATTTTCCTCCAGATAATATTTTACATCAAAATAGTCAGAAGTGGAACACCAAACTTTCAAATCCAGTAAAATTCCACTGTCTCCCTGTTCTGCCACGCCGATTACCGGCTCTCTGTCCTTCAGAATCAGCTCGTTGCAATCAGCAACATTGTACAGCAGCTCTTTCGCCTTTGCGATATCCGAGTCATAGCTGATGGTAAACTGGCAGTCTACCCTGCGCAGTTCCTCTCTGGAGTAGTTGATCAGTACAGAGGTTGTGATGGTTCCGTTTGGAACGGTGACGATTTTGTTGTCAAAGGTGTGCAGCTGGGTGGTCAAAAGGTCGATGGAATCTACGACGCCGGTGACTTCTGCCAGCTCGATGGTATCACCCTTGACAAAAGGTTTATTGATTAATATTAATATACCCCCTGCCACGTTTCCTAAACTGTCTTTCAGTGCAAGTGCGATGGCCGCACCCCCTGCACCCAGCACGGTTACCAGGGACGCCGCCGGAATACCGATCATCGGCAGCACAGCGACGATAAGGACGATCCAAAGGGCGATTTTCACAGCCCGCATCACAAAAAGGTACACGGATTCGTCTAAAGAGGATTTCTCCAGAATCTTCTTTGTAAACCGCAGCAGCAGTTTGATTAGGATGGCACCGATGAGGAGAATCACCACTGCCATTGCCACATCAAAAAGCCCATCCGTCAGTTTTTCCATGGTTTTTTCTATTGTCTTATCCATCTTAACGCCCCGCCCTTCTTCTTTCGATTTCTCTCAGCAGCTTCTTGCGGAGTCTGATATCATCCGGTGTGATTTCCACCAGTTCGTCGTCTTCGATGAATTCCAGCGCTTCTTCCAGGGTGAAGATTCTCGGCGGCGACAGCTTCACCGCATCGTCGTTACCTGCCGCACGCATATTGGTCGCCTTCTTCGCCTTACATGGGTTCACTTCCATGTCGTCGCTTCTGGAATTCATGCCTACGATCATGCCTTCGTATACCTTTGTACCAGGTTCCACGAACATCTGGGCACGTTCGCTGATGTTATCCAGCGCATACGGTGTGGCAACCCCCTCTTCAATGGCGATGACAACGCCGTTGGTACGTCCCTGGATATCACCTTTGTATGGCTGGAATTCCAGGAAACGACGTTCCATAGTGCCTTCGCCGCGGGTGTCGTTGATAAACTCACTTCTATATCCCAGAAGGCCTCTTGTCGGCACGTGGTATTCCAGCTTGGAGTAGCCGTTTTCCCCGGACATCTGAACCATGATACCCTTACGCAGGTTCAGCTTGGAAATCACGGTTCCCGCGTATTCGTCCGGCACGGAAATCACCACTTCTTCCACCGGCTCCAGCTTCTTACCGTTTTCGTCACGGTGGTAGATGACCTCCGGTTTGGAAACGGCCAGCTCGTAGCCCTCTCTACGCATGTTTTCGATCAAAATAGACAGATGTAGTTCCCCTCTGCCAGAAACCTTGAAGCTGTCTGTTGAGTCTGTCTCTTCTACCATGAGACCGACGTTGACTTCTAATTCTTTTTCCAGACGTTCTTTGATGTGTCTGGATGTAACGAATTTGCCGACTTTGCCTGCAAACGGGGATTTGTTAACCATGAAGTTCATGGACAGGGTCGGCTCTTCGATGTGGATCATTTCCATCGGCTGCGGATTTGCCGGGTCGCAGATGGTTTCGCCGATAGAGATGTCGGAAATACCGGATACCACGACGATATCGCCGCATTCGGCTTCTTCCACCGCCATTCTCTTGAGGCCTCTGTACACGAAGACCTGATTGATCTTTCGCTGTACGATCTGGCCGTCTTCCTTGGCAACTGCCACAGTCTGGCCGGTTTTGATTCTGCCCTGGGTGATGCGTCCGATACCCAGTCTGCCGATATAGTCATCGTAGCCTAAAGTGGAAACCTGCAGCTGCAGCGGTTCTTCTCTCAGATCAGGATAAGTTTCGCAGTGGTCGATGATGGTCTCGAAAAGCGGTGTGATGTCCAGACCGCCATAGCCTGCCGGCGTATGCTTGATCTTGACGCCGCCTTCTTCTACGGAAAGGCCTGCCGCATCTTCCGGATCTCTCACCGCGATGCCCTGTCTTGCAATACCGTACAAGATTGGGAAGTCCAGCTGTTCGTCGTTGGCGTTTAAGTCCATAAACAGCTCGTATACTTCGTCTACGACTTCATCGATACGGGCGTCCTTCTTGTCGATTTTGTTGATGAACAAAATCGGATTCAGCCCCTGTTCTAAGGACTTGCTCAGCACGAATCTGGTCTGCGGCATCGGGCCTTCGCTGGAGTCGACCAGCAGGATCACGGTGTCTACCGTCTTCATGATACGCTCAACTTCAGAAGAGAAGTCCGCGTGGCCCGGTGTGTCTACGATATTTATCTTCACATCTCCATGCATGATGGAGCAGTTCTTGGAGTAAATGGTGATGCCTCGTTCTCTTTCGATGTCATCACTGTCCATAACGCAGTCGGCAACCTCCTCGTTGGCTCTGAAAACCCCGCTCTGGTTCAGAAAGGCGTCTACCAGGGTGGATTTTCCCGCGTCAACGTGGGCAATGACCGCGATGTTAATGATTTTCTGTTTGTCTGCCATGTAGTTCTCCTTTATTACATAAATTGACAAGTGTATTCTACCATAGAAGCCCCCTCCGTTCAATAGGATTTGGCAATTTCCCATTGATAATACACAAAAAATACATATTTTTTTGTGTATTGTAACCAAATTGCTCGTCCTGGCATAAAATAGAGGGAAGAAATTTTGATTGGAGGATTCATCCCATGCCCAGTGTATTTTTAAGCCCGTCTACCCAGCAGTACAACCTGTACGCCGGCGGCGGCAACGAGGAATACTACGCAAATCTGATTACCGATGCCATGATTCCCTACCTTAGGGCCAGCGGCATCACCTTTGGCCGCAACAACCCGGGCGGCACGGTAAGCAATTCCATCGCAGAATCCAACGCAGGAAACTACGATTTTCATCTGGCCATTCACAGCAACGCTGCACCAGAAAGTCTCTCCGGCATGCTCCGCGGTTCCGACGCCTACTACTACCGGGATTCTTCTGCCAGCCGCCGGGATGCGGAAATCATCGCCAACAACCTGAAACTAATCTATCCGATCCCGTCCCGGGTTACGGTGGTACCGACGACGACTCTGGCCGAACTACGCCGGACAAAGGCGCCAGCCGTTCTGGTAGAAGTGGCCTATCACGACAACGTAGAAGATGCCGACTGGATCCGCGGCAACATCGATGCCATTGGACGCAACCTGGCCCTTTCCGTTGCCGATATCTTAGGTGTCGCTTTTGTTGAACCTTCCTGATAAGTATGTTAGAATAGGTATGATTTTATGACATAGGAGAAACCCGAAATGAACATTTTAGAAAAATGCTTTGCTGACGTCTTTGATGACGGCCAGCTGGTGCGCATGATTTTTTCAAATAAAAGAAAGAAGCTTTTGGAATACAACAAAGTCACCATCCGTCCGGTGAAGATTTCCGGGGTGCTGCAGTATCAGGCAGAGTATACTTTCGAGAAGAAGGTGACTCACGAGAATCTGGATCCGGCTGCCGTTTTTGATAAGTGTATGGCTCTGGTGACGGATGATTTCAAGCAGGTAAACATCTTTACGACGGCAGAAGACATTCAGATTCTGGCTTCCAAACCGACGAAGCCGGAGAAAGCCCGCATTACCCGCAAAGCTGCCACCCGCGGCCTGCCGACTCTGGAACACAACAAGACCAAGCAGTATGTGATTCCTGACGGCGTCCCTTGTGACTTTCTCATCCATCTTGGCGTCATGGACGAAAGCGGCAAGGTCATTCACCGCCATTACAGCAAATTCCGTCAGATCAACCGGTATCTGGAAATCGTGGAAGACGTCTTCCCTTACCTTCCTTCTGATAAACAGCTGAAGATCATCGACTTCGGCTGCGGCAAGGCTTACCTGACCTTCGCCCTGTACTACTATCTGCGGGTGATGAAGAACCGGGATGTGAAGATCATCGGTCTGGATCTGAAGAAGGACGTCATCGCCTTCTGCAGCAAGGTAGCTGCAGACCTGGGCTACGACGGGCTGGAGTTTCTGATGGGCGATATCGCAGATTATACCAATGACCATGCAGACATGGTGGTGACACTACATGCCTGCGATACGGCTACGGACTACGCGCTAATCAACGCCGTATCCTGGAACACCCGTGTCATCCTGTCCGTTCCATGCTGCCAGCACGAGCTGTTTTCACAGATTGACAATGAGGTACACCAACCGATGCTGAAGTACGGCATTTTGAAGGATAGACTGACGGAGTATCTCACCGATGGTCTCCGCGGACTCAAGCTGGAAGCCCGCGGCTACGATGTCGCCATGATCGAATTTACGTCTCTGGAACACACTGCCCGTAACATTATGATCAAAGCCGTCAAGTCCGGCTCCCCGGACTCTGTCAAGGCAGCAAAAGCCCAGGCACAGTACGAGGCCCTAAGGGATTTCTATCAGGTGAAACCGACCATTGAGCAGCTGTAGAGGACTTCATCGGTGTTAGAATTACTATAGTTAGAAGTATTTAAGGGAAAGTGTACAGTTTTCTCAAAGAAAATATACACTTTCCTTTTTTCTTTCCTTTCCATAGCGTAGAAACATAAAAAAAGACGAAAAAGTTTATACACTTTTTCGTCTTTTTTGTTTACTATAGTAATTCTTCTAAAGGCGGCCTACGCCAGCCCTGCCCAGGCCATAATCTGCGGTGTTACGAAGCATTCTACCAGCGCCGCGATGGTAAGCAGTGGAATCACCACCAGCACGTAGCCCTTCGCAATGCTGTTCATGACATCGGTAAAGGATCTCGGATCATCCAGATTCCTGCGGAAGAATCTCTTTGTCATCCATTTACACAGGTAGAAGCCCAGTCCGAAGGCCAGGAACAGTGCCGGCAGCTCGAAGATGCCGTGTGGCAGGATCATATACAGAATGGTATCCGTCAGGCTGATCTGTGCTTCTGCAGCTGTCAGGCCCAGTACCGTTCCGATTACGGTGGCGTTGGACAGCAGAGAAAGCAGGGGCAGATATACCAGTGGGAGGGTCCCCATGGCGATGGTCTTGACACATGCAAACAGGTTGTTCAGCCACAGCACTCTGAAGCTGATGTCACCCTCGTCGGTCATAAAACCTTCTAAACTCTCAAAGTAAGGCTCCAGCAGTTCCTTTGCCAGCTCCGCGTTTTGATAGTAGGTTGTGGCAAAAAGCACCGTCATCAGGATGAAGATGCAGCCCAGTTTTATTGATAAATTGATTACGTCTTTTCTCATTCAAATACTCCTCTTGTTATTCTAATCTCCAATCGATGGCCCCTTCCCCATTGGCCTCTAAGAATTCGTTAGCCCTGGAGAAATACTTGCCCCCGTAGAAACCGTTATAGGCTGACAGCGGACTCGGATGAGCGCCTGTCAGAATCAGGTGGTTCGGGTTGGTAATCAGCTTTGTTTTCGCCTTGGCGTTGGCACCCCAAAGAATGAACACCACCGGTTTTTCTCTTTCGTTAAGCAGCTCGATGACCCTGTCGGTGAAGATCTCCCAGCCCTTGCCTTTGTGGGAGTTGGCCTTGTGAGCCTGCACGGTGAGACAGGTGTTGAGCAGCAGAACCCCCTGCTCCGCCCACTTCTGCAGGTATCCGTGGGAAGCCGGCTGAATGCCCAGATCGTCCAGCAGCTCCTTATAGATGTTTACCAAAGACGGCGGTGTCTTGATGCCCGGCTGCACGGAAAAGGCCATGCCGTGGGCCTGTCCCGGCTCATGATAAGGGTCCTGTCCCAGAATCAGGACTTTCGTTTCGTCGTAGCCCGTCGCCTTGAGTGCATTGAAAATATCGTGCATCCCGGGATAAATCGTCTTACTGTGGTATTCCCCGATGAGGAACTGGCGCAGTTTCTGATAATATTCTTTCTCGAACTCGCCCTCCAGAGCGCGGTCCCAGCTGTTTCCTAAGTTTACCATTGTTTGTCTCCTTCTCTTTCTATCTTCGGTACGTCCAGCCAGTTGGCTTTTTTGATGTAGACTGCGATAATCATCGCGCCGACCAGCCACGTAAACGGATAATTCAAAACCAAAAGAGCCAGGCTGTGGTTGATCTCCATGGTTACGGAAATCCACAGAATACGCACGGCACAAAGGCTGACCAGGGACATAACCATGGCCGCAAAGGTCTTACCCACGCCACGGATGGTTCCCAGAGCGATATGGAAGATGCCCAGAATCCAGTAGAACGGATACATCAGGTACATCATGTAGATGCTGGCATCGATGACGTCCTGGCTGTCGGTGAAAATCCGGACAAGATACGGTGAAAGCACCAGCATGACAGCGCCGGCCGCCACGGAATAAATCACGCCCATCCAGATGGAAATCTTCAGCCCGCGATGGATGCGGTCATATTTTTGTGCGCCATAGTTCTGGCCCGCAAAGGTGGTCGCCGCCATATTCAAGCTCAGAATCGGCAGAAGGATAAATCCGTCGATTTTGTTAAAGGCTGCATAAGCTGCCATAACTGTCGCACCGAAACTGTTGACCGCGGTCTGCACGAATACGTTGGAAAAAGAGACCACGATGTTCTGGATACCCGTCGGAATCCCGATTCTGATAATGCGTGAAAGCAGATGGTCGTAGAATCTGATTTCACGGAAACGGATCTGATAAGACTCCCGGCTTCTATGCATATAGTGCAGAATGAAGACACAGGAAATTGCCTGGCTCAGGTCAGTGGCCAATGCGGCACCGATTACGCCCCAGTCGAACACCGCCACAAAGAGAATATCCAGGATCATGTTGGAAACCGCCGCGATAATCAGATATATCAGAGATCGTTTGGAGTTTCCCACCGCATTGAGGATACCGGCCATCAGATTATAGATTACCGCAAAGAAGTGACCTGCAAAGAAAACCTTCAGATACACTTCCGCCTCACGAAACACCTCTTCCGGCGTACCCATAGCGTGCAAAATCCAAGGCGTCGCCAAAACACCCATAACCGATACGATGATGCCGCACACGATGGAAATGGCCAGCGTGGTATGTACCGCCTTGCGTACACCTTCATGGTCCTGTGCACCGTAATACTGGGATGTCACAACCCCGGCACCGGCAGATGCCCCGATGATGAAACCGATCAAAAGCTGTATGATGGAACCGCCTGCGCCAACCGCCGCCAGGGCATTGTCGCCTACAAACTGGCCTACCACCACAGAGTCTACCAGATTATATAATTGTTGAAACAGATTCCCCAGAATCAGCGGAATGCTGAAATACAGCATCTTCCGGCCGATGGACCCTGAGGTCATCAGTGTTTTTTCTTTCATAGTCTTTGGGCCTCCCAAAATTATAGTATATCACATTTTTTTATGATACAATAGTCCCATGAGAAAGATATATCTTGCAAAAGACGCAAACAAAATACTACAGGATTACCTGACGGCGAAAGGCTATGATTTGGAACTGGTTTCGTCGGAAGGTCTGGTGGATCCTGCTATCGCCTGTCATCCGGACGTTTTTTTCTGCCGTCTGGGCATCGGTACCGACGCGCCGCTAGTTCGGGCTACGGAAAGCGAACTGGGGTGCGGCTATCCTGCCGAGGCAGCTTTTAACGGAACCTGCACGGGGCGTTACTTTATTCATAACCTGAAGATTACGAGTCCCCGCCTGCTGGATGCTGCCCATACTGCCGGCATGGAGCTGATCCACGTACCGCAGGGCTATGCCAAATGCAGTACGGTGATTATAGATGAGCGATCCATCATTACCTATGACCGGGGCATCGCAAGAGCCTGCACTGAGACCGCGTCCGGCGGTCCGGATGTGCTTCTCGTCTCACCTGGACATGTTCTGCTGCCCGGTTACAAAACCGGATTCATCGGTGGCTGCAGTGGCCGCGTCGACGACGAGGTCATCTTTAACGGAGACCTGGCTGCCCATCCCGATTTTGCCGCGATCCATTCCTTCATCGAGGAACGCGGCCTGAAGTGCACCTGGTTCGACCAGTATCCCCTGACCGATATCGGATCGATCATATAGATAATATGTTTAGTTCTAGAAAACGGAGCTGATTCCGCGGTTTTCTAGAACTTTTTCCAGAAAACGTGCCGCCCGGTCCGCGTTTCTGGAATAATTCCAGTCGAAATTCTAGAAATTAAGATTATAAGCACATAGTTTCTAGAACTTCCCCTGCCAAAATTCTAGAAATTACCCATTTCATATGCAGATTTCTAGAAATCCAAGACTAAAAGTTCTAGAAAACGGTTTTATCGGTATACATTTCTAGAACTTTGCCTGTACGAAACAAATCAGTTACGAAGCAATGGAGGCAACCTTAACATCTTCACGCAGGATTTTGCCTTCAGTGCACAGGTTTACAAATGTCGAGGATCGGAGCGTACCCGAAGTACGTGAGTACCGCAGAACATGCGGGAAACTGAAGCAATGGAGGCAAAAGACAAGTGAAAACCCACGCAATCATCCCCATCTTCATCCCCCACAAAGGCTGTCCTAACGACTGCATCTTCTGCAATCAGAAGAAGATTACGGCAAGACAGGCGGCGATAACGGTTGAAGATGTGAAAAACACCATAGAAACCTGGCTTTCCACCCTGGAACCGCGAGGTGTAGAAACCATCGAGGTGGCCTTTTTCGGCGGCAGTTTTACGGGCATTCCAATGGAGGAACAGTCTGCCTATTTGAAAATTGCCAAATCCTACAAGGATGCGGGACGAATCCACAAGATTCACATGTCCACACGTCCCGACTATATCAGCAAAGAGATTCTCGACAATCTTAAGGCCTATGATGTGGATACCATCGAACTGGGCGTCCAGTCATTAGACGACGAGGTTCTGACCAGAGCCGGCCGCGGCCATGACGCGGCCGTGGTCTACGAAAGCAGCCAGCTCATCAAAGACTACGGATTCGAACTTGGTATCCAGCTGATGATTGGCTTGCCTGGCGACACTTTGGAAAAGTGCATCTACTCGGCCCACGAAACAATCAGGATAGGCCCTACCATCGCCCGCCTCTACCCGACCATCGTCATCAATGACACGGAGCTTTATAACCAGTACAAACGCGGAGAATACGAGCCCCTTACGCAGGACGAAGCAATCCGAAGAACCAAGGAGATGTATAAGATTCTGGACGATGCCGGCATCAACATCATCCGCGTCGGCCTGAAGAGCACGGATTTCATCAACGACGGTGAAGACGGTGAGATCAACGGCGGTACCTATCATCCGGCATTCCGTCAGCTGGTCGAAGGTGAAATTGCCAGAGAGCGCATCGAGGAGAAGCTCAGCGCTACCGACTTTGATCCATCAAGAAAGACAAAGGTTGACTTCTTTGCCAACCGCAGATCCATGTCCACCCTCATCGGCCACAAGCAAAAAAACAAACGGTATTTCCTTGAAAAATACCCGCATTTAGATGTATTATATAAGGTGAACGATTCATTGTTAAATAATCAGTATGAAATAGAAATAAAGGAGTAATCAATATGAAAGACACAGCAAGAGCAGTAGTAACCGTTATCGGTAAAGACACCGTCGGCATCCTGGCAAAAGTAAGCGGCGCATGCGCAGCATCCAACGCCAATGTCATCGAAGTAACCCAGTCCGTACTGGAAGAGTTCTTCTGCATGATCATGATTATCGACATCAAAGAAGCCAACAAGCAGCTGGACGAATTACAGGCAGCAATCCAGGCAGAAGTGCCTGAAATGCAGGTTCATGTAATGCATGAAAATATCTTCAATTCCATGCACAGAATTTAGTTTTTAGTGCAGTTAGAGAAAAGGAGGTAGGCAAGAATGTTAAACATGAGCGACATCATGGAAACCATCACCATGATTCAGGAAGAAAATTTAGATATCAGAACCATTACCATGGGCATCTCTCTGATCGACTGTGCAGACAGCGACATCGATAAGTCCTGTGAAAAGGTATATAACAAGATTACAACACGCGCCAAGGATCTGGTTGCGACAGGTGAATTTTTAGAAAAGAAATACGGCATTCCTATCGTAAACAAGAGAATCTCCGTGACACCGATTTCCATGCTGGTTGGCGTGTCCGGCGGCGACCCTGTAAAATATGCGAAGGTGCTGGACAAAGCGGCTCACGAAGTGGGCGTAAACTTCATCGGCGGATTCTCCGCTCTGGTGCAGAAAGGTTTCAGTGCCGGTGATCGCGAGCTGATTGAGGCTATTCCAAGAGCACTGGCCGAAACAGAGCTGGTTTGCTCTTCCGTTAACGTCGGTTCCACCAAGGCCGGCATCAACATGGACGCAGTGAAGCTGATGGGCGAAAAAGTTCGTCTGGCGGCAGAACTGACAGCAGACAAACAGTGTATCGGTGCTGCGAAACTGGTTGTTTTCTGCAACGCGGTAGAAGACAATCCGTTCATGGCAGGCGCCTTCCACGGTGTCAGCGAAGCAGATACCGTTCTGTCTGTAGGCGTTTCCGGCCCAGGCGTAGTACGCAGCGTCTTATCAAAGATGCCCGCAGAAGCTTCCATGACAGAAATCGCGGAAGTCATCAAGAAGACAGCATTCAAGATTACACGTGTAGGCCAGCTGATCGGTACAGAAGCAGCTAACATGCTGGGCGTGCAGTTCGGTATCATCGACTTATCCCTGGCTCCGACACCAGCCATCGGTGACTCCGTTGCACATATCTTAGAAGAAGTCGGTCTGGAACAGTGCGGTGCCCACGGCACAACAGCTGCTCTGGCAATGCTTAACGACGCAGTAAAAAAAGGCGGCGTCATGGCATCCTCCAGCGTAGGCGGATTATCCGGTGCTTTCATTCCTGTCAGCGAAGACGCAGGCATGATTGCAGCTGCAAGAGACGGCGTGCTGTCCATCGAAAAGTTAGAAGCCATGACTGCAGTCTGCTCCGTAGGTCTGGATATGATCGTTATCCCAGGCGATACACCGAGCGAAGTCATCGCAGCCATCATCGCAGACGAAGCGGCTATCGGCATGGTCAACTCCAAGACTACAGCTGTGAGAGCAATCCCTGCCATCGGCCTTGCAGAAGGCGAAGAGCTGAACTTCGGCGGCCTGCTGGGTTACGGCCCTGTTATGCCGGTTCGCACAAAGTCCCCGGCTAAGATGATTAACCGTGGCGGACGCATCCCTGCACCGCTGCAGAGTCTGAAGAACTAAGGAGTTTATTTTATGACAAAGGTAACATTAGGAAAGACCGGCATCACCACCATCAAAAACGGATTCGGTGCCCTGCCGATTCAGAGAATCTCCTTCGAAGAAGCAGACAAGTTGATTATGCAGGCTTATGAGAGCGGCATTACCTTCTTTGATACGGCGAGATTCTATACAGACAGCGAAGAGAAGCTGGGCCAGTCTCTGGTTGCCAGAGGCCTTCGCGACAAAGTCTACATCGCCAGCAAGACCATGTGTAATTCCGTAGAGGATTTCTGGTCCCACCTGGAGACGACCCTGAAGAATTTACAGACGGATTATCTGGATTTATACCAGTTCCATAACCTGTCCTTCGTACCGAAGCCTGGCGACGGCACCGGCTTATATGAAGCCATGTTGGAAGCAAAGGAACAGGGAAAAATCCGCCACATCGGTCTGACCAACCACCGCGTGGAAGTGGCAAAGGAAGCCATCGAAAGCGGTCTTTATGAAACCCTGCAGTTCCCATTCTGCTACCTTGCGACAGAGGAAGAAATGGAACTGGTAAAGATGTGCAAAGAAGCCGACATGGGCTTCATCTCCATGAAAGCCATGAGCGGCGGTCTGATTACCAGAGCGGAAGTCGCATATGCCTTCCAGGATCAGTTCGACCACGTCCTGCCAATCTGGGGCGTACAGAGACCGGAAGAGCTGCAGCAGTTCATCGACTGTTACGAAAATCCGCCGGTACTGGACGACGAAATGCGCGCTTACATCGAAGAAGAGCGTCAGCAGTTATCCGGCGAGTTCTGCAGAGGCTGCGGTTACTGTATGCCATGTCCTGTAGGCATCAAGATCAACGACTGCGCGAGAATGTCTCTTATGATTCGTCGTGCACCGCTGAATGTGTACATGGACGAAGCACACCAGGCCGATATGGAACTGATCGAACAGTGTCTGGAATGCGGCCAGTGCAAGTCCCACTGCCCATACGGTCTGGACACACCAAACCTGTTGAAGAAGAACCTGGCTGATTATAGAAAACAGCTGAAGATTTATCAGGCGAAATAGTATTTGCGGACATACAAAAGAGACGGCTTAAGAGCCGTCTCTTTCTTTATGCCATATAGTTTTATTTTTCTTTTACCAGTTCTCCAACAGAAGTTGCCAGGCCTGCCAGGCTCGCGATGTCGGACGGGATAATAATCTTGGTTGCCTGTCCGTCTGCAGCCTTTTCGAATGCTTCTAAGCTCTGCAGGGCGATGACTTCCTTGTTAGGCTGGGATTCTACCAGCATTTTGATACCGTCGGCTGTCGCCTGCTGTACCATTCTGATTGCTTCTGCTTCCCCTTCCGCTTCGCGGATAGCAGCTTCCTTCTTCGCTTCGGCTTCCAGAATCTTGGATTCTTTGTTGGCTTCCGCCTGCAGGATCATGGATTCCTTCTGACCTTCTGCAATCAGGATTGCAGACTTCTTTTCACCTTCCGCACGCAGGATGGCTTCTCTTCTTTCTCTTTCTGCACGCATCTGCTTTTCCATGGCCATCTGGATATCTCTTGGTGGAGTGATGTTCTTTACTTCCACACGGTTGATTTTGATACCCCATGGGTCAGTCGCTTCGTCCAGAACCATTCTCATCTTGCTGTTGATCAGCTCACGGCTGGTCAGCGTACCATCCAGTTCCAGATCACCGATGATGTTTCTCAGTGTGGTTGCTGTCAGGTTTTCGATGGCGTCCATTGGACTTTCCACGCCGTAAGTATAGCTCTTTGGATCTGTAATCTGGAAGTATACAACGGTGTCGATTTCCATGGTTACGTTATCCTTTGTGATAACCGGCTGTGGAGGGAAGTCGATAACTTTTTCCTTCAGGGATACCTTTCTCGCTACCTTGTCAATTAGCGGTACCTTGAAGTGCAGACCTACCTGCCATGTGCCGTTATATGCACCTAAACGTTCGATAACATAGGCTCTTGCCTGCGGCACGATACGGATGTTGGTTACAATCAGTGCTACCAGCAGAATAATCACTGCCAAAATAATAATCAGTTTAATCAGTCCCATTACTAGTCTCCTTTACTTTTCCAGGGGCTTTACGATTGCCTTTACCCCTTCTATGGCAACAACTTTTACAATTTCACCTGACGCAATGGCCAGATTATCGTCTTTTGCTACTGCAGTCCATTCCTGTCCCTTCAGCTTGACACTTCCCGGTTCAAAAGGTTTGATATCGGTTAAAACCTTGGCCTCTTCACCGACCAAAGCGTCTACGTTGGTTTTCGTCCGACCGGTCTTCAGCTTGCCCACAAAGAGTTTCCTTGTCGTCAGAATCAAACCGATAGAAACAACCAGGAACAGGACAATCTGCACCGGAATGCCGGCTCCCAGCAGTGCTGCAACCAGCGCCACGATGGCACCGCCTGTAAACCAAATAGTTACCAGCCCAACGGTCAGTGCTTCGGCTACAGCAAAGATAACACCGACGATCAGCCAGAATGCAGGCATCAGTTCCACAACGGACATTCCTTCAATCCCTAACATGTGCGTTCCTCCTCTCCTTAATACGCCTTCATTATATCGCTTTTGTTACTGTCCTTCCACACACAAAAGGTGGAAATACGTCTCCTAAACCACCTGTTTCGGGGAATTAGCCTAAAACAGGAATACCGCCGCCCCGTAAGTAATGGTCGTCACGATGATACCTGCGATGACAACCCCGGTAAAGACTGCCGGAAGCGCACGACGCAGACTCATATCCAGCATAGCCGCAACCAGCGCACCTGTCCAGGCACCGGTTCCAGGCAGCGGGATGGCTACCAGAATCACCAGGCCCCACCATTCGTACTTATCGATGACTTCTTTCTTGGATGCAGCCTTTGCTTCCATCTTGCAAACGAAGCGATTCAGTTTTTCGCTGATACCGCGCATCCAGGCGAATACTTTTCTTACAAATAATATGATAATTGGCACTGGCAGCATGTTGCCGATGATGGATGCGATGAGAGCCGTCGGTACATCCAGACCTGCAGCGACACCGATGGGAATGGCGCCACGCAGCTCAATAATCGGAACCGCAGCAATCAGCATCGTCATGATAACGTGATACATTCTGTCTTTTCTCCTAATGTAGTTGATATCTTTAGTATACCTTTTTTTACGAAAAAAGTAAAGATTACTGCTGGGTATACAGGCCTCCTGCCTGCACCTTTTCATCAGAATACGACATGAGTTCAGATACAGTTACCAGTTGGTATCCCTTCTGAATCAGTTTAGGTATCACGGATTCCATGGCATCCACCGTAGTCTCATGAAGATCGTGACACAGGATGATATCTCCATCGGAAACGTTGTCCATAATTTCCTTTTCTATTGCGGCCGGATCCCTGGTCAGCCAGTCCAGCGTATCGATGGACCAGTTATAAAAAGACACGCCCAGCTTTTTCCCAACGCCCTGTACCATTTCATCACAGGCTCCGTATGGTGCCCTTACGACCAGACTGTCTTTTCCTGTCACATCATAAATCTTTGCCCTCGTCATCATAATCTGGTCTTTCACTTCTTCTTCCGTCAGGTTTGTCAGCTGTCGGTGGTTCCAGCTGTGACCGGCAACCTCATGGCCCTCCGCAGCGGTCCTCTGCAGGGTTTCTTCTCTTCCCTCTATGAGATTTCCCAAAACAAAGAAGGTGCCTTTCCCACCGTGTTTCTCAAACACATCCAGCAGACGATCCGTATGGGCACCAGGTCCATCATCAAAGGTCAGCGCAACCATCGGCTTATCCGGATCAATTGCACGCGCTTCCAGTGGGGCTGATGTTTCCACAGATTCATCTTCTGGCGGTTCAGGCCGCTCTCTCGTATCATCAAAGCTGTCTACGAGCAGATTTCTGATGTCTTTGTAAGCAAAGAAGGCCGTCTTCGTGCCCTCCGACATTGGAAGATAGTCTCCACGGTTTAATACGATTTCTATGCCGGAATCCGTCAATACACCGTAATCAAATACGTGCTGATCCAGATCTGCTTCTGCCACGCCGGTCTGCACAGTCAGCATATGCACGAGCGCAGATTTTCCGTCCTCCGTCAGGACATCCTCAATGGAAATGATTTCGCCGCTCTGTACATCGGCGTTAAACGTTTTGATCAAATCGACGGGATGTGCCAGTGCCGGTGACAAGAAAGTCCCGGTCAGTTTGACGCCGACCTTCTGTTCCCCTGCGTAATAGCTCTCATAAGAGACAGTCAGTTCCGCACGGTTTTCCACGGTTTCACCATCTTCTGTTTTCAATGGTTCTCCCTGGATGGTTGCTTCCTTCACCATCCCCTTATATTCTTCCGCGACAGCCTCTGTCCATGCAGTGATTTCTGTATCCAGCTGGCCGATTCCTGTTTCCGGATACAAAATTGCCACCGCAATACGGTCATCCATATAGATGTAGCTGGCAGGCTCGCCCAGTTCCCTGGTAGATGTCTCATAGGCATCTACGTTTTCCAGATAAGATTCCAGTAGTTTCTCTCCTTCTCTGTTGCCTCCTCCCAGGGCGCATCCCGTTGTCAAAACCAATGCTGCCATCATGAAAATACTAATTATCTTTTTCAAAATACACCCTCCCTTTTGTCAAGTCATATGGTCTACATTTTAACACGTTAAAGCAGGAACTACAACAAAAAAGCAGAGGAAATCCTCTGCTTTTTACGCTATGTTATTGTTCATTTCTGATAGCTGCCTGCGCCGCCGCAAGTCTCGCAACCGGCACCCTGTAAGGGGAGCAGGAAACGTAATGGAGTCCAATCTGGTGACAGAACTCGATACTCTTCGGGTCGCCGCCGTGTTCACCGCAGATACCCAGCTTCAGGTTTGCTCTCGCCTGTCTGCCCTGTTTTACCGCGATTTCCATCAGACTGCCAACACCCTTCCGGTCGATGGTCTGGAACGGATCAGCAGCAAAGATGCCTTTTTCCACATAATCGCGGATGATATTACCTGTATCGTCTCTGGACAGGCCGAATACCATCTGTGTCAAATCGTTGGTACCGAAGGAGAAGAACTCTGCTTCTTTTGCGATTTCTCCTGCGGTCAGTGCCGCTCTCGGCACTTCAATCATGGTGCCGATGAAATAATCGATTTCAGCATCGTATGCTTTCTTGCAGTCTTCAATGACCTTTACGACTGCCTTCTTAACTTCTGCCAGTTCTGCATCCACACCTACCAGCGGAATCATGATTTCCGGCACGATGACGATGTTCTTCTCTCTGGAAACCTCGATGGCAGCTTCCATGATTGCCCTGGTCTGCATCTCGGCGATTTCCGGATAGGTAATGGCCAGTCTGCAGCCACGGTGTCCCAGCATCGGATTAAACTCCTGCAGTTCTTCCGCTCTGCGGGCAAGATTTTCGTAAGGAATACCTGTCAGTTCTGCCAGTTCTCTGGTATCTTCCTCTGTCTGCGGCAGGAACTCATGCAATGGCGGATCCAGAAGTCTGATGGTTACCGGCAGGTCTTCCATCACCTCATAGATGCCCTTAAAATCACCTTTCTGGAACGGAAGCAGCTTATCCAGTGCTTCTCTGCGCGCCTCTTCTGATGTGGCCATAATCATCTGACGAATCAGCGGAATGCGCTCTTCCTGGAAAAACATATGCTCTGTTCTGCAAAGGCCGATGCCTTCTGCGCCGAATTCCAGTGCCTGCTTGGCGTCTCTCGGATTGTCGGCGTTGGTTCTGATCTTCAGTATGCGAATCTCATCTGCCCACGCCATAATCTGGTTGAATTCTTCAGAAAAGGCTGTCTCTGTATTCTTAACCTCGCCGAAGTAAACATGTCCCATGGTACCGTTGAGGGAAATGCTGTCTCCTTCGTCCAGAACGGTTTCTCCAATGGTCAGGGTCTTCGCTTCTTCATTGACCTGGATCTCACTGCATCCTGTGATGCAGCACTTTCCCATGCCTCTGGCAACTACCGCCGCGTGGGAAGTCATGCCGCCTCTCGCAGTCAGAATTCCGGCTGCCACAGCCATGCCGGACAGGTCTTCCGGAGAAGTTTCCTGGCGGACCAGGATGGCTTTGATGCCCTTCTCCGCAGCTGCAACCGCATCCTTTGCCTCAAAGAAGATTCTTCCCGATGCCGCGCCCGGAGAGGCAGGCAGACCCTTTGCCAGAATCTTCGCCTTGGCTTCCGCCTCGTGATCAAAGGCCGGATGCATCAGCTGGTCGATCTGACCCACGTCCATGCGGGCAACCGCAGTTTCCTTGGAAATCAGACCTTCTTTTACCATATCTACCGCAACGCGGACCGCACATTCTGCAGTGCGCTTTGCCGCTCTCGTCTGCAGCATATAGAGCTTATTGTTCTCAATGGTAAACTCCATATCCTGCATGTCTTTGTAATGCTTTTCTAATACTTCTGCAATGCGCTGGAAGTCCTGATATACACTTGGGAATTGCTCTGCCATCTCGGCAATCTGCAGCGGTGTGCGGATGCCTGCGACGATGTCTTCCCCCTGTGCATTGACTAGGAATTCTCCGAACAGTTCTTTTTCCCCGTTAGACGGGTTTCTGGAGAACGCCACGCCGGAACCGGAAGTATCCCCCATGTTTCCGAAAACCATGGCCTGCACCGTTACCGCTGTACCCAGATCATCCGGAATGTCGTTGAGCTGACGGTACAGCACGGCTCTTTCGTTATTCCAGGAACGGAATACGGCCTGCACTGCTTCCAGCAGCTGTTCCTTCGGATCCTGCGGCAGACGCATTCCGGTCTCTTCCACGATCAAAGCCTTGTACGCTGCGATAATCTCCTTCTGGTCTGCATCCTGCAGCCTGCGGAAAATCTCATCAAAGCGGCTCTTTGGAATACCTAGAACCACATCGCCGAACATCTGGATGAATCTCCGGTAACTGTCATAAGCGAAAGCCGGATTATCTGTCAAAGCTGCCAGCCCTTCCGTTGTCTCGTCGTTTAATCCTAAATTCAAAACTGTATCCATCATACCGGGCATGGAAATTGGTGCTCCAGAACGAACAGAGACAAGAAGAGGATTCTCCCTGTCTCCGAATTTCTTACCAGCTACATTTTCCAGCACTTCCATTTGGTATGCAATCTCAGTTTTCAGGTCTTCGCTCAGTTTTCCTCCATCTGCATGATAAGCTTTACATGCATCTGTTGTGACGATAAATCCGAAAGGCACGCGCAAGCCGAGCTTTGTCATCTCTGCCAGGTTTGCCCCTTTACCGCCCAGAAGGTTTCGCATATCTTTGGAACCTTCGTTAAAGGAATAAACTAATTTTTGCATAGTAAGTGCTCCTTAAAATACCATTCTTTCTTCGATGTATCCTCTCACTTCGGAAATCGGTAATCTTACCTGTTCCATTGTGTCACGGTCTCTGATTGTTACACATCCGTCTTCTTCTGTTTCGAAGTCTACGCAGATGCAGAATGGTGTACCGATTTCGTCTTCTCTTCTGTATCTCTTACCGATGGAGCCTGCTTCGTCGTAATCAACCGGGAAGTACTTGGACAGTTCTTCGAAGATTGGTTCCGCAACAGGACCCAGTTTCTTTGCCAGCGGCAGTACTGCAGCCTTGAATGGAGCTAAGGCAGGGTGGAACTTCATCACGATTCTGGTGTCTTCCTTGCCCTTTGCATCGGTTAATGTTTCTTCTGTATACGCATCTACCAGGAATGCTAACGCAACTCTGTCAGCACCCAGGGATGGTTCGATACAGTATGGGATGTACTTTTCGTTAGTTACAGGATCCACGTAAACCATCTGTTCACCGGAGAATTCGCTGTGCTGCTTCAGGTCGAAGTCTGTTCTGTCAGCGATACCCCACAGTTCGCCCCAGCCGAATGGGAATAAGTATTCTAAGTCAGTAGTTGCGTTACTGTAGTGGGATAATTCTTCCTTTTCGTGGTCTCTGGTTCTGATGTTTTCCATGTTCATGTTCAGGGACTTCAGGAAGTTTACGCAGTATTCCTTCCAGTATTCGAACCATTCTAAGTCTGTGCCAGGCTTGCAGAAGAATTCTAATTCCATCTGTTCGAATTCTCTTGTTCTGAATGTGAAGTTACCTGGTGTGATTTCGTTTCTGAAGGACTTACCGATCTGTGCGATACCGAACGGAATCTTCTTTCTGGATGTTCTCTGTACGTTCTTGAAGTTTACAAAGATACCCTGTGCAGTTTCCGGTCTTAAGTAGATTTCAGCCTTGGAATCTTCTGTTACGCCCTGGAAAGTCTTGAACATCAGGTTAAACTGTCTGATGCCTGTGAAGTTGCTCTTGCCGCATTCCGGACATACGATGCCCTTTTCTGCGATATAGCCTTCTAACTTTTCGTTGGACCATCCGTCAACAGGTACCACTTCCATACCCTGTTCCTGCATGTACTCTTCGATCAGCTTGTCAGCTCTGAATCTTGCCTTACATTCCTTACAGTCGATCAGTGGATCTGCGAAGCCGCCAACGTGGCCGGATGCTTCCCATGTTCTTGGGTTCATCAGGATTGCTGCGTCTAAACCAACGTTGTACTTGGATTCCTGTACGAACTTCTTCCACCATGCTTTCTTTACGTTGTTCTTAAATTCCACACCCAGAGGACCGTAATCCCATGTGTTAGCCAGACCGCCGTAGATTTCGGAGCCCGGATATACAAATCCTCTGTTCTTTGCAAGTGCAACGATTTTTTCCATTGTTACTTTACTCATTTATGCCATACCTTCCATTCTAAAAAATTCTTGTCTGTCTCTTATTCTTCGTCTTTTGCTTCTGCAGGGTGATATTCATCATACTTGCAGTCGTCGCATCTGTCTTCGCAAGGTTCTTCGCATTCTGCGCAGTCCTTGTCACAAAGGTTGATGCATTCGATATCTAAATCGTCTACTTCCTTCTTCAGCTTATCCTTCAGGTCTTCAGCTGCGTCCTTTGCCTTTTCGAAAGCTTCTCCGGCTTTTTCCTTGGCATCTTCGTAGAAACCAGGAGCCTTTTCCTTCAGATCAGCATACACTTCTGTACCCTTTTCCTTTGCGTCTTCATAGTAACCCACAGCCTTATCTGTGATATCCACAACGGAGCCGTCAGTCTTTACGAATTCGATGGTGCACTTGAAACCAAATGCTGCAACTACGCCGGCAATCATGCCCCAAGGTGCAACAACAGTACCTAACAGGCCAACATTCAGCGGAATGTTAATCAGAACTTCGTCTTCCTTCTTTACTAAGATTCTGGAAATATTGCCCTTCTTCACAACTTCCTTCATCTTTGCAACCAGTTCTTCGCCCTGTGCGCCGATCTTCTTGGTGCCCTTTACGTCTACAGTTTCTTCAATCGCGATGATTGCGTCAACTACGTTGCCGTTTGCTGCTTCTAAAGCATCCTTTGCTTCCTTATAAGTCACGCCTGTTCTGTCTTTGACTAATTCAATTTTTTCTAAAGTAATTTCCATGGTTTTACCTCCTAAAAAATCTCTTTCAAAAAACTCTCGCTTTTCAACGTCCCAATATCCAGATAGTAGGACATGTAGCTTCTCAAAATCCCTTGCAAATCCTTTGCTGCAGCCTCGTCCAAGGCGATCTTTTCAAAGCCGTGCAGGGGTGTTTTCAAAAAATACTTTAATATATTAACTATATCAAATTTCGGTTCATAAATCAATGTATCATTGGCTTTATTTGCGCAATTCCTGCAAATCATGCCACCGTCTTTCACGCTGAAATGGGACAGGTTTTCCCGGGTTCCGCAGCAGCTGCACTGGTCCAGCTGTGGGAAGGATCCCATCAGTGACAAAGCCTTTGTCTCGTAGGCCAGCACCAGGGTCTCATGCTTCTTTTCCCGTTTCTCCATGGCGGCGAAGAAATCCACCAGAAGGTTGAAAAGCCGGGGCTGCGGCACCTCTTCAGGAAGCATCTTTTCCGTCAGTTCCAGCACGAATGAAGCCTGCATGTACTTGTCCACATCTTCGGCGATTTTATAGTAGCTTTTCTTTACCTCGCCGCTGTTGATGTTGTAGTAATCCTTGCTCTTAAAAATCTCGTAGTTGCTGTAGGTAAAGAGCTGGGTCGCCATAGCTGACTTGGTTCTGGCTTTCTCCGTGATGCTGCTGCCTGCACTGATTTTCCCGTATTTCTTTGTAAACAGGTGGAGCATCTTCCGGCCGCCGCCGATCTTCACCTGTCTGAAAACAATTCCTTCTGAGTTGATGTGCATAAACTATTCCTTGTATCCGAAGTTAGACAGTGCGAAGTCGCTGTCTCTCCAGTTTTCTTTGATTTTTACCCAAAGCTCCAGGAAGACCTTTGTACCCAGCAGCGCCTCGATTTCCAGGCGGGCACTCTTACCGATGCCCTTCAGCTTCTTGCCCTGTTTTCCGATGATGATGCCTTTGTGGGACTTTCTTTCGCAGTAAATCACCGCGCCGATGCGGGTAATGTTGGGTTCTTCTTTGTAGCTTTCGATTTCGATGGCAACACCGTGAGGCACTTCATCCTGCAGGTAGTTGAGCACCTTTTCACGGATGATTTCGCTGACGATGAAGCGTTCCGGATGGTCGGTTACCATGTCTTCCGGGAAGAACATCGGACCTTCCTCCAGGTAAGACTCGATCTTGTCCAGCAGGTCGCCAACGTTGATGCCCTCTAATGCAGATGTTCCGAAAATGCCGTCGAAGACGTTCATTTCCTCGTATTCATCAAAGATTTCCTTGTATTCTTCCGGTGTCATGGTGTCAATCTTGTTGATTACCAGGATCTTTGGTGTATCCAGGTCTTTGATCATGTCCAGAATGTACTTGTCGCCGGGACCCTTCTTGATACTGCCGTCAACCAGGAACAGCACCACGTCTGTTTCCTTGAATGTGTTGATGGCCATATCCGTCATGGCTGCGCCCAGCTTGTTTCTGGCCTTGTGGATGCCAGGTGTGTCGATGAACACCATCTGGGTACCGCCTCCGTCTTCATCAAAACGGGTATAGATGCCACGGATGCTGTTTCTGGTCGTCTGGGGCTTGTCCGTCGTAATAGCGATTTTTTCGCCAAGAATGCTGTTTAACAACGTGGACTTTCCCACGTTTGGTCGGCCGATAATGCCGATAAATCCTGATTTCATCATTTGTTCGAATCCTTTCTATCTGCCAATGCCTAAGTGGGTCATGACTTCTTCTTCTCTTGCCCGCATTTCCTTCTTTTCGTCTTCTTCCATATGGTCGTAGCCGAGCAGATGGAGGATGCTGTGGGTGAAGAGATAGATGATTTCTCTCTCAAAACTGTGGCCGAATTCTTCCGCCTGTTCTTCTGCCCTGTCTTTGCAGATTACCACGTCGCCCAGACAGATTTCACCGAAGTCCGGAATATCATTGAGATCATCGAACTGTGGGAAAGACAACACGTCCGTAACCTTATCATTATCACGGTAGTCTCTGTTCAGTTCCCTGATTTCCTCCGCTTCCACAAAGGTCACGCTGATTTCTGTTCTCTCCTCGTCGATGCCTTCCAGCTTGAGGCAGTACTTGGCTGCTGCTTCCATGGTATTTAGAATCTCTTCTGTGACCTGCTGGCCCTCTTCAAAATAGATATACATAAGTCTTACTCTCCGGCCTCCTATTCTTCCATCTCCTGTGGATGGTGTCTGTAGTATTCGTCGTAGGCGTTGATAATCTGTTTCACAAGTTCATGTCTCACAACGTCCACGTCTTTCAGGTAGCAGAAGTCGATGTCCTTCACGTGTTTCAGAACGCGTTCCGCCTCGATGAGTCCGCTCTTCTTGCCTCTCGGCAGGTCCACCTGGGTCACGTCCCCGGTGATGACCACCTTGGAGCCGAAGCCCATACGTGTCAGGAACATCTTCATCTGTTCTCTGGTTGTATTCTGTGCCTCGTCCAGGATGATAAAGGAATTGTCTAAAGTACGGCCTCTCATATATGCCAGAGGCACCACTTCGATGACTTCTTTTTCTCTCAGACGCAGGGCATTGTCTCTTCCCAGAATATCATAAAGCGCATCATACAGCGGTCTCAAGTACGGATCCACCTTTTCCTGCAGGTCGCCGGGCAGAAAGCCCAGTCGTTCTCCCGCTTCCACGGCAGGTCTTGCCAGGATGATTTTCTGCACTTCTTTGTTCTTAAATGCGTTGATGGCCATGGCTACGGCGATATAGGTTTTGCCGGTGCCGGCAGGCCCGATGCCGAAGACGATGTCCTTCTTGCGGATGGCGTTGACGTAAGCCTTCTGACCGATGGTCTTTGGCTTCAGCGGCTTGCCTTTGCATGTGAAACAGATGATGTCACGGCTGACGTTATTCTCTTTGTAAGAGAGGCCCTGTTCCTTCAGGCTGATGATGTAGTTGACCTTCTGGGTATCCAGTTTTTCTCCGATACGGAGCACTTCCATCAGCTCCTGGAGGATGCCTTCTGCCAGATCCTGTTTCTCACCGCGAAGCAGCAGGCCGTCGTCTCTCTGGAAAATTTCCACGCCTGTATGCTCCTCAATCAGGTTGAGGTGGCTGTCCATGATACCGAACAGTTCGATGCGGTCCACGTCCTCCTCAATCTGCATTTTTCTCATTTCCTGTGCTTTGTCGTTTGTCAATACTGATCTCCTTTTCTATCCCGACTGGTTGCCGGGTTTCTATCATTCCATATAGTTTTATTATATTTTTTTTCGCCTCAAAATGAAAGTCTTTATTTAAAATTTCAGCGTTTTCAGGGATATTTTTCTTCATCCATTTGCGGATTTCTGCCTTTTGCCGGGCCTCCGTCGCAGAGTGCTCCACGTAGATGGAATAATAGTACGGCACACGGGCCGTTACCTCTCCCTCGGCATGGACATAGTGGTGCTTCGGTGTCTCCTCGTCTACCGGATAAGTCGGATGTTCGATAGGCACCTTCCCCGATATCAGTATGCCCCCTTTTCGTACAAAATCACCTTTTTCCACCTTCGCACGGCCCTTGAATGTCCGCACGGTCTCGATATAGCAGTCCTGTTCCGCAACCAGATGGCAAGGCTTCTCCCGGTTCAGGACCTTTTGTTGCTGCAGCTTTCCTTCCGCGACCTCCACCTGCACAAAACTTCCCTGGTACGCTACCCGTGTCCATACAACCTGCTCATAGGCATCAAAGATGCGCTTCTCGATCCTCTCACAGTCAAAGGTCTTCGGGCAGCCCTCGTAGAGGCCTTCTTCTCTCAGGATGGTCCGCAGTTCATCTTCCGGTATGGTCTCGCAGCCCAGGACGCTGATTTCCCTGATAAAGCAGAATTGCAGCAGATAAAAAAGAATGAACAACATCATGCCGCAAAGCATCAGTTTGTTCATTCGTAAGCTTCTCAGTCCCGGACGGGTGCCGCCTTCTTTGATGATGGTCAGGCGGTATCCGTGTCCGGCCAGTTTCTTCAGTTTTCTATAGTCTGTCATGCTGAGGGTGCAGTAGATTTCCGTCTCATCGTGACAGATGACGTTGCGGCAGGCAAGGCCCTTCTCCAGTGCCCTGCTCAGCAGCCGTTCCGGCCGGTAACCGTCAATGCGGATCCGTACCCGGTGCCTGATAAAATTCGATTCCCTCGATGTTCCCCTCAAGTTCCAACCTGCCTTCCCAGATTTCGCTGATGATAAAATTACGTCCTTTGACGGTCACAAAGAACTTCCCCGTGTCCACGGTTACCCCATCGTCGCCGATCAAAATAATCTTCGTGATATTGTCGATGACTGCCGCTTTGGCCGATGCAATGATCTTCGGGCCGGTGATATCAAAGTCAAAAGTCATTTCGTTTAAGATTTTCATGGTAGATGTATATGCCGGAGGGCGTTCGTGTATGCAGATGCAAAAACATAAAAACAACCTGATGTTTCCATCAGGTTGTCCGTCTTCATATTGAAATTATCCCAGGAATTCGAGAACGACTTCCTTTACCAGGTTGCCGTCTGCAAGGCCTTTGACCTTACCCATCACTGGTCCCATCAGTTTACCCATATTCTGCTTGCCGCCTTCGATACCAAGTGCAGCTGCAGTTTCCTGAACGATTACCTGCAGTTTTTCTTTAGATAACTGTTCCGGTAAGTACTTTGTTAAAATTTCAATTTCTTTGTTATACGCGTCCGCAAGATCTGTTCTTCCAGCTTTTTCAAAATCAGCGAGGGCATCCTTACGCATTTTTACCTGCTTGGATAAAATTGCAATAATGCCTGCATCGTCTAGTTCTTCTCTATTATCTACCTCGTACTGCTTGATTGCCGCACGCGCCAGATTGATTGTATTCTTAGCGATTTCATCTCTAGCTTTCATCGCTTCTTTGAAATCAGCCATTAATTGTTCTTTTAGTGCCATTTATTCACTCACCTCGATCCTAAATGACTTAGTACTTCTTAGCCTTTTTTCTAGCAGCTTCAGACTTCTTTTTTCTCTTTACGCTTGGTTTTTCGTAATGTTCTCTCTTTCTCAGTTCGCTCATTACGCCATCTCTTGCGCAAGATCTCTTGAATCTCTTCAGAGCGCTTTCTAAGGATTCGTTTTCTCTAACAATTACCTGTGCCATATTCCAATTCACCTCCTGACCAACTTGAATCTATAGCAGTGAACAGTCTTAAGCCTATAACAGAGCTATTATACTATTTTTGCAAAAATAAGGCAAGGACATTTTTTGCCAAAAACGCAAAAAAGTTTAGCAACAAAAAATAAAGTACCGCCTGCTCCTGACCGATATTTCTTCCCTGGATAAAGCTTCCGTCTTAGCTTCTCGTCTAAGCTTTCACTTTATAAATATCAGTTCTACTTCGCAGCCGGTACTCTCTTCTGTACTTGGCTAAACACTTCTGGTGGTCTCACCTCTTTCTTTCCGAGAACTCATCCTCTCGTTTATTTGTGTCTCTAAGAATCACTTCATCGCTTTTCTTGGCTAAAGTATAGCACTTCTTTCAGGAATGTCAAGAGAAAATTTCGGAAAATTCAAATATTTTTTAAAAAAGAAAAAAGGCAGCCTGCCTTAACAAACTGCCTGTCTGACCTTTAGCCTGGTGGCCAGGTCATCTTTCTCTTTCCGAGAATATGGAAGTGGAGATGCTTCACTGTCTGGAAGGCATCTTCGCCGTTGTTGCTGACTACTCTGTAACCGTTTTCCAGTCCCAGATCTGCAGCGATTTCGTGAATCTTGAACATGATATGACCCATCAGTTCCTTATCTTCTTCCTTCACATCGTCAAGACCTGTGATGTGCTTCTTTGGAATCACCAGCACGTGAACCGGTGCCTGTGGTTCCAAGTCATGGAATGCGATGATCTGATCATCTTCGTAAGCAACGTTGGATGGAATATCATGATTTCCGATCATACAAAAAATACAATCAGCCATTTGCAATTTCTCCTTTCATTCCATCTTTAAACCTATCTGTAAGTTTTACATCGTAAAACCGGTTTAACATACTTTCGTCCCCTGGGACGTAGGTTTTGATGTAGTTGTCGGTGTAGCCGGTAACATAACCGTCTCCTGCCGTCTCCTCAAACAAAACTCTTCTCACTGCGCCCCTGCACAGATCAAAGAAGCGCAGTGCATCTTCTTCTGCCTTTTCGTTCAGTTTCTGCGCTCTGGCGTTTTTGATGTCTCCAGGCACCTGCTTCATCTTTTCAGCCGGCGTGCCTTTTCGCACGGAATATTTGAAAGCGTGGACCTTGCAGAATCCCACTCTGTCGATGATGTCCAGGCTGTCCGCAAAGTCTTCCTCCGTTTCTCCCGGGAATCCGGAGATGATGTCGGTAGTGATGCCGTACAGCGGATCGTGTTCCTTCAGGACTTTGACGATGTCCAGGTATTCCTGTCTATCGTACTTCCGGTTCATCAGTTTCAGCACGTTGTCAGCACCACTCTGAATGGATAGATGCAGGTGTGGACAAAGCTTCTTGTACTGCAACAGACCCTTGACGTACTCCGCATTGATTACCGTCGGTTCCAGGGAACTGAGGCGGATACGGAAGTCGCCTTCCAGGGCGTCCAGTTTCCGGATCAGCGGCTCGATCCCGCCGTAGCCCAGGTCCTCGCCGTAGAGTGCCGTGTTGATACCGGACAGGATGATTTCTTTGAACCCGTTCTCGATGAGACCCTTTGCCTCCTCGATGATTTCATCCAGGTTGCGGCTTCTTACCTTCCCCCTCGCATAAGGAATAATGCAGTAAGAGCAGAATCGGTTACAACCCTCCTGGATTTTGATGTAGGCACGGGTACGGGTCTCCATGGAGGTGATGATGCCGTCGGAGATGTACTCTGTCAGGTCCTCATAGGCCTTGATGTGGCACTGAGGCTGGCGTTCTTCGTAGAACTCCTCGATGTAGCGGAGCAGATTCTGCTTCTCACCGGTTCCTGCCACCACGTTGACGCCTTCTACTTTGCGTACTTCTTCCGGACTCACCTGGGCATAGCAGCCTGTGACTGCCACGATGGATTCCGGATTCACACGCTTCATCTTCCTGATATACTGCCTGGATTTACGGTCGGCCATATGGGTCACCGTACAGGTATTGATCACATAGGCATCGGCAAAGTCTTCTTCTCCGACGATTTCGTGGCCGGCAGCGGTGAACTGCTCTTTCATGGCCTCGGTCTCGTACTGGTTGACCTTGCAGCCTAGTGTGTGAAATGCTATTTTCATATTTTTAACCTCTATAATTCCAATTCATACATGGTCATGGCCAGTGCCGCCATGCCTGCAGTTTCTGTACGCAGGATGGTCTTGCCCAGTGTCACGCGGGCTGCACCTGCCTCGTCCATCAGTTCTGCTTCCTTGTCGGAGAAACCACCTTCCGGTCCGATGACGATAGCCACGGTTTCCGGCTTTTTGTCTGCCGGGATACTGCGGAGACAGTCTTTGATGGAGTATCCGGTTTCATTCTCATATGGGAACAGAATCAGATCAAAGTCTGCCAGTGCCGGCAGCATTTCTTTGAAACTTCTCTGTTCTTCGATCTGCGGGATTACGCCGCGCTTGCACTGCTTGACAGCCTCGTCGCTGATTTTCTGCCAGCGGTCCAGCTTCTTTCCGAAGTTGCCTTTTTCTACCACGACGGTTCTTTCCATAAACACCGGAACGATGGCGTATACCCCCAACTCCACGCATTTCTGGATGATGGTTTCCATCTTGCCGGCCTTCGGCACGCCCTGAAACAGGGTTACCCTTACCTCAGGCTCTCTGGCAAACTTCTGCTTGTCCACGATGGCCAGAAGCACTTCGTCGGCATCGATGCTGACGATTTCCGTACTGTATTCCCACTCCATGGAGTCGGAGACGTCTACGCTGTCGCCTTCTGCAAGACGCATGACCTTGATCATGTGTTTGATGTCGCCTTTGTCCGTGATTTTGATGTATTTGTCGCCGATGTTGGCTGCGTCTGTAAAGAGTCTCATTTAGATCCATCCTCCAAAGATTCTCGCAAAGGCATCAAAGTACACCAGTGCGACTACAAAAATGATGATAAACGGCAGTGCCATCAGGCGCTGCACCTTGCCATTGCATAATAAGATGTAAAGCACGATGGCACAGATTATATCGAATGCCAGTGACATGGAACGGCTGTGGTAAATCGGATAGCCCTCTGCGATAAGCAGGGAAACCGGTACTGCCGCACAGATTGCGCCCAGCCATTCTTTCGCGCCGGCATGCCAGGTTATAAAACCGAGCAACGCACCGATGGCCGCGAAAATCAGCGGTCTGATGAAGGTGCCCAGGGCGATGTCGCCGCCTGCCAGTGCGAAATGAGTATAGTAAGCCAGCACCACCCCTGCGAAATACAGGAATGCGTTGAGTGCTGCACCGAGTCCGCTTTGTGAATAGTATGCCAGCAGGGCAGATACGAAAATCCAAAGGCCGCTGTTTGCGATGATGGCGCCAACGACGCCGCTGCCGCCCAGATCATAGGCCAGCCATCCCATGAGCATGCCCAGCACCAGGGAAAACAACGCGAATACCACGTCATATTTATTTCTGCTATGTCTTTTTGCCAAATCTGTCATCCTCCCCTTTTTTCACTTAGATGGTTGCCACGATGGCACACCACAGGCCGTCTTCTTTGATTTCTACAATCTCAAAGCCCTGTTCTCTCAGGTGATTTGCAACCACTTCTTCTTTTTCCACCAGGATACCGGAAGAAATGAAGTAACCGTTCGGTTCCATGTGCTTTGCCACGTCGCCGGACAGCATCATAACCAGGTCAGCCATCAGGTTGGCAACGACGATATTGGCTTTGTAGTCGATGCCCTTCGTCAGGTCGCCGTACTGGGCTCTTGCTACGTCGTTTACCTTGTTCAGTTCCAGGTTTTCCACTGCGACTTCCACTGCAATCGGATCGATGTCTACGCCCAGAACGTCCTTTGCACCCAGCAGTGCTGCTGCGATGGACAGGATGCCGCTGCCGCAGCCTACGTCCAGCACCTTATCAGATTCCTTCTGATACTTGTCCAGCATCTTCACACAAAGAGAAGTTGTCTCATGGGTACCGGTACCGAAGGCCATGCCGGGATCGATTTCAATCACCTTGTAGCCGTCTTTGTTATCGTAAGTTTCCCAAGTTGGTTTTACCACGATATTGTCGGAGATTCTTGCAGGTTTGAAGAACTCCTTCCACTTGTCTTTCCATTCTGTATCGTCGTCGAATTTCACGTCCAATGCCAGTGTGCCGAAATCCGCCGCTTCGCCGTACAGTCCGCTTGCTACTGCAGACTTCAGGTTCTCGATGATGGCTTCCACATTATGAATCTGTCTACGGTTTTCCTCTGTATCTTCCAGATAAATGGTAACCTTTGGTACGTCGCTCATAGATGCAACCAGGTCTTCATCTACGTAGTCCCAGTCGTAGGACTGCTTCTTATCCATCAGTTCTTCAAAATCTCTCGGGTCTTCCACCACCACGTCGGTAATGCCTACTTCCATCAAGGAAGTGATCAGGGCCTCGATGCCTGCGGATGATGTTTCGATATTCATTGCGATATATTTCAAGGTTCTTTCCTCCTGTTTCTTGATTTTGTTCTTAACTTATTTATTTTAACATAAAAAGCGGGCGTCTGCAAAGGTTAGTAGGTTGTTAGGTAGGAAAAGAACCTTTGCCGACGCCCGCTTTGTTAGCGGATTATGTATTTTTAGAAAATGTCGCTGTATTCGCTGAGGTCAACCTCTTCGCCGCGACGTCTCTTTTCAACGCCTTCTACCACGCGCTGGTAGTTCTTTCTGTTGATTGGGTAGCGCCATAAGATGACTGCTACGACCAGTGTCAGCAGACCAGGAATCCAGGAATAGCTGTTATTGATCCAGGCCAGTGCCAGATCAGACTGCACTGCTGCCGTATCGCTGAATCCTGCAAACTGCAGGATAATGCCCAGAATCTGTACGCCTGCTGCGGCGGAAACGGATTCGGACAACGCCTGTAAGGATACCACCTCACCGGAACGCTTCTTGCCGCTTGCCAGCTCGTCGACTTCGCATACGTCGTAAATCATGGCCGGCATCAGCTGCCAGTAGCAGGTATTACCGATGGTGAAGAAGAATCCCATAACCCAGATGGACCAAGGTGCATCGATTGGGAAGAAAGTACCGATACACTGTACGGTTCCCGCAATCACCAGACCGATGATGAAGGCCATCTTCTTGTCCGTACGCTCTGCCAGCTTTGCAACAAACGGTGTGAAGGCAATGCCCAGGGCCGTCATGAAGAAGGTAATCGCAGAGATTTCCAGGGCGGACATGCCCATGTTATACGTATAGAAATAAATCATGTCAGACATGAAGATGGTATTCACGATTAAGTACAGCAGGCTGGCGCCGATGATGTATCGGATTGGCTTCAGCTTGAAGATGCTGAAATAACCTGCGAACATTTCTTTGAGTCCGGAAAGCGTAAGTACCTTCGGCGCATTCGGATCCTTTACAAAGTCCGGATTGTCGGTTTCTTTGATGGTCAGGGCACAAATCAGTAAGGCTGCGCCGCTGAATACGCCGACGATGAGACCGACCGCAGACCAGGAAGTCGCAACCGTCAGGCCGATTCCGGTCAATGCTGCAACCAGAACCGTTGGCATTACCGTACCGAGGAACTTGCCGACCTGGTTAAACACATATGCATAAGAACGCAGCACGGTTCTTTCGTTGTAGTCTTCTGTCAGGTCACTGCCCCAGGTTACATATGGCACAAAGAAAATCGCAAAACACCACCAGAACAGCAATGTCAGCATGCCGTAGTACAGAACCTTCATGGTTCCATCCATTTCGATATTGGTAAACAGCAGCGTTGTCACGATGGCCGTCGGCACTGCTGCCGCCACCAGGAATGGTTTCCGCTTGCCGTATTTGGTCTCTATATTGTCAGACAGGAATCCGCTGATTGGTCCGCAGAATGCTTCCCAAAGACAGCCCACCGCCAGAATTGTCCCTGCAGTCGCCGGCTTGATGCCCGCAACGGTGGTTAAATAGAATAACAGGAAGGTTTCGATCAGCATAAACAATGCGTTATCGGCCAGACCTCCAATGCCGTAGGAAATTTTCGTTCTCAGTTTCAGTTTCATTTTATTTACCTCTGTGGTTATATCTATTCGGGTACCCCTTCTGTATGACATAGTATAAACCTTGGTATCATACCAAGGTCAAGAAGGTTTTTGGAAATTTTTTCTGGAAGATTCCCAAGCAAAGACAAATAAATAAGGCCGGAGATTAGTCTCCAGCCTTAAAGTCTATTTTCAAAATATCTGTTATTGGGATTTCCGTGCCGTTTTCCATGATAATGAGATTGTCATATTCTTTGATTTTCTTTACGATGCCATCATGTTCAAGGTATTTACCGCCAGCTTTCTTACAGTCTGGCTCAAAGTAAGTAATCATTACTTTGGTTTCATCCGTCAAATGCTCCCGAATATACTGCAGTTTTTGGTCCAGCAGCTGCTTTTCGTTTTCGTCCAGTTCAATCTTCTCCTCAGTGAGGCGGGCACTCTCCTTCACCGCCTCTTCATGGCCTGTCAGAGCCGCGAAAGGGGCGAACTGGGCCGCCCGGTCGTGAAGAGACATCTGCGGTCTTCTCGGTGAGACATGGTGAGGAAGATGGATGATGTCCTCGTATGGGCTTTTCTGCATTTTGTCTATGGTCATGCCTTATGCCCTCCAATCTGCTTGTTTCTCTGCATAGCTGTTGCCCCTTCTTCCAGGTTCATGGCTTTCACTACGGCATTTTTGCCGAATTTTGATTTGATGCCCAGCATGGCCTGCTGCAGCTGTTTTTCCTTCTCTAAAGTCGCTTCATCTAGTTCCGATTTCTCAGGTTCCGGTGCCAGGGCAGCAAACAGGTCCAGTTGCTGCGGCTCTGCCGCTTCTTTGGCTGCCTCTTCTTCTGACACAAGGCGGTTTATCGCAAAGTTGATGCGGCGCACCAAAAGGTCCGGATTGATGATCCGGTCATAAAGCTCCAGTACCGCATCGGTCAGCTCCTTGGAAGACGATGTTTTATGGGGCAGGTTCACGGTACCATGTGCATGTTTCGGCACCTGTCTGCCATAGAAATCTGTTACGATTTCCCCTTTGTATTTTTTTCGGATGTCCGGATTGATCAGGTTCTCAATATCATATCCAACGGTCAGTACAATCTGATCTGTCACAATACCCTTGGAGACCAGATCCAGAGAGATCATATCGATCATCTCGTGAACAACCAGTCTGGCTGCCTTCACGTCGTAAGGATCCTGCAGAACCTGTCCGGAACCCATGCCCTTTGCCGCAGGTTTGTAGCCTTTGATGTCCTTCATGGTAACCGGCTCCCATCCCCAGGCATGGTCGATAAGAAGTTCCGCATTGATACCAAAGAGTTTGTATAGTAAATCTTCGTTATAGAAATCTTTTGGTCCGCCCAAGGAGCAGCGTGCAATGTCCCCCATGGTATGGAGGCCGTGCTTCGCCAGTTTACGGGCGTAACCTTTGCCCACACGCCAGAAGTCTGTCAGGGGACGATGATCCCAAAGAAGACGGCGATAAGACATCTCATCCAGTTCTGCAATACGGACGCCGTCTTTGTCGGCAGGAATATGTTTTGCTACGATGTCCATGGCGATTTTGGCCAAATACAGATTGGTGCCGATACCGGCAGTGGCCGTGATACCGGTCTGCTGCAGCACATCCTGAATGATGTGCATAGCCAGCTCATGGGCAGTCATTTTATACAGGTCCAGATAGTCTGTCACGTCCATAAACACCTCGTCGATGGAATAAACATGAATATCCTCCGGTGCGATGTACTTCAGATAGATATTGTAAATCTCCGTGCTGTATTTCATGTACAGTGCCATCCGCGGCGGCGCTGTAATGTAGCCGATGGCCAGGTCCGGATTTCGCTTCAGTTCCTCATCGTCCCAGGACGTTCCTATGAACTTCCCTCCAGGCACACGATTGGCGCGGAGGGCATTGGCTTCTTTGACTTTCTGAACGACTTCGAAGAGTCTGGCTCTGCCGGAAATACCATGAGCCTTGAGAGAAGGAGATACCGCCAGGCATATGGTCTTGGTGGTCCGCTCACCGTCAGCCACCACCAGATTGGTGGTCATTGGATTCAGTTTTCTCTCCCTGCACTCCACCGACGCGTAGAAAGACTTCAGGTCGATGGCAATGTAGGTACGGGACTTTGGGTACTGGGCCATATACGGTTCTCCTTTCTTCAAAAATAAACTCGTTGACAAATCCAGTCTTATGCTTTAGTATATTGTTGAGAAATGGGTTTTCACCACACATCTTGTTGTGGCTTGCTCGTTTCTTTTTTTATTGCCAAAATATCGTACAAGTATTTCTTTCCATTTTCCGCATGGTTTACTAATAGTCTTGCATTGAATATGTTGTATCTTACAAGAGTCTCCCCTTCATATACTGGCAGTGCGAACTTAACATCATATCTATACCAGCCCTTAGCCGCCCTTTTATCATGTTTAGATTTTGTGTTTTCCTCATACTTTGGATTTATAGCAATCTGTATCAGTTCCGGAATTGCTGTTGCGGCATTTGCTTTAGCCTTAGCAGTTGCCCCCATAAGTGCTTTTCGGCTTTCGGACTCCGTATATTCTTCAGGCAATTCATTACCGAGATAGATAATATCTGCGGTCTCTGTAATTTGATAATGGTCGCCCACATATCCTATCAAATATCGTTTTACATCTTCCCAATTAATTTTACGTTTGCCCTTAAAGCAAATATCATTAATAACTACAATTCTCTTCCCTTCAGCATTTCTTTTTATATCAACATTTCGATCTTTGATCATAACTGTTTCCCCGCTTTCATTCCTATACACATGTGAATACACGATTTATAATTGGCTTTTCTTAAAAATCAGATACAGTACGAACGATTTGGAAAAGAATATACGTTTGACATATTGCAGCACAAGTGCTACTGTATTGGTAAGAAAGGTGCTACCGATGACGGTTCACCTGATGAATAAGTTAGTTATAAAATAACCGTCCTTTGTTCTCAGGCAAAAGGGCGGTTATTTCTTTGCCTTGGAATTCTGCTGGCCATGCTGATAACCGCTATAAACTCTCCGCAAGAAGCGAACCGCCAGTCACACGTCAATGTGTGGTAGCGCCTGACAATATTATATCGAACATTTGTTCGCAGTTCAAGCATAAAGTATCAAAAATAGCAAAACAGACGACATCTCTGCCGTCTGCCACTAACTACCAACTTCAAGGCTGACTTAAAAGGTTAAATGAGGAATCAAATAAAAATCATACATTCTATTGATTATATACCCTAATAAAGTGATGAATCATATCCATCTCTTCCTCATTAAAAATAAGAATATCTCGGAGTCTGGATTCGTCATTTCCCCATGTATAGAAAAAACAGTTTGTCCTTTTGGAAGACTGGTACAAATAAAAAACGGTTTCCTTTAGAGGTACTTTGAAGCCAATGCCAGTAAGCGAAGTATCTTTCTCCATATGATACGACGTTTTTTTCTGGCACAACGTTTCAAACCGCACGATGTCTTCTTTACTCAGATAAACCTCTTTTCTGTTTTCGCCGAAAAAAATAACATTTGTAATTTCACCTCGTTGCTCTTCAGAGAGTACGCTTGTTGGTATCCATGTAAAAAAAATATCACAAAGCATAGCGAGTGTCCATATACCGAAAAGTATCAGCGTTTTTATATTAATGATGTCCCATAGAAAAATCAAAATTAGAGTAATCCCTACTATAATTCCAGCGTCTATCATCGTACGATGTGTCTTAATTAATGTCTGCCTCATATTTTTGCCTACTTATTTTATTTCTTTCATTAAGAAAAGCTGCCTTTCTTTTCTCTATTATACTTAACAGTTGATATAGTTGTAAAGAAAAACAGACGACATCTCTGCCGTCTGTTTTTAGGTTATTGCCTTATGCTCTGTTTCTATTTGAACAGTTCTTTTACTCTTTCTGTGAAGCCGGATTTCTTCTGGTAACACTTTTCGTCCAGTGCATCTTCCATAGCCTCTACCGCCTTCTTCTGCTTACTGGAAAGCTTTGTTGGAACTTCCAGAGTCACCTTTACGTACAGGTCGCCGTTGCGTCCGGTTCTTACGTTCGGCATACCCTTGCCGCGGAGACGGAATACGGTGTTTGGCTGTGTGCCAGCAGGCACCTTGTAGGAAACCTTGCCGTCCAGAGTTGGAACAGTGATTTCGTCACCTAGTGCAGCCTGACCGAATGTAATTGGAATATCCAGATACAGGTCGTCTCTGTCACGCTTGAACAGTTTGTGCGGTTTCACGGAAATTACCACGTAGAAATCGCCGTTTGGACCGCCGTTTTCGCCAGGTTCACCCTGACCACGGATTGGAATCACGCTGTCGTTGTCTACGCCGGCCGGAATGTCCACGTTGATTTTGATAGTCTTGCGGACTTTGCCTGTACCGCCGCAGTCGTCACATGGTGTTTCGATAATGGTACCCTTGCCACCACATTCCGGACATGGGCCGGTGCTCTGGAACTGACCGAACGGCGTTCTCTGCACCGTATGCACCTGACCGCTGCCGCCGCAGTTCGGACAAGTCTTCTTTTCGGTGCCTGGCTTGGTGCCGTCACCGTTACATGTAGAACATTTCACGTATTTTGTTACGCTGATTTCCTTCTTGGTTCCGAAAGCTGCCTCTTCGAAGGTGATGGTGATCGCCTTCTGCAGGTCACGGCCCTTCATCGGTGCATTTCTGCGTCTTGCGTTGCCACCGCCGAAGCCGCCGCCACCAAAGCCGCCGCCGAACATGTTACCGAAGATATCAAAGATGTCATCAAAGCCTGCACCGCCGCCACCAAAGCCGCCAAAGCCTGCATTTGGATCCACGCCTGCATGACCGAATCTATCATATTTGTTCTTCTTGTCCGGGTCAGACAGGATGCCGTAAGCTTCGTTTACTTCCTTGAACTTTTCTTCCGCTTCCTTGTCTCCTGGATTTCTGTCCGGATGGTACTTCATGGCCATCTTTCGGAAGGCTTTCTTTATTTCATCGTCGCTTGCGCCCTTCTGCAGGCCAAGGACTTCGTAATAATCTCTTTTATCTGCCATTCTTCTGACCTTCCTAAAAATCTAAATTTGCCCGCGACTCGAGAGAGCCGCAGGCAAGTAAAATTTACATGAATCTAATGCGCCGGGAATTTCGTTCACAGCTAGGCGATGAAGATGCAGAGCCTCGGAGCGTACACGGGGTACGTGAGAAGCGAGGCATCAAAATCAACAACGCTGTGGGCGAAATTAACAAGCATTAGTCGTTGTCTACTACTTCGTAGTCAGCGTCTACAACGTTATCGCCAGCTGGACCTGCGCCTGCGCCAGGGTTGAAACCAGCACCACCCATGTTAGGATTGAAGCCGCCAGCCATGTTTGGATCAAAGCCTGCACCGCCTGCTGCCTGCTGTGCTGCTGCAGCCTGTTCGTACAGTTTTGTGGATAATGCGTGGAACTTTTCAGTTAACGCATCCATCTTAGCCTTGATGTCTTCTGGGTTGTTTGCGTTCAGAGCGGACTGCAGTGCTTCCTTCGCAGCTTCTACTTCAGCCTTTTCTTCTTCGGAAACTTTGCCTTCTAATTCCTTTAACGCCTTTTCAGTTTCGTATACTAAGTTTTCAGCCTTATTTCTGTTTTCTACTTCTTCTTTTCTCTTCTTGTCTTCTTCAGCGTAAGCTTCTGCTTCCTTAACCTTCTGGTTGATTTCTTCTTCAGACAGGTTTGTGGAAGAAGTGATTGTGATGTTCTGCATCTTGCCAGTACCTAAGTCCTTAGCGGATACGTTTACGATACCGTTTGCATCGATGTCGAATGTAACTTCGATCTGAGGAATACCACGAGGTGCTGGAGCGATACCGGTTAACTGGAATCTGCCTAATGTGATATTGCCTGCAGCCATTTCTCTTTCACCCTGCATTACGTGAATGTCTACAGCAGTCTGGTTGTCAGCAGCTGTGGAGAAGATCTGAGACTTCTTTGTAGGGATTGTTGTATTTCTTTCGATTAACTTTGTAGCTACGCCGCCCAGTGTTTCGATGGACAGGGACAGTGGAGTTACGTCTAACAGTAATACGTCGTTTACTTCACCGGTTAATACACCAGCCTGGATAGCAGCACCTACTGCTACGCATTCGTCTGGGTTGATGCCCTTGAACGGTTCCTTACCAGTTACTCTCTTAACAGCTTCCTGAACTGCTGGGATTCTTGTGGAACCACCAACCAGGATAACCTTTGCTAAGTCGCTGTTTGTTACGCCGGCATCCTGCATAGCCTTCTGCATAGGAATGATGGATTTTTCTACTAAGTTTGCAGTTAACTGGTCGAACTTTGCTCTGGACAGGTCGATGTTCATGTGCAGAGGACCGTCAGCAGTTACTGTGATGAATGGCAGGTTGATGTTTGTAGTCTGAGCGGAAGACAGTTCCTTCTTTGCCTTTTCTGCAGCTTCCTTCAGTCTCTGCAGAGCCATCTTGTCAGCTCTCAGGTCAACACCGTTTTCCTTTGCGAATGTATCTGCTAAGAAGTTCAGTACAGCGTTGTCAAAGTCGTCACCACCTAAGTGTGTGTCACCATTTGTAGCTAATACTTCAAATACGCCATCGCCTAATTCTAAGATGGATACGTCGAATGTACCACCACCTAAGTCATATACTAAGATCTTGTGGGAACCTTCTTCTTTGTCTAAACCATAAGCCAGGGATGCAGCTGTAGGTTCGTTGATGATTCTCTTCACTTCCAGACCAGCGATCTTACCAGCGTCCTTTGTTGCCTGCTTCTGTGCGTCGGAGAAGTAAGCTGGAACTGTGATAACTGCTTCTGTTACCTTTTCGCCTAAGTAGCTTTCAGCGTCAGCCTTCAGCTTTGCTAATACCATAGCGGAGATGTCCTGTGGTGTGTAGTCCTTACCGTCGATTGCTACCTTGTAGTCTTCACCCATGTGTCTCTTGATGGAAGCGATTGTTCTTTCTGGGTTAGTTACTGCCTGTCTCTTTGCAGTTTCACCAACTAATCTTTCGCCACCCTTTGTGAAGCCAACTACGGATGGAGTTGTTCTATTACCTTCTGCGTTTGCGATAACGACTGGGTCGCCACCTTCTAATACTGCTACGCAGCTGTTTGTTGTACCTAAGTCAATACCAATTACTTTTGCCATTTTTTATTTCCTCCTAAAATCTTAACTTTTTCAATTCGGTAATTCTGTTCGTTCCCTCTAGCGCAGGATTTTTTTCGCAGTGCACAGGATTGAAAGCTGATGTGAGAGGCGCGTACATGTAGTACGTAACTCGAGTATCAGTGCGTCAATCCGCAGCAATGCGGAAAAAAGACAAGCTACAAGCTAGTTGTTTACCATGACCATAGATGGGCGAATTACCTTTTTATTTAGCATATACCCCTTCTGCATGACGTTGGTCACTTTGCCGCTTTCGTAAGCATCGTTGTCCTCCATCATGACTGCGTTGTGATAATTAGGATCGAAATCCTCTCCCAACGCCTTTATTTCTTCCAGCCCTGCTTTTTCCAGCACCCCAGCGAGCTGTTTGAAAATCATATTCATACCTTCTACGTAGCTTTCGTCTGCACATTCGTGGGCTAAAGCTCTTTCGAAGTTATCTAACACTGCAAGTAATTCTGTTACCAGTTTTTCGTTTGCGTATGCGTAGATATCACTCTTTTCTTTCTCTGTTCTCTTCTTATGATTCTGGAAGTCTGCCATCAGTCTCATGTATTTCATACTCCAGGCTTCTTCTTCCGGATCTTCTGCAGGTGCTTCAGGCTCCCCTTCTGCGTCTGCCTGATCTGCTTCTGCTTCTTTGTTTTCGGATTCTTCTGCCGCGGTTTCTTCTGCTGTTTCAACAGTTTCTTCGCAGGCTGCTTCTTCCTGTTTCAGTTCTTCTTTGAACGCCTCAGTCATCATAATCTCCTTACTCTTCTTCGTTTATACTTGCTTCCAGTCGGAAAGTATCGTTCAGGTTGTCTGTCAGATACTCGATGATGGAAGTGATTTCGTCATATTTCATTCTTGTCGGTCCGATTACCCCGATTTTACCGACCATCTTGCCGTCTACATGATAGGTTGCCGTAATCATGGAACAATCATGCATCATGTCGTCGGCATTCTCATCACCGATGGTTACGATGATGCCGTCTTCTCTTTCCAGAAGCTTCTTTGTAAAGTCTTCCTTTTTGTCCAGCAGGGACAGGAAGTTCTTCGCCTTGGTCAGGTCGTTATACTCCGGAATGTCGAAGATGTTAGTCAGGCCATCCATATAAAGGTTGACGTTGAGCATGTCTTCCAGGGTCTTCATGAAGCTCGGCATGATGTTCTCTTCCAGCATACTCATAGCAGCGATATCAGACTCAAAGTGGGAAATGATATTTTCCTTCAATACGTCCGTCATACGCTTGCCGTTGAACTTGTATGTCATGTTCTTCGCCAGAAGCTGCAGGCCTTCTTCCGTATATGGCACCCTCAGTTTCAGGGCCGTGTTGGAAATCTTGCCGCTTTCGGAAACGATCATCAGCACCACCGTCCGATCGTCTACCGGCAGCAGATTGATGAAACGCAGGGTTTCTTCGTTCTTTGTCGGTGTCATGGCGAAGGACGTCAGGTTGGTGATTTCAGAAAGCAGTTTCGCCGCATGCTTGATGGTATCCTCGAACTCATTGACGTGTCCGCGAAGTCTCTCTGCGATGAGGTTCTTCTCCGCAATGGAAAGTTCATGCTTCTCCATCAAATCGTTTACATATAATCTGTAGGCTTTGTCCGATGGAACTCTGCCGGCGGAAGTATGAGGATGTGTCAAGTAACCCATCTCCTCCAGGTCACTCATCTCGTTACGGATGGTCGCCGGGCTGATCCCCAGATCAAAGCGTTTGGAAAGGGTTCTTGAACCAACAGGTTCTGCGGATCTGACATAGTCGCTGATGATAGCTTGCAGGATTCTTAATTTACGTTCTGTTAATTCCATGTTTTCCCTCCCTTCTTCGTTTGTTAGCACTCACTCACTTCGAGTGCTAATCACTATATATAATGTACACCTACAGGGGCACAAAGTCAACAGCTATATGAAGATTTTTTGTGTTATTTTCGTGAAAAATTCAGGGTTTTGTTGTATGATAAAAAGGCGCAAAGGAGATAAATCATGAACATCGCTATCATTGGATGCGGAGGCGTTGGCAAGGCGTTATTAGAACTTTTAGAACGCCAGCAAAACCTCCTGGCAAAGGAAAACCTATATATAAATGTAAAATATATTATCGGGCGTCATGATGATGCCCGGGTCGCACTGGCAGATCCGGAACTGGATGCGGCGGTGATTCTGACACCGACCAACAAGGATAACGGCCAGCCTGGACTGGACTACGCACGTGCTTTTCTGTCTGCAGGCAAGCACGTGGTCACAGCAGACAAAGGTCTCATCATCCACGGTTACCGGGAGCTGCAGGATCTGGCAGAGACAAAAGGTGTGAAGCTGGCGATGGGCTGCACCACAGGAGGGGCCCTGCCGTCCATCAACGCGGGCATCTTTGACATGGCCGGCAGCAGCATTTTATCCATCGAAGGCATCCTTAACGGCACGACCAATTTTATTCTGGATGAAATGGAAGCATCCGGCTGCGAATATGCGGATGCCTTGGCAAAAGCGCAGCAGGACGGCATCGCTGAAGCCGATCCAACACTGGATGTGGAAGGCTGGGATACAGCCGGCAAGCTTTTGATACTGACAAAGGTTCTGATGGATGAACGTGTGACGCTGGATGATGTACAAGTAGAAGGGATTTGCAGGCTGACAGCGGCAGACATACAACGGGCCACAGAAAACGGCTGTAGATACAAGCTGGTTGGCCGTGCTGCCTTTGACGCATCCGGGAAGCTGAAACTGACCGTAAAGCCGGAACAGATTCCGGAAGGCAATCTGCTTTATCCGGTCGGCGGAAAAAATAAGGCCGTCCGTTACGTCAGCGATACCCTGGGAGAACTGGTCATTATGGGTGGTGCTTCCGGCACGACGCCTGCCGCCGCATCGGTGCTGCGGGATCTCGTAAGCATACACCGAAAAAGGATATAGTCAGCACCGAATTACAACCGTTTATGCACGAAAGGGTTGTAATTCGGTTGTATTTCAGAGCGAAATATGGTATAATCCCCTAAAGAAACATTTTAGAAAGGGGCTGTTGTCATGAATATCGAAAAGATGAAACAGAGAAAACAGGAACTGGGATATTCCAATGCCAAAATCGCAGACCTGTCAGGCGTTCCACTGGGTACCGTGCAGAAGATTTTCAGCGGCGAGACCACGTCTCCCCGTTATACCACATTGCTGGCCCTGGAGCAGGTTCTTCTGGACCACAGAGAAACCTTTTCCAGCACCGTCCACGAATCTGTCGCGCCTTACCTGACCAAAAGACAGGGTGAGTACACCATTGAAGACTGTGACAGGCTTCCGGAAGACGTACGCACGGAGCTGATTGACGGCGTCATTTACTATATGTCTGCACCAACCATCGCGCACCAGAATATCGCCGGTTACATGTACGCAAAACTATTTCACCACATTACAGGGAAAGGCGGAAGCTGCATGCCGGTCATCTCTCCTGTCGACGTAGAACTGGACAGAGACGACAAAACCCGTGTTCAGCCTGACGTGCTCATCGTCTGTGACAGAAGCAAGGTTATCAACCGCTGCGTTTACGGCGCTCCTGATTTCGTACTGGAAGTGCTGTCTCCTTCTACCAGAAAGAAGGATATGATCATCAAGCTGAACAAGTATCTGAACGCAGGGGTAAGAGAATACTGGATGATCGACCCGGACAAGAAGAAACTGTTTGTATATCGTCTCGAGGACAAAGACACATTCCCGGAAATTTACGGTTTCGACCAGAAGGTCTCCATCCGCGTATTGGAAGAGCCCTGTGAAATCGACCTGGAAGACATGTACAACTATATTGCTTTTTTGTATGAAGATTAGTATAATGCTAGAAAAATAAACTGCATATTAACGTAGAAAGGAACGTACCCCACATGGAAAATGAAAAGAAAATCATCGGGATTCAGGTTAAGCCGCCTCTGGGCCAATGGATTCCGCTCAGTATCCAGCATACCTTTGCAATGTTCAGCGCATCCGTTTTGGTTCCATTATTATTTGGAATTGATGCCTCCATCGTGCTGTTAATGAACGGAGTCGGAACCCTCTCGTTCATTTTCATCACAAAGGGAAAAGCACCAGCCTATTTGGGCTCCAGCTTTGCCTTCCTGGCTCCGGCAGGCATCGTTATCAGCACGCTGGGATTTGAATACGCCTTGGGCGGATTCGTCATTGCAGGAGCGGTCTTTGCACTCAGTGCATTCGTTATCAAATTTGCTGGCGTAAACTGGATCGATGCGGTTCTGCCTCCGGCAGCTATGGGTCCAATTGTTGCCCTCATCGGTTTGGAACTGGCTGGAAACGCCGCAAGTACCGGTGGCATCGTAGGCGAGACCATCGACCCAAAATGCGTGTTGATTTTTGTATTCACGCTGGGGCTGGCTGTGCTGGGACAGGTGGTTTTCAAGGGCTTTGCTGCAGCCATCGCGATCCTGATTGCCATCGTAGGCGGCTATATATTGTCTGCGGCATGCGGCTTGATAGACTTTGATCCTGTGCTGGAAGCAAAGGTGTTCGCACTACCTGCCTTTACCTTCCCGAAATTTGACATTACAGCCATCATCATCATCCTTCCAGCTGTACTGACGGTGCTGTCCGAACACATCAGCCATCAGATCGTGACCAGTCAGGTTGTAGGAAAGGACTTATTACAGGATCCAGGCCTGCACAGAAGTATCTTTGCAGACGGCTTCTCTACCATGCTTTCCGGTCTGTGTGGTTCCGTTCCAACGACTACATATGGTGAAAATATCGGGGTTATGGCGGTAACCAAAGTATACAGTGTCTGGGTAATCGGTGGCGCAGCTGTATTCTCCATCATCCTGGCATTCTTCGGTCAGGTAAGTGCACTGATTAACACCATTCCTGGCCCGGTTATGGGCGGTATCAGTTTCCTGCTTTACGGCATGATTGCCGCTTCCGGTATCAGACTGTTAGTAGACAAGCAGGTAGACTACTCCAAGCCTCGTAATTTGGCAATGACAGCCGTAGTCTTCGTAACCGGTCTTTCCGGGGCAGCCATCCAGATTGGTGAGGTAGAATTAAAAGGTATGTGCCTGGCTACCATCGTTGGCCTGTTCATGGGACTTGCAATGTTCCTCATCGACAAAGCCGGGCTGGCAAATGACAAAGAATAAACTTCGTTGTTTCATTTTATCTTCCACGATTTTTCGGCAAAAAGGCACAAATCCATGTGTTTCACTGAAAGTCACACTGTAGATTTGTATTGTTTTCGGTAAAACTACCGTGACTTGAAGATTTCACCGAAAATACACAGGATAATATAGATAAAATCAAGTCAATAAACAAAAAATCACCGAATTTAACGCCGCTTTGAAGCGTAAAATTCGGTGATTTTTATATATTTCTCTATTTTTACAGAAAACGATTCCTGGGTTTTCGGTGAAAAGTCTTTAATTTCTTTATTTTGCAGAACCTTCGCGGAAGAACCTCACAATTCTGTTACTCTTTTGCCCAGCCCAGGGTTCTTTCTACGGCTTTGTCCCAGCCTGCCAAAAGTTCTGTTCGTTTCTCTTCAGCCATTTCGGCACGGAAGGTTCTGTCAATCTGCCAGTTTTCTCTGACATCTTCCAAGCCATCCCAGTACCCCGTCGCCAGACCTGCCAGATAGGCTGCCCCTAGCGATGTCGTCTCGATACATACCGGACGCAATACGTCTTTGCCTAAGATGTCAGACTGGAACTGCATCAGGAAGTTATTGGCGCACGCACCGCCATCCACCTTCAGACAGGACAGCTCGCTTCCCAGGTCAGAAGCCATGGCCTTCAGCAGGTCGTTGCACTGGTATGCCAGCGATTCCAGTGTCGCACGGACCAGATGGTTCTTGTTGGCCCCACGGGTCAGACCGTGGATGGATCCTCTCGCGTACGGATCCCAGTACGGTGCGCCGAGGCCTACGAAGGCAGGCACTACGTAAACGCCGTTGGCATCTTCTACAGCCGTCGCCATCGCTTCGGAGTCCGCAGCGTGTTCTAAGATATCCAGTTCATCCCGCAGCCACTGAATGGCAGCACCGCATACGAATACGGAACCTTCCAGGGCGTAGTTCACCTTGCCGTCCAGGCCCCATGCGATGGTAGTCAGCAGTCCGTTCTTGGAATAAACCGGTTTCTCGCCTGTGTTCAGCAGCAGAAAACATCCTGTGCCGTAAGTGTTCTTCGCCTCGCCTGCCCCAAAGCAGGTCTGGCCAAACAGAGCCGCCTGCTGGTCTCCTGCAGCACCGGCGATTTTGATTGGGCCGGCAAAGATGGTATCTTCCGTCTCGCCGTACACTTCGCTGGATGGACGCGGCAGAGGCAGCATGATTTTTGGAATATCCAGGATCTCCAGGATTTCATCGTCCCACTCCAGCGTGTTGATGTTGAACATCATGGTTCTGGAGGCATTGGAATAGTCGGTTACGTGGACTTTGCCGCCGGTCATCTTCCAGATCAGCCATGTTTCGATGGTTCCGAATAACAGGTCGCCGGCTTCCGCCTTCGCGCGGGCGCCTTCCACGTTTTCTAAGATCCAGCGCAGCTTGGTGCCGCTGAAATATGCGTCGATGAGCAGGCCCGTCTTCTCTTTGATTTTCTCCGTCAGGCCGTCTGCAATCAGCTGATCACAGTATTCCGCCGTACGTCTGCACTGCCATACGATGGCGTTATGCACCGGTTCACCGGTATGCTTGTCCCAGACAACAGTAGTTTCTCTCTGGTTGGTGATGCCGATGGCCTCGATATTCTGATAGGTCAGACCCGCCTTCAGAATCGCCTCATGGGCAACGGTCATCTGGGTCTGCCAGATTTCGTTAGCATCATGCTCTACCCAGCCCGCCTGGGGATAAATCTGGGTAAACTCCTTCTGTGCAACGCTGATCATGTTACCTTTTTTGTCGTAAATAATGCAGCGGGAGCTGGTCGTTCCCTGATCTAATGCTAAGATGTACTTTTCCATACTCTGCCTCCTTGTCGTTAAACAAACACCGCCATGATGGCGTTAGATATGTCAAAACCCTCTTCACTGAGTCTGAGTCCTTCTTCTGTCTCAACGAGCTGCCCGCTCTCAATGTATGGAACCAGTTCTTCTCTCCGGTCTCCAAACACGTCCCAGAAATCCCGTCCGAATCGTTCTCTGAAGTCATCAAAGAAGATACCGCTGGTCTTTCTCAGCCCGGTAAAAACAAACTCGGAAGTCTCGTCCTCGAAAGTATTCTCATGGAACTCCATGAAAGGCGCCTCCGCAAAGCGGATACCTTTCATGTAAGAGCTGGCCGACGGTCCAATACCCAGGTAATCCTCCATGGACCAGTATTTCAGATTGTGCCTGCATTCCCTGCCCGGCCTTGCGGCATTGGAAATCTCGTAATGGTCATATCCTGCCTCTTTCAGCTTTTTGATAGCCAGATGATACATTTCCCGGTCGATATCGTCCGGCACCTGATCAAACTCGCCTCTGCGATACATATCGTAAAAAGGCGTTCCCTCTTCAATCTGCAGGCTGTAGAAGGATATATGCTCCGGTCCCAGGGCGATAGCCTCGTCCAAGGTCTTCTCCCAAGTTTCCGGCGTGTGTCCCGGAATGGCAAACATCAGGTCCATGTTGATGTTATCAAAGCCGGCCTCCCTTGCCATGATGAAATTCCGTCTGAAGTCTGCCGCCGTATGGACACGGCCCAATGCCTTCAGACAGTCATCGTCCAGGGACTGCACACCGATGGACAGCCGGTTGACACCCGCCTCCCGGTAAGCAAGCAGGTTCTCATAGGTCAGCGTCTTCGGATTGGATTCCATGGAGATTTCTGCATCGTCTGCCACCGTAAAATGGTAACGGACACAGTCCAGTATCTCGCCAATATACGGCGAAGGCAGAATAGACGGGGTGCCGCCGCCGATAAACACCGTATCGACGATATACTCCTCCCCATATACTCTGCCGTATTCTTCAATATCGTTTACTAACGATTCCACGTATGCCGCCTGCTCTGCATCGGTCGCACCGCCGTGTGAGTAAAATCCGCAGTATTTACACTTGGCAAGGCAGAATGGCACGTGGATGTAGATGCCTAGTTTTTTCATGTTTCTCTATTTGTTGTCGTCGTACTTCAGGACTGCCGTAAACGCTTCCTGTGGAACTTCTACCTTACCGAACTGACGCATACGTTTCTTCCCTTCCTTCTGCTTTTCCAGCAGCTTCTTCTTACGGGAGATGTCACCGCCGTAACACTTGGCGATTACGTCCTTACGGTATGCACGAACCGTTTCTCTCGCGATAACCTTCTGGCCGATGGCAGCCTGGATAGGCACCTCGAACTGATGCATCGGGATGATTTCCTTCAGCTTTTCGCAGACGAATCTGCCGCGGTTGTATGCCTTGGACTCGTGTACGATCATGGAGAAAGCGTCCACTAAGTCTTTGTTCAGCAGCACGTCCAGTTTTACCAGCTGGGAACGTTCGTAGCGGATGAATTCGTAGTCCAGGGAACCGTAGCCTCTGGTCTTGGACTTCAGCGCATCAAAGAAGTCATAGATTACTTCGTTCAACGGCAGCTCGTAATGCAGCTGTACACGGTTGCCGGCAACATATTCCATGTGAAGCATGGTGCCGCGACGTTCCTGACACAATTCCATGATAGCACCGGTGTACTCTTTCGGAATCATGATGTCAGCCTTTACGATCGGTTCTTCGATGTGGTGGATTTCTGTCTGGTCCGGCAGGTTGGTCGGATTCTGAATCATCTGTTCACTGCCGTCATTTAATACTACCTTGTATACTACGGACGGGGATGTGGTAACAACCGCCAGTCCGAATTCTCTTTCCAGTCTTTCTACGATGATTTCCATGTGGAGCAGGCCTAAGAAGCCGCAACGGAAACCGAAGCCTAAGGCTGTGGAAGTTTCCGGTTCAAACAGGAATGCCGCATCGTTTACCTGCAGCTTTTCCAGCGCGTCCTTTACGCCTTCGTACTTTTCACCTTCTGCAGGATAGATACCGCAGTAAACCATGGACTGTACTTTCTTGTAGCCTGGTAGGGTTTCGTCGCAAGGATCGTTATCCATCGTGATGGTATCCCCTACACGTGCGTCACGAACCTGTTTGATGGATGCAACGATGTAGCCTACTTCGCCGGCACGAAGGGCCTTTGTTGGCACGTGGCCCGGCGCCATTACGCCGACCTCTGTGACTTCGTACTTCTTCTTGGTGTTCATCAGGCGGATGGTGTCGCCAACCTTTACCTGTCCGTCGAAGATACGGGTGTAAATCACAACGCCTTTGTAGTTGTCGTATACGGAGTCGAAGATCAAAGCCTTCAGCTTGCCGTCTGCGTCGCCGGATGGTGCAGGCACGGTATGTACCACAGCTTCCAGCAGGTCCTCGATGCCGATGCCTTCCTTTGCGGAAACCAGCGGTGCCTCTTCACAGTCGATGCCGATCAGCTCTTCGATTTCTTCCTTTGTTTCTTCCGGTCTTGCAGATGCCAGGTCGATTTTGTTCAGACAAGGCACGATTTCCAGGTCTTCGTCTAGGGCCAGATACACGTTGGCCATAGTCTGCGCTTCTACACCCTGGGTTGCGTCAACGACCAGAACTGCACCTTCGCAGGCAGCCAGGCTTCGGGATACTTCATAGGTAAAGTCCACGTGGCCCGGTGTGTCGATCAGGTTGAAGATATATTCGTTCCCATCCTTTGCCTTGTAAACCAGACGGCTTGTCTGCAGTTTGATGGTGATGCCTCTTTCTCTTTCCAGGTCCATATTGTCCAGGAACTGTTCCTTCATGTCACGGTGGGCAACCAGACCTGTATTTTCGATGATACGGTCAGCTAAAGTAGACTTACCGTGGTCAATATGGGCGATAATGCTGAAGTTTCTGATATATTTTTGATAATCCATAAATTACCTCTCTTTTCACATACTCATACAGAATATATTCTAATGCAAAGAGGCGTATTTTTCAATGGTATTTTCCACGGTTTCTACTGCATTTTCAACTGCATCGACGATTTGGGGCTCCTGACGGTTCATGTACGCCGTCTGCCGGTCCGTATGGATGACCGACACGGTTCCCACAAAGAAAATCAAAGCGATCAGCAGGGATTTTGCCAGTGTTTTCATCTTTCGTTTCCTCCTGTTACTGGTTCAGCACATCCGCCAGCATCTGACCGAAAACCTTTGCACTGCGGCGTACATCACTGATGTGGTTCCGGTTGTTTCCCAGCTCCAGCAGAATGGACTGGTCACAAAGCTCCTGGTTGTAGTAATATGGCCGCTCCAGGATGTTGGCCGTAAAGCCGTCGTAATCGCTGGCCGCTACAGCGTTAAGTTTATTCAAAAACGCTTTGTTGGATGCGTATGTAGGTGCAGTACTGCCGAGGACATAGGAATAGTAGGCGCAGGTCTTTCCATGGACGATCTCCGTTGGACCCTCTGCGGTACCTGCGATGGCATCACGATGCAGGTCGATGATGCATTCGATAGACGGATATTTCTGAAGAATAGCGGTTACCGTCTCATAGCTTCGCTCGTAAGATGCGTTATATGACGGATTGTCGTGGATGGTCTTGTCGTGAATGACTGCAATGCCTTCTGCCTCCAGGGTTTCCGTCATGATGGTGCCGGCTTCCCGGACGGTGTTGGCTTCCTTCGTCGTATGGTAGTTACCGGCTGTGGAAGGCCGGTAGCTTTCAGTGGCGTGGGTATGATAGATCAGGACACGCGGTTTTCCCGTGGCTTTCTTCTTTTTCTTCTTTGTCGTCGTTTTCTTCTCCGTTTTTTCTTCGTTTTGGGCGGTCTTGATTTCCTTGTTTTGGGCGGCTTCCTGTGTATCCTCTTTTGGCGATGCGGTCTGTTCTACTGCGATGACATCCATGCAGGGCAGGCTGGCCTCCAAACACAGGGCCGTCAGGTTGGTATCGCTGACGGCCTGATCGGTGTAGTTTTTCATAAAAAATCCCAGTGACACCACGTAAATGATGCCGAATATGGTTAACAGTCGTTTCCTGTTCATGTTTCCCTCCAAATATTTGTGAGACGGACTCTCTAGGAGTATATGCCGGGATGGAGTGTCATATTCACGGCCTTTGCGATGATGTCGGAAAACGCTTTGATGACGAAGTCGATGTCCGTCGACGTGACCACCATGTCCATCTCCCTGGACTGAAGGTAGTCCTGGATCTGTCCTTCGGGCAGGTTCATGGCCTCTGCAGCTTCCAGGATCAAAGTGGCAGAGTCTATGACGGTCGGTACGCCGATGGCGATGACCTTTGTACCGAGTGTCTCCTCATTGAGCTGCTTTCGCATATTGCCCATGCCGGCACCGGGTGAGATGCCGGTGTCGCTGATCTGGATGGTGGTGCTGACCCGTTCGATGTTGCGGGCGGCCAGGGCATCGATGGCGATGACTGTGTCCGGTCTTGTCAGCTCCACGGCTTTGGCGATTAAGTCAGCTGTCTCTATACCGGTGACGGCTGTCACTCCCGGCGCCAGACCGCTGACGTTAGACATCTCCTCGTCCCCGTCGCAGTCAAAAATCCAAAACAGATGGCTGGTGATTTTGATTTTGGATACGGCTGCCGGTCCCAGGCTGTCAGGCGTCACCTTCTCGTTGCCCAGGCCGATGACCAGGACCCTCCTGTGGTAGTCGTGACTGACCAGTTTGGAAAGCTCCGCAGACAAAGCCCTCGCTACCCGTTCCGCAAGATTTCCCTCCTCTTCCATGAGGTTCCGGATTTCCATGGTCACGTAACGGCCTGTGGGCTTGCCCAGGAGAGCCTCACCTTTCAGGTTTACGATGTCCACGGTAGTGACTTTGATATCGTCATCAATCTGGCAGTTTTCAACGATAACGCCGTCCTTTTTCCCCGGCTTTACACCGCTGTTTTCCAAGGATTCTACCCCTTCTACCGCTAAGTCCGTCCTGTATTTCATTTTTTCCTCCTTACGCGAAAAATCTGCTTGCTTTTTATAACTTGTTCCTATATAATATCTTTGCGAATTTTTTATTAAAAATGCTAGAAATTATGAAAGTGGGGTAAATTATTATGGCAAACATTAAATCCGCAAAGAAAAGAATCAGAGTAATCGACAAGAAAACTGCAAGAAACAGAAGAGTTAAGGATCACGTAAAGACTGCATTAAAGAACTTTGATGCTGCTTTAGAATCCGGTGACTTCGAAGCTGCAGCTGCAAAGCTGAGAGCTGCTGAAAAGGAACTGAAGCAGGCTGCTGCTAAGGGTACTTTAAACAAGCACGCTGTTTCCAGAAAAGTTTCCAGATTAGCAAAAAGATTCAACGCAGCAAAGGCTGCAAAATAAGTCTCACCCGTCCCCACCAGTGCATAAGTTAAATGCACATGCTATGAGCAATCAAAAACGATGGATGTGTCTCCCATCGTTTTTACTTTTTTGAAAAACTGCCATCGGGGACGGCCTTTAGACCGTCGCATCGACGACAAGAAATATGAAAGCCGCCAAATCAGGCGGCTTTTTTGTTTTTTGTCGGGCTTTCGCGCAAATTTGGTACCTGTCAGACCTCTTTTTTGTTATAATAGGGTTATCTTTAAACTCAGAAAGGCAGGTAACACTATGTCATTACATATCGGCGCCGAAAAAGGCCAGATCGCAAAAACTGTTTTAATGCCGGGAGACCCGCTCCGTGCGAAGTTCATCGCTGAAAACTTCCTGGAAAACCCGGTAAGATATTCCGAAATCCGTAACGTGTACGGTTACACCGGTACTTACAAAGGCGTTCCAATCTCCGTACAGGCCAGCGGCATGGGTATGCCTTCCATGGGCATCTACTCCTGGGAACTGTTCAACGAATACGATGTAGAAAACATCATCCGAATCGGTACGGCAGGTTCCTTCCACGAAAGCATCGACATCGGCGACGTGGTAGTCAGCCTGGCTACATCCACCGACTCCAACTTCCAGCATGCATTCGGCTTACCTGGACAGTATTCCCCAAACTGCAGCTTTGACATCCTGAACAAAGTCATCGACGCAGGCAAAGAAAACGACATCAAATTCAAAGCCGGCAACACCGTTTGCTGCGACGTATTCTATGAATTCGGCGACTGGTGGAAGCCATGGGCCGACATGGGTGTTCTTGCAGTAGAAATGGAAGGCGCTGCATTATATATGAACGCGGCACGCATGGGCAGAAACGCGCTGACCATGATGACCATCAGCGACCACTTCGTAACCGGTGCGAAAGCAACCGTAGAAGAAAGACAGAACAACTTCACCGACATGATGAAGCTGGCGCTGGAAGCAGCGATTAAGCTGTAAGCGATAAGCCGCAGATGTTCTCGATAAAAAATTACGAATACAACAAAAAAAGTGAGAATTTGTACAGATATTCCTTGTAAATCTATACATAATTCTCACTTTTTTAATCTCTCTAGTAATAACTCAGGCTTCTATGCGAAAAAACGTATACACTTTTTCGCATTTTAGAGGCATTGTAGTCATTTGCTGTCCGGACTACAGTCCCAGCACCTTCTCTACTGCCTGCTTTGACGCTTCTACGTCGCCCATCCAGTGGTGCTTGCCGTCGGCGCGGTCCAGGTAGTTTTCTGCACCTTTACCCAGGATGAAAACAACGTCACCCGGCTTGGCGTTTTTGATGGCGGTTTCGATGGCCTCATAGCGGTCTTCGATGTAAACGCTGTGGCCTCCGGATTCTTCCACACCTTCCGCGATCATGGCCGCGATATCCGCAGGATGCTCGTCTCTCGGATCCTCTTCACAGAGGTATACCGTCTTGCAGTGTCTGCCGGCGATGGCGCCCAGGACTTTGCGCTTCGGCTTGTCTCTCTTGCCCGCGCAGCCGAATACCACATAGATGTCGTGGCCTTCTGCAATCTCGTTTCCATATGCGAACAGCTTGTCGTAGCCGTCCGGTGTATGGGCATAATCCACAATCACATGGAAATCCTGCCCCAGTTCTATCTTTTCCATTCTGCCGTCAACCTGTGCCACAGATTCCAGATGCGGAATCATATCCTCGATGGCCATGCCGGCCTGATGCATACAGGCGATGGCACCTAGCAGGTTATATACATTATACAGGGCTACCAGGTTGGTTTTGATCTCGTAGCGCACACCGTCGTGAACCAGGGTAAACCGGGAGTCAGCCGGTGTCAGCTTCACGTCCTCTGCACGGTAGTCGCAGTCTTTCTCCACGCCATAGGTTACAACCCGGCAGTTGCAGCACTGGCGCAGTTCTTCAAATCCCATTTCGTCTACGTTGAGGACGGCAACGCCGGAAGGCTTCATGTTCTTAAACAGGATGCTCTTCGCCTCAAAGTAGGCTTCCATGGTCTTATGGTAATCCAGATGGTCATAGGTCAGGTTGGTGAACATGGCCACATCGAAGTCCACCGTGTCCACACGTCTCATGTCCAGTCCGTGGGAGCTGACTTCCATGGCCATGGCTTCCATGCCGTGATCCACCATATCCTTCAGGGTGCTGTGAATTTCCACCGGATCCGGCGTAGTCAGGTTGGCCGGTCTGTCCACATTGCCGTATCTGACCGCGATGGTTCCCATATAACCACAAGGATGGCCACCCTTCTGATAGACGTCGCTGATGATGCTGGTAGTCGTGGACTTTCCATTAGTTCCGGTTACGCCGAAGACTGTCATCTTACTGCTTGGCTCGCCGAAGAACTGATGGCAGGCACGGTTCAGTGCACCGTTGACGTCGTCGACGCGGACATAACATACGCCTTCTGCTTCCTCCAGGTCATCGCTGTGGACGATGGCAACAGCACCGCCTTCCGCAGCCTTTCCTGCAAAGCGGTGGCCGTCAGCCTCCAGCCCTTTCAGGCAGAAGAACACGTCCCCTTCCTTTACTTTTCTGGAATCCAGACAAAGGCCTTTGATTTCGATATCGGCCGCGCCTGGAAAAATCTTTGATAATAACATACGATACTCCTATTTGATGTCGTCAGCCAGAACAGGGCCGTCATACTTGAATGCAGGCATCAGTTCCAGCTTGAATTTATTCCATTTTCTCTTGTTGTCGATTTTTTCCTTTGTTTCCGGATCTTCACATACGCCGGTTCTGATGTAGTTGTCCAGAACAGCATAGGTGAATCCCAGATTTTCTTCATCGGATAAACCGGACAGACCGTCGATTGGTGTCTTGTAAACCAGTTTTTCCGGCAGACCAAGTTCCATGCCGATAGCTTTTACTTCCTGTACGGTCAGGTGGGACAGCGGGCTGAAGTCGCCGGCTGCATCGCCGTATCTTGTGGAATAGCCGACCCAGTCTTCGGACAGGTTGCAGGTGTTGGCAACACGGCCGTTCATGGACTGTGCCACCGCATAAGTTGCCGCCATTCTCAGTCTTGCAGGCAGGTTGGTTCTGGTCTGCTTGGTGATTTCAACAGGCAGCTGTTTTTCCAGCTGTGCCATCATGCCGTCGAAGCTGTCTTTGATGTTGATAATCGTATGGTCGATGTCCAGGTGTGCAACCAGATGCTTTGATGCATCGATGTCTGCCTGTTCTCCGTTTGGCAGCAGCACGCCGAATACCCGGTCTCTGCCCAGAGCTTCCACACAAAGGGCAGCAACTACGGAACTGTCCTTGCCACCGCTGATTGCGACTACCGCCTTGCAGTCTTTGCCGTTTTCTTCAAAAAAATCACGAATCCATTCTACAACGTCTTCTTTTACTCTTCTTGCATCAAATTCATACATGTCTGTCACCTCTACAAAATATTCATCTGGCATGCCGCCATCGCGTCCAGTGCGGTCTGATGGCTTTCCGGTGTCACGCCTGCACAGCAGCTTCCGTCTACGGTCAGCCTGATTTCCGGGAATGCAGCCTTCATAATCATGGCGTTGGAAATCACGCAGATATCCGTACACACGCCGCAAAATTCCATTTCATCAAAGTTGCCATCGGTCTTCTTGTATACCCATTTCGGCAGTTCCAAAGACCCGAAGGACGGTTTGTCCAGGGTGTTATCTTTGTTGGCAAAACCCTTCAGCTCGTCAACGATCTGCCAGCCTTCCGTGCCTTCCGCACAATGAGGAACCGGCAGCAGTCTGCCTTCCTGGGTTTCCATGTAGTTTTCCCCGTGGGTGTCTCTGGTAAAGAACACAAAGTCGCCCGCTTCCTGATATGCCTTCACTTTGTCCACAATTCTGCCGGTAATTTTCCGGGCTTCTTCATTGGCCAGGGCACCGGTCACAAAGTCTACCTGCATATCGATGACGAATAATACTTTCCTGCCGCTCATTTCTATTGTCTCCTTTTATCCCATAGATAGTATTAGTATACATCAAAAGAAAAATTGGGTCAATGCTGCAGAAATGTGGTATACTCAAATTAGCGAGAAACTGCGGAAAGGACTATAGTTATGGAAACGAGAGTTGCACTGATTTCAATCATTCTGAAAGATACGGAAGCAGCGGAGGCCCTCAACGGCATTCTGCACACTTATGCTGACTATATCATCGGCCGTATGGGCATCCCATACCGTCAGAAAGGCATCCAGATTATCAGCGTCGCCGTCGATGCACCGTCTGATGTCATCAACGCCATGAGCGGCAAAATTGGCAGATTAAGCGGTGTCAGCAGCAAGGTGGCCTACGCCAATGAATAGCATGCATTTTACCGACGAAGAACTGCGTGCTCTCCTCTCCAATCCAACTCCCGATTCTGACCTGACAGCAAAGGCTGCAGCCATTCGGAAGTCAGTCTACGGCAACAAAGTCTTCATCCGCGGGCTCATAGAATTTACCAACTACTGTAAAAACGACTGCTATTACTGTGGCATCCGGGCCGGTCAGAGGAACGTCAGCCGCTATCGTCTGACCTCTGAAGAGATTCTGGACTGCTGCAGGCAGGGATATGATCTAGGATTTCGCACCTTTGTTCTCCAGGGGGGCGAAGACCTTTGGTGGAACGACGACAGGCTGTCCGCTTTGGTTGCATCTATTAAGGATCTGCATCCGGACTGTGCCGTGACCCTGTCTGTCGGAGAGCGGAGCCGGGAAAGCTACCAGATACTCTTTGATGCAGGGGCCGACCGCTATCTGCTGCGTCACGAGACGGCGGATACATGTCACTACGGCGCCCTTCATCCTGGGAATCTGACCCTGGAAAACCGCATGCGGTGTCTCCATGACCTGAAAGACATCGGTTATCAAACAGGCTGCGGATTCATGGTAGGCTCACCGGGACAGACTGTAGACCATTTAATCCGGGATCTGAGATTCATTGAGGAATTTCAGCCTCATATGGTGGGAATCGGACCGTTTCTGCCGGCGGCAGGAACACCTTTTGCGTGCGAACCGGCAGGCTCCACAGACCTGACAGTAAAGCTACTTTCCATCATTCGCCTGATGCATCCGGAAGTACTTCTTCCGGCAACGACGGCACTAGGCACGGCTGAAGCAGACGGACGGGAACGAGGCATCCTGGCAGGTGCCAACGTCATCATGCCGAACCTGTCTCCACCGGAGGTCCGTGAGAAATATATGCTCTATAACAACAAAATCGCCACCGGCGACGAGGCCGCAGAAAGCGTTGCTTCTTTACGCCGATCTATGGAAAAAATCGGATACGAAGTGGTAACCGACCGTGGTGACTACCTTGATCATAAATAAGTTACTAACGGGAAAGCGCCTTTGGTAAGGCCCTGACCCGAAAGAAAGGAAGACGACATATGTATAACCCAAAATCAAGAAAAGCTGAAGAATTCATCTGCCACGAGGAGATTATGGACACCCTTGCATACGCTGATGAACACAAAGACGATCTGCCGCTAATCCGTCAGATTCTGGATAAAGCTGCACAGAAAAAAGGTCTGGACCACAGGGAAGCCTCTGTGCTGCTGGCCTGCGAGGATGAGACCATCGTTCAGGAAATCTACGGCATGGCAGAACAGTTTAAGAAAGACTTCTACGGCAACCGTATTGTCATGTTTGCACCACTGTATCTGTCCAACTACTGTGTCAACGGCTGCGTCTACTGTCCTTACCACCTGAAGAACAAACACATCGCCAGAAAGAAACTGACACAGGAAGAAATCAGGCGTGAAGTCATCGCCCTCCAGGATATGGGCCACAAGAGACTGGCACTGGAAGCCGGTGAAGACCCGGTGAACAACCCGATTGAATACATCCTGGAATCCATCAAGACCATTTACTCCGTTCATCACAAGAACGGCGATACCCGCCGCGTCAACGTCAACATCGCGGCGACGACTGTAGAAGAATATAAGATGCTGAAAGATGCTGGCATCGGCACTTACATCCTGTTCCAGGAAACTTATCACAAGGAAAGTTATGAAAAACTGCATCCGACCGGACCAAAGCACAACTACGCTTATCATACGGAAGCGCACGACAGAGCCATGGAGGCCGGTATTGATGACGTAGGCCTGGGCGTGCTGTTCGGCCTGGAATTATACCGTTACGAACTGGCAGGACTTTTGATGCATGCGGAGCACCTGGAAGCTGTCTTTGGCGTGGGTCCGCATACCATCAGCGTGCCTAGAGTGAGACCTGCCGATGACGTAGACCCTGAAGATTTTGATGCTGGCGTAGACGGCGGTCTGACCGACGATTTATTTGCAAAGATTATCGCCATCATCCGCATCGCCGTGCCTTATACCGGCATGATTATGTCCACCCGCGAAAGCCAGGAAATGCGTGCAAGAGCATTACATCTGGGTATCTCCCAGATCAGCGGCGCATCCAAGACCAGCGTCGGCGGCTACGACAGCCCGGAACCGGAAGAAGAAAACTCCGCCCAGTTCGAAATCGACGACAACCGTACTCTGGACGAAGTAGTAAAATGGCTCATCGACATGGACTACATTCCAAGCTTCTGCACGGCATGCTACAGAGAAGGCAGAACCGGCGACAGATTCATGAGTCTTTGCAAGAGTGGACAAATTTTAAACTGCTGTCATCCAAACGCTTTGATGACGCTGAAGGAATACCTGGTAGACTACGCTTCCGAAGAGACCCGTGAAGCGGGAGAAGCTTTGATCGCCCGTGAGCTGCCAAACATTCCAAAGGACAAAGTCCGTCAGATTGCAGAGCAGTATATCAAGGAGATTGAAGATGGGAAGAGAGACTTTAGATTTTAATCAGACGCCTTCGGCCAACCGCGTCCATATCAGTTTCTTTGGTAGACGCAACGCCGGAAAATCCAGTCTGGTCAACGCCGTGACCGGGCAGAATCTGGCCATCGTCTCTGATATGAAAGGCACCACCACCGATCCAGTCAGCAAGGCTATGGAACTGCTTCCTTTAGGACCTGTGGTGATTACCGACACGCCGGGGTTTGATGATTCTGGTGACGTTGGGAAAATGCGTGTAGAAAAGACCATGCAGGTACTGCGCAAGACTGATGTTGCTGTGCTGGTCATCGACAGCACTGTTGGGCTCTCTGAAGATGACCTGGAGATGATGATGCAGTTTCAGGATAGAAAAATCCCTTACATCGTCGTGTGGAATAAGGCCGATCTGGTGACGGAATGGCCTGCCAACTGCGGTTCTGCATCACGCTATCATTACCCTTATGTGAAGACCAGTACCGTGACCGGAAAAGGCATCGAAGGTTTGAAAACAAAACTGGCTCATGCGGCAAAAACCGTGGAAGTTTCCAGAAGACTTATCGGGGATCTGGCGGGTAACGGCGATGTGGTCATTCTCGTGACCCCGATTGATGAATCAGCACCGAAGGGCCGTCTGATTCTGCCACAGGTGCAGACCATCCGTGATCTGTTGGACAGCCGTGCCGTATGCATGGTCTGTCAGACTGCGGAACTTGCCGGATGTTTGGCTGCCCTGAAAGAACCACCTGCCCTGGTGGTCACCGACAGCCAGGTGTTTGACGTGGTGAAGGATATGGTTCCTGAAAACGTTCCACTGACATCCTTCTCTATTTTGATGGCCCGTTACAAGGGAATCCTGGATACGGCTGTGGCAGGTGCACGGTTTGTGACCTCCCTGCAAGACGGAGACTGCGTCCTGATTTCTGAAGGCTGCACCCACCACAGGCAGTGTGAAGACATCGGCACGGTGAAGCTGCCTGGATGGATTGAAAAATTTTCCGGCCGAAAACTGAAGTTTGATTTTACCAGCGGTGGGGAATTTCCTGCTAATGGTGAATCATTGCGTGAGTACGCGCTGGTAGTCCACTGCGGTGGCTGTATGCTGAATGAAAGAGAAATGATGCATCGCATGGACTTCGCTACAGAGTGTGGCGTACCGTTTACCAACTACGGTACGCTGATTGCCCATATCAATGGGATTTTGGAACGAAGTCTGGAAGTTTTTGAATCATAAACGAACCACTTGAGGACCCGACATTGATTGTCAGGTCCTTTTTGAATAGCTGCGACAGATTGGAATTTGTAGGGGTGTTGGTTTCTAAAATGCCAAGAATTGTTTCCGTAGAAACGCATTGATTAAAAAAGGAAACGAACTCTTGATTTTTAATTGATTCTGTTTCTAACAGCTCACAAACCGTTTCTATAGAAACAATCTTTTCAAAAGAAGAAACGAAATACTGTTTTAGAAGTAATTTTGTTTCCCAAAAGTAACAAATGGTTTCTCAAGAAACGATTCTTCCAAAAAAAGAAACCATATTGCAGTCTGTAATCATTCCGGTTTTCAAGAAGACAAAAGCCGTTTCTATGGAAACCATTTACTTCGAAAATGAAACAACTTGCCCTAATAGGCAAATCCCAATTTCACAGTTTCCCCTTCCCCCGCATATCCTAACCATAAGAGTCTTTCTTTAGGAGTTGATTGATGATGAATGGAATAGCATGGGCGCTTTTGGGGACTTTGTTCACTTTCGGTGTGACGACCCTGGGCGCCCTCAACGTATATTGGGTAAAAAAGGAAGTCAGCAGCCGCATGCAGTGCATGTTTTTGGGCTTTGCCGGCGGGGTTATGATTGCGGCATCCGTATGGTCCCTACTTCTGCCTGCCATCGAGCGGGCGGAGGCCCTGGCGCAAACCGGCTGGCTGGTGACTACCGCAGGTTTTCTTCTTGGTGTGATCTCGCTGCTCGGTGCAGATGCCCTCTTTAAGCGGCATTATCTTCGACGACTAGCCGGTGGGCAAATTTCCACACTGAAACAAAGAACAGTCATGATGATTACAGCCATCACGATCCACAATATCCCGGAAGGTATGGCTGTGGGTCTGGCCTTCGCCATGGCAGCTAGTGAGCCGGGCAATGCTGCCCTCTTTTCCGGAGCTGTCGCGCTTGCAGTCGGTATCGGCATTCAGAATTACCCGGAAGGCACGGCCGTGGCCCTTCCACTTCACAGCGACGGCATGAGTAAAAGAAAGGCTGCCCTTTACGGCAGTCTGTCTGCATCTGTAGAGCCGCTCTTTGGCGTGTTGGCTGCAGTGCTGGCCGTCATCGTAACACCTTTGATGCCGCTTCTGCTGTCCTATGCGGCAGGGACCATGATCTATGTGGTGATTCAGGAGCTGATGCCGGAGGCTCATCTGGGCGAAGGCGACAAAACCGCCACCCTCAGCTTTGTGGCCGGGTTTCTGGTAATGATGATTTTGGACGTCAGTCTGGGGTAATATGGGGTAATAGATGATATCATGATACAAAAAATAAAGCAGGGGCTGCACTACGTAGCCCCAAAATTCATCTTCTATTTTTCCGGCAGTTTCTTACCGCAGTAAGGACAGAACTGATAAGGTTCCGGTTCTTCTCCATCTTCAATAACTTCCACATCAAAAGCAGTTTCTTCGATGATACCTTCCACCACAGCTTTTTCATGGGCAATGGACACCTGCTCCATAAATCCTGCAGACAAGATACCAGTAGGTATAGCCACAACGCCTACACCCAGAAAGGTCAGGCACAGGCCGCAGATTCGGCCAGCCAGAGTAATCGGCACGACGTCTCCATAACCTACAGTCAGTAAGGTATTGGCCGCCCACCAAAACCCGGAAAAGGCATTGGCAAAGGCCTCAGGCTGTGCCTCATGTTCAAAGTTGTACATCAAAAGTGATGCCGCAATCATCAAAATCAAGACGATGAAACAAGAAGAAAACAGCTGCCCTCTTTTCTTTCTTAAGACGTCACCGATAACTCGCAGGGGATCCGCATAGTGATGGATGCGAAAGACTCTCAGGATTCGAATGATTCTAAACATCCGCAGTGCACCGCCCCCTGATGCCACAAAGAATGGTACACAGGAAAGGAAGTCTACCAGGCCAGCCCAGGAAAAGATAAACTTCAACCTTGCTTTCGCCGGTGTAATTCCCTCTATATCTTCGTAGAGGTAATCCGCTGTCACGATGCGCAATACATAGTCTACCATAAAGAAGCCCACTGTAATCGCTTCTACCCACCAAATCAGCCGTTCATAAGGAGCCGATTCCGGGAAGGTGTCAAACAGCGCAATAAAGATATTAATGACAACAGCCACAACCAGCGATATATCATAAGTTCTGCTGGGAATATCCGAAAGATTTCCAACTTGGATAATGGTAAAGATTCGTTTTCTCGTCATAAATCTTCTCCTAACAAAAATAAGATTAGTCCTATTGTATAATGCCACATCTATTTTAACTGATTTTTCTTCTCTGCATAGAAAGCACCACACCGATGAGGCAGAGCACGATGAATATGCCGAAGATGATATGCATGGTGTGAACCAGATCTGCCGTTCCGGCATCGCTCAGTGCCCTGTTTCCCATGGTCATACCCACCACGATGGTCACTACGGCCATGCTGGATGACTGCCCGAAGGTACGCATGGTGGACAGGATGGAATTAGCAATGCTGTAGTCTTTTTTCTCTACGCAGCTCATGACCGCATTGGTATTTGGCGATGAGAACAGCGCAAACCCGAATCCAGACAGCACCAACGCTGCCAGGATATATGTCAGCGAGGTATCCGCCTCTACCAGGAAGAAGAGGGTCAGACCGGCTACGCAGAATCCCATGCCGGCAGTAGCCAGTTTGTAAGGAAGGATACGGTCCGAAAGCCTTCCCATCATCGGAGAAAGCAGGGCCTGCACCGCAGGCTGTGTAATCAGAATCAACCCGGCCGCCTGGGAGGTATAACCCATGACAACCTGCAGATAAATGCTCATCAGATAGCTGATTGCAAAGGTTGCACCGTAGTTAAGCAGTGCCGCAATATTGGAAAAGGCGAAAGCTTTGTCTTCGGTAAACATGGAAATGCGGATCATCGGATTTTCCGTCTTTTGTTCTACCATGACAAAGGCCGCACCAACGCCGAGCCCGGCAAGCAGAATCGTCCAGCCATAAGACATAGTCGTCAGATTAGTCAGTCCATAGAGTATGATGACGATGGCTGCGATATACAGGAGGTTCCCTGCAAGGTCAGCCTTTGCTCCGGAATCTCCTACTTCTTCATCAACACCTGCAGGAATGCCTTTGACAGACAAAACCAGTGCAACGATTCCCACTGCTGTCGTCAGAAGGAATATGGAATGCCAGTCGAAATGGTGGTTCAGGAATCCGCCGATGACCGGACCTGCGGAAAGACCGACGTAAACTGCAGCCGTGGAAAGTCCCAGAACTTTTCCTCTTTGATCAGGTGGATAAGCACTGATCAGAATCGGATTGTTGGTGGCGAAAATCATAGATGAGGAGATGGCCTGCATTACCCGGAGTCCGAGAAGCATCCAGATGTTCACTGCGAAGGCACAACCCAGCGAAAATACGGTAAAACAGGTGATTCCCGTAAGCAGAATCCGTCTGCGTCCAATGGCATCAGCCAGTTTCCCAAAAGGTACGCTAAACGCCGCCACCGTCAAAGTGTATGCGGTTACGACCCAGCCGATCAGCGTCGCACCGACCTGGAAATCCGCCTCCAGATTAGGTATTGATAAATTCAGTGCGCTGCCCATAAAGGTAGTCAAAAAAGAGGTCAGCATGGCAACGCATAAAATCATTTTCTTATTCATCGTCAGTCTCCGATCATCAAAATCTGTTTCTAGTTTAGCATATTTTTTGGTACAATAGTAGTAACATTTATACGAAGGAGCCACGGCATGAAACATACAATCGAGCCAATCGCATATATCAAAAGTCCATTCACATCAAAGTTCGGAATCCCCCGTCAGGGCGGTCTCTCTCAGGTGCAGTCAGTCATCGTTTTCGAGGCGTCTTACCGGAATGCCGAGGCACTTCGCGGCCTGGAAGGCTTTTCCCACCTCTGGCTGATCTGGAGTTTCTCTGAAAACCTGGACAAAGGCTGGTCCCCTACGGTGCGTCCGCCCCGTTTAGGTGGTAACAAGCGTGTGGGCGTCTTTGCGACCAGATCGCCGTTTCGCCCCAACGGACTGGGGCTGTCTTCTGTTAAGATCGAGGAAATAAAAACAGATCCCAAGCTGGGACCTGTCATCGTCGTTTCCGGTGCTGATCTGATGGACGGCACACCGATTTTTGATATCAAGCCATATATCTCCATGGACTGTCACCCGGACGCAGTCTGCGGTTTTCAGGAATCCACACGGGATGATCATCTGCGCGTGGTCTGCACTCCAGAGCTACTGTCTTTGATTGACGACAGCAATCGTGACGGCCTGCTGCAGGTGTTGGCTCAGGACCCCCGCCCCTCCTATCAGGACGACCCGGAGCGGATATACGGGTTTCCTTTTGCGGGTTTTGATGTAAGATTCCGCGTAGAGGGTGACGTGCTGACCGTGGTGGAGATGGTTCGTCTTTAGTGATTTGCGGTAGGATGCAGCCAAATCACAGATTTGGGCATCCTTCGCATGAGACCTGCCTCGCCTCTGTCATCGCTTTCAGCTCGCCAATCAGCGGGCTAGGACTTCAGGAATTACTGCAAAGACAACCAACTCGTTTTCCCCTGGATTTCTCAGGCTGTGCTGACAGCCTTCCGGGCAGTAGCTGACATCGCCTGGTTTTAATGGAACGAGGGAACCGTCATCTTCCAGCATTTCGCCCGTACCTTCTAACACAAAGATGGTTTCGCTGGTACCTTCGTGGCGGTGCAGTCCGATAGATGCGCCCGCAGGAAAACGCAGCATGGCAACCTTGTTATTCTCGTCGCTGAAAGCCTGCATGAATACAGATTTTTCGCCGCCCTTAAAGTTGACTAATTCTTTTGCTTCTATTTCATTGAAGTTAATCTGCATGATAGTACCTCCTGTGCATTTGCCTTTTTGTACGTATATAGTTTAGCATAACCTGCATCATTTTGACAGAGACTTTACCAGCGGCTTTACTACAAACAGAAATTTTTTTATTTGTGTATATTCTTTTATCAAAAAAGATACACAATCTGCTATATTTGAAGCTGCTAGTATATATTCTCTCTTATATCGTCGTTTTCCCTATACACTTTTTGAAAATTTTTACCTATGTGGTAATATAATGCGCGCCTCTAGATTTCAATTGAAACCAATCACACTTTGTGATATAATTCTTGAGGTTGTGAATATTTGGAGACGTACCGAAGTGGCCATAACGGGGCTGACTCGAAATCAGTTAGCCGGCTAACGCCGGCACGAGGGTTCGAATCCCTCCGTCTCCGCCAAACGAGAAAGCTCGGGCTAACGCCCGAGCTTTTCGCGTTTAATGGAAATAGAAAGGGATTCGAACCCGAAAGGGCATCGGCGTAAAGTGAGAGGCGCCAGTGACGCCTCGAATAGCCGATGGTTCAAGCAGCCTTCAGAGAGGCTGCGCAGAACGGTGGATTGCATCGCAATCCACGTAAATCCCTCCGCTGAAGCCCTAGCCCGCCGATTGGCAAGCCAAAGGCGAAGACAGAGGCGAGGCAGGTCTCATGCCAGGCCTGCCCAAATCTCTGATTTGGCTGCAGGCTACGGCGCTCCGCCAAAAGCAAAGCACCCACCATCCGGTGGGTGTTTTGCTTTTCGTAGAAATGTTAGCTCACATCATAGTCTGTATCCATGCCGCCACGCTTACCGATAAAATTGCGGCGAGCAATCCTGTGATGACATCAATAATTACATGCTGTTTTATCAGCACAGTTGATACAATAATCGCCATTGCCAACAGGAAGAAACCCCCATACAGAAGGACCTGTTCCGATACACATAGTGCAGAAAAAAAGGCAATGATAAAGCACATGGAACAGTGCATACTTGGCATACAGTTCTTCCCTTTGTAGTTGCACACATGAAGGATTGACACCAGTTTCCCTGCCCCTTGGTTTGAGGGCTCCGGTCGCTGAAAAGATGTCGGATAAGCCAGATAAACGATACTGCTTATAACAATATCAGCGATGATGGACAAGATGTACAACACATACAGTTCCCGGTTCCCATCAAATAAGCATAATGGAAAAACTGCAATCAATGGATACCAAAGCGCATAAATGCATACCCCTGGCTGCCAAAATGGGATTTTATCATCAATCCTGCATTTTACATCATGAGCCGGTCCTTCAAATTTCTGGACGCCAAGATACAAGATACCCTGGCATATGAGCAAAATGGCTTGAAATATAATCGCATTTTTCATTAGACACCTCTATACCCCTAAACGATATCTTTCGCTTTCTACAATAAACTATCCCCGATACAATGGCCTCTGTGACACCCTTTCTTTCCCAGCTGGTCTACAACAGTTAGTTTTACTTTCGGCTTACTCATCCATTATATCTCCCTGATTTATTTCACTGCCCACATCACCAGTTCTACCAGATAACCCGGCAGCAGGCCTGTCTGCAGTGCCTTGCGGCATGGCAGGGTTTCCGGCATCATTTCACGGTAGACTTTGTTAAAATCGCTCCACTGATCCAGGTCCTTCATATATACTTCTACGTTAAACACGTTTTCCAGGCCGCATCCGGCTTCCTTCAGGAACTGTTCACAGGCCAGGATGGTATTTCTCGCCTGGGTTTCCATGTCTTCCGGAATCTGTCCGTCGTAATCGTCACAGCAGGTGCCGGAAGTTACCACGATTTCCTTGCCTTCAATGGAAAGCACCGGGGAAAACGGATAGCCCGTAGGCTCTTTGATGTATTTCTCAGGCAAAATCTTTTTCATCACGTTCATCTCCTTTGGTGGTTACCATTGTAGACTTCCATGGCCCTTTTGTCAATTCCTGCAGGTGTTGTGAGGATTCGCGGATACGAAAAAAGCGAGAACCTCACAATCGAGATTTCCCGCTTTTTCCGTGTTTCATTATAGCATTTTAGAGATACTCCTAGCAACATAGACGCCGCTGGCAGATGCATGGGACAGGGAGTGGGTGATGCCGCTTCCGTCACCGATGATATACAGTCCTTTGTGTAAGGACTCCAGCTTGTCGTCCACTTCTACTTCCATATTGTAGAACTTTACTTCCACGCCATACAGCAGCGTATCATCGTTGGCTGTACCTGGCGCGATCTTATCTAAAGCGTAGATCATTTCTACGATACCGTCTAAAATTCTCTTTGGCAGAACCAGACTCAAATCTCCTGGTGTTGCCTGCAGTGTCGGTGTGATGAAGGCCTCTTCCATACGCTTTTCTGTAGAACGCTGGCCACGGATCAGGTCACCGAAACGCTGCACGATAACGCCGCCGCCCAGCATGTTGGACAGACGTGCGATGGATTCACCGTAACCGTTGGAATCTTTGAACGGTTCGGAGAACTTCTTGGATACCAGCAGCGCAAAGTTCGTGTTTTCTGTCTGCAGTGCAGGGTCTTCGTAGCTGTGACCGTTGGCAGTGATGATACCGTTGGTGTTTTCGTTTACAACCGCACCCTTTGGATTCATGCAGAATGTACGCACTTTGTCACCGTACTTTGGTGTCTTATACACGATCTTGCTTTCATACAGTTCATCGGTCAGGTGGGAGAAAACCTCTGCAGGCAGTTCCACACGGACACCGATGTCTACACGGTTAGACTTTGTTGGAATTTCCAGCTCATTGCAAACGTTTTCCATCCACTTGCTGCCTACACGGCCAACGGAAATAATGCACTGCTTGCAGGTGTAGTTCGCGTCCTTGCACTGCACTTCGTAGCCGCCGTCAACGATGGCAACCGTCTTTACCGGTGTATCAAAGAAGAATTCTACTTTGTCCTTCAAATGGTTATATAAATTACCTAAAACGATATAGTTGATGTCTGTGCCCAGATGTCTTACAGAAGCGTCCAGTAAGTGCAGGTCATGCTGAATGCATGCCTTCTTAAACTTGGATCCTTTTGTGGTATACATCTTTGTGCCTTCGCCGCCGTATTCCATGTTGATATCGTCAACATAGTGAAGCAGATCCATGGTCTTCTGCTTGCCGATGTACTCGTACAGCGTACCGCCGAAGTCGTTGGTGATGTTGTACTTGCCGTCGGAGAACGCACCGGCACCACCGAAACCGCTCATGATAGAGCATGTCTTGCAGCTGATGCAGGACTTTACTTTGTCCCCGTCGATTGGGCAGCGGCGCTTTTCCAGCGCGTGACCTGCTTCAAATACTGCAACTTTCAGATGTGGTGCTTCCTTTACCAGTTCGTAAGCGGAGAAAATACCGCCAGGGCCTGCACCTACAATGATTACATCATAATTCATACGTTTTACCTTCTCTCAATGAAAAATTATCTAAACTTGATTTCTCCGGTTTCCCAGTTCATGTCATCAACGATAGCCAGAGATTCCAGCTGGTAACCCAGGTTTCTGATGATCGTACCGCCGGACTGGAAGCCCTTTTCGATGGCAATACCGATACCTTCCACTGTTGCGCCTGCAGATTGTACGATCTGAATCAGGCCCTGCAGTGCACAGCCGTTTGCCAGGAAATCGTCAATTAACAATACGTGATCATTTTCGTTTAAGAACTTCTTGGAAACAATTACAGTGTTCTTATTTTTGTGGGTAAAAGACTCAACCTCTGCAGTGTACATTTCCCCTTCCAGGTTGATGCTCTTTGATTTCTTTGCGAAAACTACAGGAACTCCAAAATGCTGTGCAGCAATGCATGCGATGCCGATGCCGGAAGCTTCGATGGTCAGAATCTTGTTAATCTGCTTACCTTCGAATCTCTTCTTCCATTCTTTACCCATTTCGTTGAATAAATCAATATCCATCTGGTGATTCAGGAAGCTGTCAACCTTCAGTACATTTCCTTCCTTCACCAGTCCGTCTTTTAAAATCTTTTCTTCTAAACAATTCATATCTCTGCCTCCGCTTATTCTTCGACTCTCTCAATATCCATATTCTTAGGTAATACTAAGTTTAACACAATGGAAGTAACAAAAACAACAGCTACTACGTTTGCCGCAAACACAGACTGTATCATTTCCGGGAAGATATGCCACAGACCGATTTCGCTGGCAGTCGTAAATCCGATACCAACGGATAAGGAAAGTGCTGCGATTGTGATGTTTCTCTGGTTAAATCCGCACTTTGCAACCATCTGCATACCGGAAGTCAGGATGGTACCAAACATCATGATGGTACATCCGCCCAGTACGGATTCAGGTAAAGATGCGAAGAAGTTACCAACCGGTGGCAGCAGACCTGCCAGAATCATGCAGGCCGCACCAGTCATGATGGTAAAGCGGTTTACAACCTTTGTCATAGCGATCAGGCCAACGTTCTGTGAGAAAGATGTCACAGGCGGACAGCCGAACAAAGAAGAAACGGCAGAACTGTAACCGTCGCAGGCAAGGGATCCGGAAATCTCTCTGTCTGTGATGTCACGGTTCAGGCCGGACGCAACCATAGCTGTCGTGTCACCGATGGTTTCTGCAGCAGAAACCAGATAGATAATGCAGACAGACAGGATTGCTCCCGGATGGAACTCCGGCTTATATGGTAATAAGTGAGGCAGGGAAATCAGGCCGTCTGCGAAGATGACAGACAGATCTACCTTGCCCATAAAAATTGCTACAATATATCCTACAACCAGGCCCGCTAATACGGACAACTGCTTCAGGTAGCCCTTTGCCAGGCAGTTCCAAATCAGGCAAACTGCAAGGGTAATGGTTCCCAGCAGCAGGTTTTCTGCGGAGCCGAAATCATCTACATAGCCACCGCCGAAGGATCTTGCCCCTACGGTAAACAGGGAGAAACCGATCGCAGTTACAACAGATGCTGCTACAATCGGCGCGATGATACGTCTCCAGTACTTCGCCAAAAGGCCTAATGTACCTTCAAAGATACCACCGATAAGAACGGCACCGATGACTGCCGGATAACCGTAGTTCACGGCAACGGTGCTTAATACGGTTACGAAGGTGAAGCTGACGCCCATAACGATAGGCAGTCTGGAGCCAACCTTCCATAAAGGATATAACTGGATTAAGGTTGCAATCCCCGCAACGAACATGGCGTTCTGTAACAGGATTGCGATTTCATTCTGTGCAAGACCGCCCACTGCAGCGATGATGGAAAGTGGCGCCAGGTTCGATACGAACATCGCCAAAATATGCTGCAGGCCAAAAGGAACAGCCTTTGCCACGGGCACGCGCCCGTCTAACTGGTAAATGTTATTTACGCTTGCTTCTTTCTGATTCATTTTGTCCTCTACTGTTTTTTCAAATGCTATAAATGATACTACGATTCTGCAAAAGGTCAAATAGGTCGACCTTTCCGCACACGATGCCAATTATACCCTTTTCGCATGGATTTTGCAAGCACAAAAAAGCCGAAAAACGTTGAAAAACAGAAAAAAGCCGGAGTTTCCTCCGACTTTTTTTCTTTGCCCTGTTTCATTTATAATTTTTTTCTCAATACGGTCTGTTCGAAGTATGTATTGATAAAATACTGCTCCGAATAAAAAACGACACTGCCGTTAATATCATAATCCGTTTCTTCCATTTTCAGAAGCGGTGTCCCCTCCGCAATCTGCAGCATGCGTGCCACGTTCTCATCTGCCAAAACCGCCTTCAGCTGGGTCAGATCCATATAGCTTTCGGTGTAACAGCAGGTCTTAAGGAAATGGAAAATTGGCAGTTCCAGATCGCGCAGGCTGTATGCCTGCTTTACCAGATTCTTTGCAAGATAGTCCTCGCAGTATATGGCTGGATGCCCGTCTGCAGTACAGACACGGGAAACTTTCAGCAGTTCTGCACCTTCTTCTACCTGTAGTTTTGCCGCAATGTGAGCAGACGCAAGCTCCTCTGTTACAGAAACCTCTGCAATATCCGGCTCGTAACCGTTCTGCCTGATCATGTCCATGAACTCCACTTCGATGTCCATGCGGTTCTTCACCTGCAGAACGTGCTGGTTTATCAGCGTCCCCACGCCATGAAGCCTGGTAATGAAACCTTCCCGTTCCAGGCCTGCCAGAATTTCACGAAGCTGGTTGCGGCTGATGTTGTACCGCTTTGCCAGTTCCAGCTCACGGGGCAGCCTGTCCAGATTTGCAAATTCCCCGTCTTTCATTTCCTTTAACAGCGCCCTGCGAATAAAATTTGAATTGTCGTATTTCATATATCTGCCTTCCTAAATAGGTCCTACCTTTTTTTGTCACCAGGTTATTATAATACGCATCCCGCCTTACGTCAATGGGGTTTTAAGGCGCAGTTCTTGGTAGTGTTTATCGTTTTACGATAAATTATGCTTGACTTTCGATAAATTCCAGCATATAATGGCGGTGAAAAGGGGTTTTCATAAAACTATAAAGGGGGGAATCAGATATGAATCATAACAAACTCGCAATACAACTGAAAGCCGTCATCATCGGTGTTGCCGTTTTCGGCCTCATGGTCTATCTTTGGATTGTACCGATGCTGGGAAAAAGCATCGCCGCCATGGCACCGGAATTTTCTCATGCGTTCATTCCTTGGCTTGCATTTCTCTGGGCTACGGGCATCCCTTGCTACGCTGCACTGTTCTTTGCATGGAAAATCGCAGCAAACATCGGTGCCGACCACTCATTCTGCCGTGAAAACGGCACGCTGATGCATCGTATCGCCAGACTGGCCGCGGCAGACGGCATCTTCTTTTTCCTGGGTAATCTGGTCCTACTCTTCGCTAGTATCAACCATCCGGGTATCGTTATCGTCTCCATCTTTGTGACCTGCATCGCCATGGGCATTTTCGTGGCTGCGTCGGCCCTGTCCCATCTGATTATGGAAGCTGCCGATCTGCAGGAGCAGAGTGACCTTACCATTTAGGAGGCTGCCATGGAAGAAAAGATTATTTTCAATATCGACGTGATGCTGGCCAAGCGCAAGATGTCTGTCACCGAGCTGGCCGACAAGGTGGGCATCACCCTGGCCAACATGTCCATCCTTAAAAACGGCAAGGCCAAGGCCATCAAAGTCTCCACCCTGGCAAAACTATGCGAAGCACTGGACTGCCAGCCGGGGGATTTGCTGGAATACAGAGATGATACCGAAGTATAAAAAAGAGAAAGTTCTAGAAACTTGTCCCCTTTGGGAGGTTATCTAGAACTTTTAGCTTTAAAGTTCTAGATAAAACGCTCTATTCTCTCTGTTTCTAGAAATTTCCTTATCTTAATTCTATAAATAGTATCAATAGTTCTTATTTTCTAGAATTACTAAAGTCCATATAGAATTATTTGTCAATAAATTCTAGAAAACAGCTTTCATCATCTTTATTTCTAGAATTCATATCTAAAAAGTTCTAGAAACCTCTTATTCTAAAGATGATTTCTAGAACTTTTAAAACGCTTACCTTATATATCTCTACTCAAACTTCACGGTAAAGCAGTACGTATAGTCATTTTCTTCAACATCTGCCCCGGCCAGCACCGCATCACCGGGAAAAGCCACACTGTCATCTTTGTCATAGACCATACAAAGAATCCCTTTCTCCTGGCCTTTGACAATCTTTTCACTCTCTAAACCCGCTGACATGGCCCGGGAGTAAAGATCCTTATGCTTCACACCTTCCAGAATCTCAAACTTTGCAGATCCCGTTCCGTCGTCCTGGGAGACAGCCACTTTCACATCATGGTCGCTGAAATCCGATACGATGGCAAGAATCCCTTCTGTATGCTCTCCGTCGAGTTGATATCCGAACAGTTTCTCCGACTCTGCCATCCTGCCCTTCTCATAAGTAATCATATTTACAGAGACTTCCTTATAGCTGTCATCCACGGAAAACGCATACATATGCACTTCACCCATTCCGGCTACGATTTCCGCCGCCATCATCTCCGTGCTGTCCTTTGGCAGCGGCTTAATATAGTTTTGTCTCGGCAGATGCAGCACCACCATCACCGCCATCAAAAGTGCCAGCGCTATGGCCAGCACCCCTAAAGCCAGCTTCAGTCGTCTGCTTCTCTGTTTCCCGTCTTTGGTTACACTGATGATATTCTCGTCGGACTTTTCCACAAAGCGTTCTTCCGGCAGGTCTTCACCGGCGATAAACTCGTTGATGGTAATACCCAGAATATCACAAAGTTCCATATATAAAGAAACGTCCGGCAGGCAGACGCCCCGCTCCCATTTGGAGACGGACTTATTGCTCATGCCCAGTTTCTCTGCCAGCTCCGTCTGGGTCATGCCCAGTGCTTTTCTCTTGCTCGCGATATATGCCCCGATTTTCTGTAGATCCATAGCTGCACCCCTTTCTTCATCTGCCCCCAGTATATCAAAAGGGGTGCCCTGCGGACACCCCTCGAAAGTAGATTTTTTATTAAATTCTATTTTGTCTTCACCTGTTTTATTTTGGACCAGTCAGAGTAAATCTTTACACCCTTCACGGTCTTGTAGGTTCTTACCTTTGCGTAGTAGGTTTTCTTTGCCTTCAGCTTGGTTATCTTACAGGAAGTTTTGCTATACCCCTTTACAAAGGTCTTCTTTACATTCTTGGTGAATTTCTTGTTGGTTGCCACCATGACCTGATAGCCTGTTACCTGGGCTTTCTTACCCTTCTTCCACTTTACGGTAACTGCCTTCTTTTCTGCAGTTACTTTCTTTACCGTAGTTTTTGCAGGTTTAATCGTCAGGGTAACTTTCTTTCTTCCTGTATACTTATCGCCTTTGAACTTGATGGTGTAAGTATACTTGCCGATGGCTTTCATCTTCTTCACGTTCTTCGGCTTTACAATCGTATAATTGGACTTGGCAATTGTCTTACCAGAGCTATCCTTTACACGAACAGTCGGAGCCTTAATCTTCTTACCTGTGTAGGTATAGGAAGTCTTGGACAAAGTAATCTTACTAGCCTTTTTGATGATTGTCTTACTTTTTACCTTGCCGCACGCACATTTCATTGTGATGCTTCCGTTTTTTGAAGGGGTAGCTTTGACTGTTTTCTTGACGAAGCTGCACTGATGGGTAACATCTTCACCGGAGCCAGATGTGTCACCGGATCCTGCTTCTGGTGTGCCTGGCATTTCAGGAGTTGGGGTTTCACCTGGATTTGTTTCTGGTATTGATCCAGAGTCTGGGCTTTCGGCATTGTCACCGTTGCCTCCGGTTCCAGGCAGTGTACCTTCTCCAGGATCCGGCTCAGGTGCTGGAGCTGGGGATGGTGCTGGATCCGGAGATGGATCCGGTTCTGGCGTTGGGGTTACTTCTCCACCACTTCCAGATTCGCCTTGATTGCCGCCCTGACCTGGCTCTAGGTCTGGCTCAGGCTCTGGTGTTGGCTCCGGTTCTGGCGTTGGCTCAGGCTCTGGCTCAGGAGATGGAGTCGGATCCGGCTCTGGCGTAACTGGCGCAATCCGGAAGGACCCTAGGACAATGCCACTTACCGCTTTGTAGTTTTCCCCTTCATTTACATCCACATATACAGTGTAATCTCCAGCATCAATTGGCGTAACTTTCACACCGGCTTTTTTATAATATACGGTATATTCCCCCATGCCGTATATATCTTCTTTTACATTTACACTGGCCGCTTTTTCACTTCCATCATAAACAGCATCCTTTGGAATACTGCTCACGAAAAACGCCTGTGATGGCACTGCCTTACCAATGGTAAAGTTTACCTCTGCAGTTGCCTGGTTTTCTCCTTCGCCAACGGTAATGGCTGCACTAACAACACCGGCATTGACAGGTTCTCTATCATAAACAATTTCAGGTGTCTCCATACCATAGATGGAGCCTTCCACATTTGCAGTATGGGATTTACCATTGTAAACAGGATTTTCAGATACCACAAGCTTCAGACTGCCACCATTTCCATCATTCACAGGGCAGTATGCACCGGTGCAGCTTGCCTTGATTGTATCATTTCCATCTAATGTATAAGACCAATTGTGGCTGTGCGGATACATATATAGTTTTCCATCGCTCACAGCAAACCCATACTGGTCTTTGCTGTCACTATAAACTGCGCCTTTGTTCAGTTCCGTTGCACCGGAAGATACAATGGCAAAGCCGTCTTCTGTGATTGTCGTGCCACTGGTAACGGCGATTTTCGCATCTTTGCTCAGCTGGTTTCCAATGGTAAAGGAAGCATCCGGATCCAGATAAACATTGTTTGCAGCGCCATTCACCTGATTATTCTCAATGATGCTGTTTCCATTTACGGTTAAAGTGCCCATTGGCTCTGGTGGATCTGGTTCTACGTTCTCATCCTTCAGCTGCCAGCCATTCATTACGTATACACCTCCGCCTTTTTCTGCCGCAGTGTTTCCTGTAATCTTCCCGCCGTTCATCAAAAATCTGCCATATCCTGTAACCATGACGCCACCGCCTCTGGTATAGGTACACTGATTGTTTTCAATGGTTCCACCGTTCATGGTGAAGGTACCGGCTCTGATATATACGCCGCCACCACCAACCAGACCTTCTCGTTGGTAGTTCTTGTCATCCGCCTTGACTGTATTTCCAGAAATGCTGCCGCCATGCATGGTAAAGTCAGCATTTTCACCTGCCATATATACGGCTCCGCCATAAGAACGCACTTCATTATCCGTAATCTCGCCGCCGGTCATTTTAAACGTACCCTCTTGAATATTCACACCGCCGCCGAGGTCAGCTTTGTTCGCGGTAATGGCTCCGCTTTCCATGTTAAATGTTCCATAAACCTTCACTGTTCCCGCCAGAGAATTAGAATTGCAGCCGGTTACCTTACCGCCGGCAACAGAACTCTTCATGGTCAAAGTACTGCTGGTATTGACCGTAATGGCGCTGTTACTGCCCTTGCCATACAGCGTCTTCCCGTTTAAATCCAGAGTAAAAGCACTTCCGGAAGGCACATCAATGGCTCCTGTTACGTCAGCCAGCAATGTCAAAGTGTTTCCTGCTGTTGCAGACGCGGCTGTAACCGCTTCTCCCAATGCAGGATAGTATGCATCTCCAACCTGTGCTACCATTCTGACAGGGCATACGGCACACTTTATCGTGCCATTTTCGGTTACGTAAGTTCCATGACTGCATCCAAATCCGCATGCTTTACAAATGCCGCCCTCTAAGCTATGTGCCCCCTGAGATACCACAACACCACAGACACTGCAGTTCCGGCTGTGATTTGTGTCATCAACAGGCGAGAAAATCTCATTGCTGTTTCCACTATGGTCACAGTAAGAAACAGCTACATCTCCCTCTGCAATCTCTGTACCAACACCAGTCATGTCTACCGCCTGACCATTTCTGGAGTAATAACAATTCTCAGCTAATAAATCTGTCAAAGTGAATGCATTGTAAATTGTAATGCCGCCTGGGAAAGCTGCTCCCGTTCCATTTTCTCCGCAGTCCAGCACGAGAGAGCAGACTTTCTCGTCTGACCCTTCTACAGAGACTTTCTCTGTAGCATATAAATCATAACTTGTACCCTGGAAAGTACCTCCATAGATGTCACACGTAGCCTTTCCTTCCACACAAATAGCTCTTTCACCCTGGAAAGTACCTCCATAGATTTTTGCAGAGCCGTGATAGCAAGATACTGCATCCTGCTTTGCGGTTATAAAACAGTTCCGGATTGTCAGTTTTCCACCAGAACTGTATATTCCGTCGCTAAATCTGTGTGCATCGGTTTTTAATTCGATGCTGCCGTCAATGGTCAGCGTACCTCGAATTCCAATACAGCCACATGAAGTCGTATCGGTCTCTGACTCTGGCCCGTTGGAAATAATCGATCCGCTTCCTGTCAGGGTAATGTCAGCATCTTTTCCAATCGTCAGCACATACTGATATTTCATCTCCGCACCATAAAACTTCGTATCCGCTTCCATCGTATGACCGTTCAAGTCAAAAGTAAACGTACCACTACTAATCAGGACATTGGTATTTACATCATCCAAAAGTTTCAGCGTAGAGCTGCTCTCTTCCGCTGCTGCCGCAATGGCCTCATCAAGGGTCGCGTAAGATGTAGTCACACCGTTCTCCCCTGCTGTGGTAACCGATGCTGCATAGCCGGTTTCTGTACCAAAGACAGTCAGCGGCGTATAGGTCACAACTAACACCATGCATAAGAGCACACTCAAGAGTCTCGTAATAAAATGTTTTTGCTCTTTCATATCAATCCCTCCTTGTATCCTTTTCTACTCCTTCTTCCATTTTCTGTTCTAACGCCTTTTCATTTATCTTTTCCACTTCTTCTGTGAAGGCCTGCATGATACGCTTACTTATCCTTCGACAGTCTTTTTCCAGAAGCCGTTGGATTTCCATTTTACGGGTTTTCTCATCTATCTGATAGATTCCAAGAATGTGCTCCAACGCACCTGCGATACGGGTTCTCAAGGGAATGTCCGCATCTGTTGGAACGATGGCAGCATACTGAAGCCCCATAACAAGCAGCTCTGCCTGCTGAAACTGCATATCTGTCCACCCTTCACATTCTTTTGCAAAAATCCGCTTTGCCCGTTCTACATGATCTTTTCGCAAGTAATTTCTACAAAGTTCACTCTGAAAGGCCGCCATAAAAAAATCCCTTGCGATTTCACTTTCATCACAGGCCACAGCTACTGACATGGTCTCAAGACAAATGGAAGTTGCCGATCCCAAACCACGATCTGCTTCTTCCTCCAGTAGTCTCCACTGAAACTCACCCAGCATCTCAACGACTACCAAGAGTAAGTGTTCTTTACTTGGGAAATAGTAGGTGATATTACCTGTACTAATGTCTAATTCCTTTGCAATCATCTTGGGAGACGTATTGGAATAGCCCACTTCCATAAAATATTTGGATGCAACCTGGATAATTTCATATTTCGTTGTTGAAAATCTTTTACGTGCCATTCCTACCTCCAGCATTTTAATTTGCACTGGTGCAAATTATACCACATTTTTGCAAATCCTGCATTAGTTTTCTGAAAATTATCACAAAAGAGTTATGATAGTTATACCAAAGCAGTGCAGTAGTAATGATGAAGAAAAAAAGCTGCAATGCTTTCAAGCAATGCAGCTTTTTTTGTTCCAGTATTTACAGTCCCCAAAAATGAGTAGAGTTATCTATTTCAGCACCTCTTTATAGACATTCAGCACGTTTTTGTAACAGATTGCCTCGATTTCGTCTGGCGTCAGGCCGGCTTTCTCGAATCCCTCCACCAGCCTCTGCATCTGGGAGGCGTCTGCGATTTCCAGTGTCTCCGGACCCAGCCCGTCAAAGTCGGTGCCCAGGCCGACCACTTCTTTGCCACCGATGTTAATCATGTGTTTTGCGTGCTTTGCCAGGTTTTCTACGGTAGAATGACAGTCAGATTCCACCGCCGCTTCCTCCAGGAAAGCTGGGCAGAAGTTGAAGCCGATGACACCGCCGTGGTTGGCCACAGTGCGGATCATATCATCAGTCAGGTTCCGGTTACAGCCTGCCAAAGTTCTTGCGTTGGAGTGGCTGGCAACAAAAGGTCCTTTGATTGTCTTCGCCAGATCATAAAAGCCTGCATCAGACAGGTGGCTCACATCGGGCAGAATACCAAGACGCTCCATCTCGCGAACGGCTTCAAAGCCCTTTGTCTTCAGGCCGTTATCTGTTCTCGGCCGGAACCTGAAATAATAGGAGAAATCCTCATCGGATCTCGGGTCCGCCTCGTTCGGATAGGCCAGCTCGTTCTCGAAATTCCAAGTCAACGTCATCATGCGGACGCCTTCATCATATAAAGTCTGCAGCCTGTCAATCTGCCCCTCGATGGCGCCGCCCTCTTCCACCGTCAAAACAGCGGACATAAGGCCGGCCTCTTTGTTTCTCATGATATCTTCGTAAGTTCTCGCCTCACGGATTAAATCTGCATTGGCTACAATTTCTTCGTGATACACCTTTGCCATCTCCATGGTCTGATACCACGGGCTCATGTATTTGACGTCTTCCTGATTTGTTTTTCTAATCAAAGCAGAGTTTTCTTCCGTTCCGTCAAAGTCTACAGGCAGCTTCAGGTCCACATACAGGGCAAAATTCTGCACCAGGCTGCCGCCCTTCTTCAGTTTCATCAGATCAATTTGGAAATCATCTTCCGGTCTTGTTTCTCTTAATGAAATCGGCGTCCCTCTCAGGCGGGACATCCAGATTCTCATCATCGTATCACAATGCATGTCTGCGATGTACATAAAACCCTCCATATTAATTTTCCAATTATTGTAATTTATATAAATTCATGGTAATATATGTATGTTGTCCCACCTAATCCTGGCAACAGGAAGGAGGTGAGCATCATGAATCTGTTTTTTACGTTTTGCTTATCTGTATTGGCATCTGTGGTCGCCTACTACATATGCAAATGGTTTGACGGAAGCAAATAATGGACAACCAAGCCTAAAAGAAAAACCCTGAAGCCACCACTTCAGGGTTTTTTCGTGCACCATGAATCTAATCATTTTTCACGTTTTCTGTACTGTTATTATAGTCTTATGCTTCTTGTTTGTCAACAATGCATTCAAATCAATTCCTTTATCTTTTCTGCTACCATCTGCAGCATCTGGGCCCGGTTTCCAAAGATACGAACCGCAAGGTCACCGCCGGCAAGACGACTTACCCCACCGTCGCATTCCGGGCTTTCATCAAGAATTCCCCAGATTTTCTCCTGCAGTTCCTGCAATTCCCCCGCGTTTGATCCCGTAGTCAAAAAGATATTCGCCATATGGCTGTAGCCTTCAAACATGCCGATACCTTCCATAGGCATCTTCTCCGGCTCATAGCAGGTATTGTCCCGATAAATCAGTTTGCCACCACGGTAAATCTTCACCTTAGAGCCAAATCGTCTATAGGCGAACCGTTCCCCGCTGACCGCCCTGCCGCAGGAAAGAATGTCCAGCTTGGCAGTTTTCTTCACAGCCACCACGCCATGAATCTTCTGCAGCATCACCATCATCGGTTCATCGTATATGGTGATGAACCTGCCGTCTTCGCCCCAGAACAGAGGCGCGTGACGGTTTCCGATTTCGTAACAGACCTTAGCCGCGTATTTTTCATGGCCCGGCGTCAGTTCCACTTCGATGACTTCGCATGGCGGCGTGTTCACTACGACCACCACCTCTTCATCCATGTAGATGACATCGCCCTGAAACAGCCCTTTGGTCAGCACGCTGTCATCCATGCGGATGCCACAGTCGGACCCCTGATCTGTCACTTTTCTATGTATCTTCTTGAAGGCCTCATGCCACTCAATGTCCACATATTCCACGCGGCGACCGCCTGCATCCAGCTCTTCGATTTTTCCTAATACCTGTTCACACAGCATAAAATATAAAACTCCTCTTACTTAGAATAGACTGTACATCTGGGTCAGCGGCAGCTTGTCAGCCGCCTTGGAAGATACAGCCTCACCGTCTACTGTAACCTCATAGGTTTCCGGATCTACGGTGATTGCCGGTGCATAATCGTTGTGCACCATGTCTGCCTTTCCGATGTTTCTGCAGTTTCTAACCGGCACAACTGTCTTTTCCAGACCACATTCCTCTTTGATGCCTCCATCAAAAGCCGCCTGGGACACGAAGGTCAGGCATGTATCGTACTTGGCTCTGCCATGTCCGCCGAACATCTTGCGGTAAATTACCGGCTGTGTCGTCGGGATAGACGCATTGGAATCGCCCATTCTGGATGCAGCCACCATTCCGCCCTTCAGAATCAGTTCCGGTTTTGCGCCAAAGAATGCAGGGCTCCACAGCACCAAATCAGCAAACTTGCCAACTTCTACTGAACCTACGTAGTCTGCAATACCATGGGTGATTGCAGGATTGATGGTGTATTTCGCGATATAGCGTTTTACACGGAAGTTGTCGTTATCGCTGCCTGCATCTTCAGGAAGCGGACCACGTTCGTCCTTCATCTTGCTGGCTGTCTGCCAGGTACGGGTGATGACTTCCCCAATACGTCCCATGGCCTGGGAGTCGGAACTCATCATGGAGAACACGCCCATGTCATGGAGCACGTCTTCTGCACCGATGGTTTCCGGACGGATTCTGGAATCGGCAAAAGCCACGTCTTCCGGAATCTTCTTATCTAAATGATGACATACCATCAGCATATCCAGATGCTCGTCCAAGGTGTTGATGGTAAACGGCATGGTTGGATTGGTAGAAGACGGTAGGATATTTGCCGCACCAGCTGCTTTGATGATGTCAGGGGCATGTCCGCCGCCTGCACCTTCTGTATGGTATGTATGAATGGTTCTGCCGTTAATCGCAGCCAGGGTATCTTCTACGCAGCCGCCTTCGTTCAAGGTATCGGTATGGATGGCAACCTGCACGTCGTATTCGTCTGCCACGTTCAAACAGTGGTCGATGGCTGCAGGTGTTGCACCCCAGTCTTCGTGAATCTTCAGGCCCATGGCCCCCGCCTTCACCTGTTCAATCAAAGGTGCTTCAGCGGAGCAGTTTCCCTTGCCTAAGAATCCCAGGTTCATCGGATATTCGTCTGCTGCCTTCAGCATCATCTTCATAGCCCAAGGACCAGGCGTACATGTAGTCGCCTTGGTTCCGTCTACAGGGCCTGTGCCGCCACCGATCATAGTGGTGGTGCCGCTGTACAGTGCGCACTCAATCTGGCCCGGATCAATGTAGTGGATATGGGTATCGATACCGCCTGCAGTGACGATCATGCCTTCTCCGGCCAGGGCATCCGTTGCCGCACCAACGGTCATACCAGGTGTCACGCCGTCCATGATGTCCGGGTTACCGGCTTTGCCAATGCCGGCGATTTTGCCGTCTTTGATGCCGATGTCGGCTTTGATGATGCCTGCTTTGGCATCGATGATTAAGGCGTTGGTGATGACCAGGTCCAGGTCCCCGTCGCGGCTGCAGGTCTTAACGGACTGGCCCATGCCGTCACGGAGGGTCTTGCCGCCGCCAAATTTACATTCGTCACCGTACACGGTGTAATCTTTTTCTACTTCGATGATCAGATTGGTGTCTGCCAGTCTGACTTTGTCCCCTGTTGTGGGACCAAACATTGCAGCATACTTGCTGCCAGACATCTTCACGCTCATTTCAGTCCCTCCTTATTTCACAAAACCTTTTGCTTTGGCCATTTCTAAAGCTGCTGCCTTTGACGCATCGCTGACTGCGTCACAGGTCAGGTCGTTGAGGCCGTAAACTACGCGGCTGCCGCCCATAGCACAAAGCTGCACTTCCTTTTCTTCGCCCGGTTCGAAACGAACGGATGTGCCAGAAGGAATATCTAAATGAAACCCGTATGTCTTTGCCCGGTCAAAATCCAGGCACTTGTTGACTTCGAAGAAATGGAAGTGAGAGCCCACCTGAACCGGACGGTCGCCTTTGTTAGCTACCAGGACGGTGATGGTTTCTTTACCCTCGTTGATGATGATGTCCCTGTCTTTCGCCATGATTTCCCCAGATTTTACCGTTGCCGCCGGCTGCTGAATCGGATTATGCACGGTAACCAGTTTGGTGCCGTCAGGGAAAGTTGCCTCTACCTGCACTTCGTCCAGCATATGGGCTACGCCGTCCATGACGTCGTCTGCCGTTAAAATTTTGGTGCCAAGCTGCATCAGCTCGGTAACGGTCCTGCCGTCTCTTGCCAGCTCCAGGAGTTCGGAACTGATGAGGGCCATGGCCTCGATGTAGTTCAGCTTCAGGCCGCGGTCTTTTCTTTCCTTTGCCAGATTGCCGGCCATATGAAGCATCAGTTTTTCCTGTTCTTTCGGTGTCAGATGCATATCTATCTCCTCTCCGCAGCGCGCCTTTTGGTGCGGTTGCTGCAGTCAAATGTGTTCTTATTCACGACTGGTAATATTGTACCATAAAATGACAGGGTTCTCCATATGCTGACAACAAAAAAACTGGGGCACACCGCCTACTTGGCGATGTCCCGCAGTTTCTTTTTGTCTGTAATATTGATACACTTCCTGGTAACCTCGATTCCCCCGTCTGCCGCCATATGCTTCAGCATGCGGGATACCACCTCTCTGGCCGTTCCCAGATGTCTTGCAATCTGCTCATGAGTCATAGTGATGGCATCGGATCCCGTGGCTGCCATCTCGTCCAGCAGAAAGATGGCAAGGCGTTTATCCATGCTCATAAATACAATCTGCTGCATAATCCACATCACATCGGAGAACCGGTCCACCGCCTTCTCCAAGGCAAAGATTTTCACTTCGGGCACCCTGTCGCTGACAGATGCAAAGGCCGGCCCGCTGATGCAGTAGCAGTCGCTGGGTTCCTCTGCATCCACGAACACGTCAAAGGTAATCGACTGCACCACGCAGGATGCAGAAAGCATACAGATGTCTCCCGCCATCAGGCGATACAGGGTAATTTCTTTCCCATCCTCCGACAACATATACAGGCGCAGCCTGCCTTTCTTCACGATATACAGTCCAGAGCAACCCAGGTTGTCGTGGACTGACTGCTCCTTTTCGAAGTGTTCTTCTGTGGTACTCTGGCAGAGGAAGTCCCTTTCAGATGCACTTAAGTTGTTCCAAAACGGAAAGTATTCTGCAAAAATTTCCTGATATTTCATGGTAAACCTCGTTTCTTACTATGTTTCCTTTTCCTCTACCTTAATCAGCAGCACCAGGGCCGTAACCGTCAGGAACATCCCGGCAAATCCCAGTATGGACGGAATCTCATGGTACATGAAAATCCCCGTCACCATGGAGGATACTGGTTCGGCACCGGATGCCAGGGTTGCTACCTTGCCCGCATCGGCGTGACGGACCGCCACAGTATAGATGACACAAGGCAGCAGAGAGGTCCAGACGACGAATCCGAACAGATTCATCGGCGCGGCTACCGGTTCACTGACCAGATAATTTCCTATGGACGTAAAGTCCACGAAAGGAACCATGAAAGCCAGAATCAGGATGTAGGAATAGAAGTAAATGGTCATGGAGCCGTACCCCTTGTTGGTTGCTATCTTTGACAGAATGGTGTAGGACGCATTGGCAACGGCGGAACTGAGACCAAAGAGGAATCCGATGGTGTCCCACGGCAGGGTTCCCCCGTCGTCCAGAAGCCCGCTGAGCAGAATGCTGCCGAAGATGGCCATGGAGATGCAGATCAGCTTGGTCCGGGTCATCTTCTCGCCGAACAGTATCGCACCGAAAATCAGCACAAAAACCGGGGCCAGACACAGCAGCACAGCCGCCAGGGAAAGAGATGTCCGGATTACCGCCTCGGTATACGCGTAGTTGAGGAACAGGGCCCCGAAAATGCCGATTCCCGTCAGGATTGGCAGATCCCGGATGTCGATTTTGAACGCTTTGCGGTTGATGATCAGCATCGCAAGCCCCATCAGCATCGCCGCTACCGTAAACTTGGAAAAGTTGATGGTGATATTGTCCAATCCTGCCTCATCCAGATTGCGGACAAAAATACCCGCCGTCCCCCAGCAGGTGCCGGAAATGATCGGCAAAAGCAAATATATGTTGATATGTTTTTTCTGATTTGTCATATGTTTCTCCTTATGAAAACAGTATAGCCTAGCCTCGGCGGGCTGTCCAATTCTTTCAATTGGCATCGTGCATATTTCTGTCCAGCACGCACAAACTAGGAGAAAAAGGAGTGCACACCGTCTCCTGGCGGAAACCAGTTTGCCAAGACCGACGTGAAACCGCCGGCGTTTCAGTAGCAGGTTCGTATACCTTTACAATTATGCGAAAATCAGTGCAAAATAGGTAAGGAATTATGACTTAAACACGCTATTTCTTTACAAAAACAAGAAAACAGGCCTGAAATAGGAAAGGATTCGTTGTGCTTTCTTACCTATTTGGGCCTGTTATTTCATTTCTTGTAAATGTGCTTACCTATATCAGCTGTTCCAGCCCTTCTTTATCGACCTCTACAGCCTTACCTTCCGCAGCCAACCTGTCCACAATCGCGAGAGCCTCGCCACCGGTGTAGTCTTTGCCTACGCCGCGGAGAACATACAGTTTCTGCGTATCGAAATCCACATGCTTTAGGGCCTGGATGTTCTTCAGGTTGCTGTGTCCCACATCGATGTCAGCCAGAACCACCAGGTCTGCATCCTTCATCAGTTCCAGATTTGCATCAAAAGCGCTATCGCCGATATCGCAGTACGGCTTCTCGGTGACCACAGCCAGTCCCAGGGAGCGGGCCAGCTCATGATCGCTGTCTCCCACGTTCAGAACCCCTGTAGAAACCTCCCAGCCTTTGTTGTGGAAGGATTCCAGCCAGTAGCTGCCGCTGCCGCCGCCGCAGATGATGTGTACCCGCTTGCCGTTAGATGCGCGCTTTGCTGTCTTGTTACTTCTAAGGGCCACGATTTCCGCCGCATTGGTCAGCGGATTATCACGGACCACCAGGTCAATCTTGTACACCGGCTTCAGGATTTCCTCACGGATGATGTTCCTTGCCGGACCGTCTTCGATCTTCTGTCCGTGATCTAAAACGATGATGCGGTCTGCAAAACGGGATGCCATGTTGATGTCGTGGAGCACGGCGAAAATGGTAATGCCCTTTTCCTTGTTGAGCCTGCTCATCAGCTGCATCACTTCTAAGTTATATTGAATATCCAGATGATTGGTCGGTTCGTCTACAATCAGCAGCTGTGGCTGCTGTGCCAGTGCGGAAGAGATGATGATTCTCTGCCGCTCCCCGCCGGAAAGCTGGGTAATCTTACGGTCACGCAGATGCAGCGTGCCGGTTTCCGCCATGGCATGGTCGATGATGCGGTAGTCCTCTTCACTCTCAGACTGCATACGTCCCAGGAAAGGATGTCTGCCCATGGCAACGATTTCCTTCGCCTTGAAGGCAAAGTTGGGCTGGAAGTTCTGTGGAACTACGGCAGCAATCTGTGCCCTCTCCTTTGACGACATCTTTGCGTTATCGCGTCCCTTCACGTAAATCGCGCCGGTCTTACATGGCACCATACCTGTGATGGCATGGACCAGTGTGGACTTGCCTGAGCCGTTTGGCCCGATCAGCGCTACGAATTCTCCCTCCTCGATGGAACAGGAGAAGTCCTTAATGACGTCACGTTCCCCATAGCCTAAGGTGACGTTTTCGAATCTTAACATTTCCTTCGCCATTACATCACCTCCGAATTTCTCGCGCGCAGCAGATAGATGAAGAACGGCGCGCCGATGATGGCCGTCACGATTCCAACAGGTACCTCTGCTTCCAGCACGCTTCTGGCGATGGTGTCACAGATGCAGAGCACCACACCGCCCAGCATGAAAGAAAGCGGAAGAAGCTTCTTGTGGGACGGACCCACCATGAGACGAATCACATGAGGCGCAATCAGCCCTACGAAACCGATGATGCCGCTGACAGAGACACATGCCGCCATGACCAGAGACGTCACCAGGAACAGGATTCTCTTGTTTTTCTCGATGTCTACGCCGAATCTGACCGCTGTTTCGTCGCCCAGCACCATGATGTCCATTTCCTTGGAAAAGATCAAAACGACCAGCAGACCGATGATTACATATGGCAGAACGGTCAGAACATGCTCCCATCCCTTCGCAGAGAAGCTTCCCAGGGTCCAGAAATAAATCTTCTTCATTTCCGTGGAGAAAAGCAGCATGGCGATGGAAATCAGCGCCGTCAGGAACTGGTTCACTGCCGTACCACATAATAGCAGGGACGTGGTGTTGGCCTGTCTTCCCACCTTCGCGATATTATACACGAAGAAGATGGAAAGCAGTGCTCCCGCAAAGGCCAGCAGCGACGTGGAGTTCATGCCCATGAAGCTGGTAGAGAAATTAGCCAGGATACCCACGGTGGCACCAAAAGCCGCTCCGGAGGAAATCCCCAGGATGAACGGATCCGCCATCGGGTTCTTGAAGATGGCCTGATATACTCCGCCGCAAAGCGCAAGTCCGCCTCCTACCAGGAAAGCCAGGATGCTTCTCGGAAAACGAAGTCTCCAGATAATCGTGCTCTGGGCACCCAGCGCAGCAACCTCCTCATCAAAGCCGCCAAAAATATGGTTACACAGTACCATCAAAGTATCTTTCATTGTAATATCGGCCGCACCAAAGAAGGTACAGACCAGGATGATCAGCAGTGCGCCCGCCAGTACCGGCAGGCTGATCCACAGCCATTTTTTATTCATATATAAAAACCTCTTTTGTCATTATTTTTGCTGGTTCTGGTGAACCAGATCACCCAGCACCTTCAGTCCTTCTACAAATCTTGGACCGTCTCTTGTAATCATATCCACTCTCGGATCGTCATATGGGATGTAGTGGACGTTGCCTTCCTTAAAGGCTTTGATTTCTTCGAATCCATCCGGCATCACAAAGTCTTCCTTGCTGCAAAGTGCGATATATACGTCCGGATTCTGTTCAATGACCGTCTCCGCAGACAGTCTTGGAGAAGTGTAATCGTATTCGTATGCGATGTTCTCCGTGTTCAGCATAGTCAGGCTGTGTCCCAGGTAGTCCACCTTGCTTGTGGAGTACAGGTCGCCCAGGTCGATGAAGACCTTCTTGGTATCGAACTCTGCATAGGTTTCCTGCAGGCCTTCAGCGTCTGCCTTCATATCCGCCACAATGGCATCTGCCCTGTCTGCCGTATTAGTCATGGCACCCATCACGCTGATATTGTGATAGATATCGTCCAGTGTCACCGTGCTGGTGGTATAAACGGCGATACCGGCCTGTCCCAGGGCACTGACCGCATCAGATCCCGCATGACCGGACACGAAGACCAGGTCTGTTTCCATTTCAATCAGCTTCTCGATATTGACGCTGAAGGTGTCGCCAATCTGCGGTACGTTCTTTGTTTCTTCCGGATAGGTACACCAGGTGGATACGCCAACGATTTTATCGCCTAGTCCCAGTTCGTACAGGATTTCCGTACAGCTTGGGGAAAGGGATGCAATCTTGTCCGGCTCCTCTTCAATCACAACGGTATTACCGATGCCGTCTGTCAGGGTCATCGGATATACACCTGCTTCTGGCAGCTCCCCGCCTGTGCTGCCGTCCCCACAGGACGCCAGAGTAAGGGCCATAATGATGGCCACCATCAGTGTTACTAATTTCTTCATATTTCCTCTCTTTCTGCCTTCCCGGCACCATCATAGTCTTTTTTGGGTATAAAAAATACCCTCTATGATACTAGAGAGTTTCTGGTAATGGTCTGCTGCCTTTGCGACAGCAGTTTGACATGTTGCTTCCTCACAGCCCAGAAACTCAGTTCATATCATACCTGGTCTTCTGACTTAGCTTCATCTTCAGAAACGCCTTCTCAAAGCCCATCGGCTTCAATGGCAAAATGTTCCCTCATCCGCATCACAGCAGAGGCGACTGTACCGGATTCCCACCGGTTTCCCATGAATATGATAATTCTTATTTAATTCCCTAATATTTTACCCATTTCGAAAAACTTTGTCAATACTCCGTTGCCAATTGTAATTCTTTCCATCCCGTGGTAGAATGGACGCAACATAATGAAGGAGGTCACTCCATGAAAAAGGATATTAGAATTCAGGTTGCCGATGCATCGGGAAACATTACCATCTTTGTTTTAGACCACTGCACCCGCGACCAGTATCAGCATATTGCCACCCGGCTACTGGCCATGGAAGAGCTCGGGGGCGAACAGGTTGCCTTTGTAACCGGCGAAAACTCCATGGAAATGTGCGGTCTGGAATTCTGCGGCAATGCGTCCCGTTCCTTTGCTTTGATGCTGGCAAAGAAGCAGCATCTGGAAGGTACGGCTAAGATCCAGATTCAGGTCAGCGGCTGCAATGAAGTCCTGGGTGTTGACGTGGATCCTGCCAACAACTACACCCGCATCAAAATGCCATTGCCAGTCTCCGTGGAACGCCTGGCTGATACCGGCATCGGTTTTCTGGAACATGCCTGTCTGGTAGATCTGGACGGCATCATGCACGTGGTGGTCACAGATGTGGCAGCCAGCGAAGCAAACTTTGTTCTGGCAAAAGACTACATTAACGATAAGTACGCACCACCTGCCATGGGTGTCATGTTCTATGATACGGAAAAGAACTTCCTCACCCCGGTGGTCTATGTGGCCGACGTGGATACGACCTACTTCGAAGGCAGCTGCGGCACCGGCTCTACGGCGGTGGCGGCCGCCTTTACAACGGAAGAAAAGTCCGGCACATTCCAGTTCGAATTGGTACAGCCGGCAGGCACCATCATTGCAACCATAGAAAAAGCCCATGGAGAGATTAAAAACATCTACATCCAGGGGCCTATCGTCTTACATGATGAACTTGTTGTTTCTATCGAGCTGTAGTTACAATTTTGCCGGAACGATAAACTGCAGGGCACCTTCTGCCATGCTGTATTCGATCTGACCTTCCGCAGCATAGATTTCGCCGTCGATGCAGATGTTGAAATCCTTCTGCTTCGGAACCATAGTCAGCGCCTTGCTCTGCTTGGTGGTAATCACTTTTTCAATACCGGGAACCTGTAAATGGGTTCCCGCTTTGTATTTCGGGAACAATTTCAAGAATGCCGCATGGGATACGTTTTTGATGATGTTCAGGTCAAAAACACCATCGTTCATGCAGGACTGCGGAGATGTGTTCATACCGCCGCCGCAGTAGCCGCCGTTGGCAATGGCAACCAGCAGCACTTCCCCATCTACCATTAATTTATCATCTTCCCAAAGCTGCATATGGATCGGCTTCTTCCGCAGGAACATACCGCCTACAGCCAGCAGATATGCAAAAGAACCTGCGATAAAAGGCTTCTTTTTCAGCACGTTGGTCAATGCCACCACGTCACAGTCCAAACCGATATTGAACATGTTGACGCAATACCCTTCTCTCATCTCGCCATTGAGCCTGCCCTTGTATTTCATCAGATCGATGCGCTTTACTTCGCCCAGCATCTGGCTTTTGATGAACAGGAAATCCCCCGCTTCCGGAAAGTTTCTGACCATGTCGTTTCCGGTGCCGATTGGTACGCACCCTAAGGCGATGTTTGGGAAGTCCGCAGCACCGTTGATGATTTCGTTATTGGTGCCGTCGCCGCCGCAGGCATAGAAACGTGCCGGTTCGCCGTTCAGGGATTCCGCCGTCTCTCTGGCTTTGATGATGCCGTCTTCTACAGATTTTGTCAGATAGATGATGGCCTCCTGCTGCAACTCTGCCGCAGTGGTTTCGATTTCTTCAATGAGCTTGTCAATCCCTTTCCCCTGACCCGCTTTCGGGTTAATAAAAAAATAGTGTTTCATCGCATGTGTCCTCATTTACTTTCTCAACAACTGTATTTTACTGCACATAACTTTTAATTTCAAGGTTTTTGGTATATAATACTGGATATGAAAAAGCAAACGAAGGAGGGATTTTATGGATCCTAGAGATAAAAAACTAGCAGATTTACTGGTCAACTATTCCTGCGAAATACAGCCGGGAGAAAACATTTTGATCGATTACGAAGGCACGGAATGCAAGCCTTTGATTAAAGAGATTATCCGCGAGGTTTACAAAGCCGGCGGCAGACCTCACGTCAACATCATCGACAGCGAAATCAACCGCGAAATCATTATGGAATGCACAGAAGAACAGGTACAGCTGATGTGCGACTATCAGTTAAAACAGATGCAGTCCATGGACGCCTATATCGCGGTCCGTGCCGGTGCCAACGCCTGCGAACTGTCCGACGTGCCTGCAGAAAAACTGGGCATGTACAGCAAGCTGAAGAGCCCTGTTCTGGACTACCGCGTAGACCACACCAAATGGTGCGTCCTCCGCTATCCGATTCCGTCTCTGGCCCAGTCTGCCGGCATGAGCCAGGAGGCTTTTGCTGACTTCTACTACAAAGTCTGCACCCTGGATTACAAAAAAATGAGCAAGGCTATGGATGCCCTGTTAGATTTGATGAACAAAACGGACAAGGTACAGCTGAAAGGTCCGGGCACCGACCTGACCTTCTCCATCAAAGGTATCGGCGCGAAGAAATGCGCCGGCAGATGCAACATTCCTGACGGCGAAGTCTACTCCGCCCCTGTCAAGGACAGCATGAACGGCTATATCACCTACAATACCGTTTCTCTGGAAGAAGGTTTCACCTATGACAATATTTACTTCGAAGTGAAGGACGGTAAGATTGTCACGGCCACTGCCAACGACACGGAGCGCATCAACGCCCACCTGGATACAGACGAAGGCGCCCGCTATTTCGGCGAATTCGCCATCGGTGTCAACCCGTACATTTTAGAGCCAATGAAGGATACCCTGTTTGACGAAAAAATCGCAGGCAGCTTCCACCTGACACCGGGCATGTGCTACGAAGACGCACCAAACGGCAACAAATCCGCCATCCACTGGGATCTGGTCATGATCCAGCGTCCGGAATACGGCGGCGGCGAAATCTGGTTCGACGACGTGCTGATCAGAAAAGACGGCCTGTTTGTTGTGCCGGAACTGGAATGCCTGAATCCGGAGAATCTGAAATAACTGCAATGACGACTATGACGCAAAAGAGCGCGGCATCTTTGAAAGATGCTGCGCTCTCTTTTTTGCTTTTATTTAGAAATTGTATTGATTTGAGACAATTTGATTTAGAACATCTTGCCCATGTGTCTTAATGTTCTAACCAGCTGGCAGGTATAGCTCATTTCGTTGTCATACCATGCTACGATACGCACTTCATAGATGTGGGTACCGCACTTCTGTGCCAGCGTCTGAGTTGCATCGAACAGGGAACCGTAGGACATACCGATGATGTCGCTGGAAACCAGCTCTTCTTCGGAGTAGCCGAAGGATTCATTTACTGCCGCCTTCATGGCTGCGTTGATGCCTTCTACGGATACGGAATCTGTTTCATCCTTCAGGGTTGCATCCAGGATGGTGATGGAACCGGATGGAACAGGTACTCTCTGTGCGGAACCGATCAGCTTGCCGTCTAATTCCGGAATAACCAGACCGATGGCCTTTGCTGCGCCTGTGCTGTTTGGCACGATGTTGATAGCGCCGGCTCTTGCTCTTCTGAAGTCGCCCTTTCTATGCGGACCGTCTAAGATCATCTGGTCACCGGTGTATGCGTGAATGGTTGTCATGAAACCGGTTCTCAGTTCTCTGTATTCGTTTAACACCTTTGCCATCGGCGCCAGGCAGTTGGTCGTGCAGCTTGCGCCGGATACGATGGTATCTTCCGGTTTCAGGGTTTCGTGGTTTACGCCGTATACGATGGTCGGCAGGTCGTTGCCTGCAGGCGCGGAAATCAGAACCTTTTTGGCACCGGCATCGATATGTGCCTGAGATTTTGCCTTGGATGCATAGAAACCGGTACATTCTAATACCAGGTCTACATCCAGTTCGCCCCATGGCAGGTTCTTTGCGTCAGCCTCTGCATAGATTCTGATGCGCTTTCCGTCTACAGTGATAGACTCGTCATCACATGTTACGTCATGGCCTCTGTATGGACCCTGTACACTGTCATATTTTAAAAGGTAACAAAGCATTTCCGGCTTTGTCAGGTCGTTGATTGCAACTACTTCAAAATCTGCATCGCCGAAAATCTGACGGAATGCCAGTCTGCCGATTCTACCAAATCCGTTAATTGCTACTCTGATACTCATGATATTTCCTCCTGTCTTCTCAATTGGTTCTCTACTTATCGGCTTCCGTCTCTTTCACGATGGTATATCGACGGAAGTCTGGATTTCTCAGTTTATCTGTGATGACACATGCATCCTCCAGCTTGCCGAAGCTGGCTGCGGATATGCATCCGAACTTGGATCCATCTGCCAGAATATATACGTTTTCTGCTCTCTTCATGGCCTCAGCCTTCAGTAAGGCCTCGTCCATATTCGGTGTGGTAAAGCCTCTGTCTGGATCGATGCCGTTGGCTCCCATGAAGCACTTGGTAAAGTTGCACTTATTCAGGAAGGAAACCGCCTCGATGCCCACGATGGACCAGGTATCCGGTTTCAGCTTGCCGCCGGTCATATAGACCTTCAGACCCTTCTCGCTCAGTTTCTTCCCGTGGGTAATGCCGTTGGTCACAAAGGTTACCGTCTGATTATCGATGTAATCAATCATCTTCTCCGTGGTCGTCCCTGCGTCGATGAAGACGAAGTCGTTATCGGTAAGCAGCGATGCCGCATATCTGGCGATGGAATCCTTCTCCTTCACCCTGACGTTGGCCTTGCTTTCCATGTGCTCTGCCACTGTCTTGACACTGCGCTCCAGTGCCACGGCTCCGCCGAAGACTTTTTTCAGCTTTCCTGCCTGATCCAGCTCTGCGATGTCTCTTCTGATTGTGGACTCGCTGGTGTCCAGCAGTTTCGCCAGTTCCGCCACCTTGACCGCGCCTTTCACGGCAATTTCCGAAAGAATATGATTGTGTCGTTCTTCGTGTAACATAAGTTTACATCCTTTCTCAAGTTAAGTATAGCAGAAAGTCGTGCAAAGTCAAGCAAAAGTTGTCAAAGTTGAGCAATCTCTATCGAATAAAAAGAGGACAAGCCGGAAGCCTTGTGAATCTCTCAAATAGTTCTAGAAATCTGTTACAGTCGGAACTGTTTTCTAGAAAACTGACGACTTGAGGTGACTTGAGTTCTAGAAAAGCCCTGTTATCTAACTTCGTTTCTAGAACTTTTCAGTGCAAAGTTCTAGAAAAAAGCCTTATATCCTCTGAATTCTAGAATTTTTCAATTTAATATACTTGAACGCCAAGAACAGAATAGGTAAAATAACCTTATCTTATACCAAAAGGAGCATTTCAGATGAAACGAATCTGTTTATATGGGGCCAGCAGTGCATCGCTGGCCCGGGAATACTACGCGGCAGCGCATACGATCGGCGAAGGCCTGGCCGCGTGCGGTATTGGCCTGGTCTTCGGCGGTGGCGCCACCGGGCTGATGGGTGCAGCAGCCCGTGGCGCCGACAGCAAGGGCGGCGAAATTATCGGTGTTGCGCCGAAATTCTTTGATGAGGAGGGCGTCCTCTATCAGAACTGTACAGAATTTATCTTCACCGACACCATGCGCGAAAGAAAGCAGATTATGGAAGATCTGGCTGATGGTTTTATCGTAACGCCAGGCGGCATCGGCACACTGGAAGAGTTCTTCGAAATCTTTACCCTGCGCCAGCTTGACCGTCACCAAAAGCCTATTTATATCTTAAACACCTATGGATATTATGACCAATTATTAGCATTTCTAAAACACATGGTAGAGGAAGGTTTCATGAAACAGCACTGCCTGGACATGATTCATGTGTATGACGATCCAACGGCACTGATTCAGGCCCTGAAGGAGGCGTAACATGGCAGAATTTCTTGATATTGTAGACATGACCGGTACCCCTACCGGCAAAATCATAGACAGAGAAACAGCCCACAGAGAAGGTATTCTCCACAGAACTACCCATCTGTGGATTCTGCGCCGCCATAACGGCGTAACCGAAGTCCTGCTCCAGAAACGCAGCGCCGACAAAGACTCCTTCCCCGGCTGCTATGACATTTCCAGCGCAGGACACATGCCGGCCAGTGTCGATTGGATTCCATCCGCCCTGCGGGAACTGGAAGAAGAACTGGGCATTACCGGAGTGGCAAAAGAAGACCTGATTCTCTGCGGTCAACGACACATCAAACACGATGATGTTTTCCACGGTAAACCTTACAAGGACAGACAGATCAGCAATATCTACTGTCTCTGGCTGGATGTAGAACCGGAAGACCTGATCCTGCAGGAGTCGGAGGTCGAAGAAGTTATCTGGATACCATTAGAAGAATGCATCAAAAAAGTCGAGTCCTGCGACCCGACCTTCAAACATGCTATTGTATTAGAAGAAATAAAAATGCTGCCAAGAGACTAAGGCAGCCTGATTACAAAAGGAGGTGTTTCCTTTGTTAGATATCTGTCTGTTGGGCACTGGCGGAATGATGCCGCTGCCAAAAAGATTTCTTACATCTCTATACGTTAAATATCAGGGACACGCTGTTCTGATAGATTGCGGCGAAGGCACCCAGACTGCAATTCGCTGTGCCGAAGTCAGCATGAAAGACATTGATGTCATCTGCATCACTCATTTCCATGCAGACCACGTTGCAGGTCTTCCAGGTCTGCTCCTTACGATTGGCAACTCCGGCCGAACAGAACCGGTTCTGGTTGCAGGGCCAGAAGGTTTGGAAGAAGTTCTCTGTAGCCTTTGTATCATCGCACCGGAACTGCCTTTTGATGTGTATGTGCAAACCGAAGATACTCCGATTCTTCTCGGTGATTTATCTATCAAAAGTTTTCCTACAGAGCACAGAATTCCCTGCCGGGGATATGTGTTCGAACTGCCTCGCGCAGGAAAATTTTCAGTAGAATCAGCAGAATCCCTGGGCATACCAAAAAATCTCTGGTCAAAATTACAACATGGTGAAACGGTAACCTTTGATGGAAGAACTGTGACTCCCGGGCAGGTTCTCGGCCCACCGCGAAAAGGACTCAAAGTTCTTTACGCTACAGACACACGTCCCGTTCCCGCCATCTCGAAATATGGTCAAAAGGCTGACCTGATGATTTTAGAAGGGATTTACCCGGAAGAAGAAAAGCTGGGAAAAGCGATTGAACGAGGCCATATGCTATACAGAGAAGCCGCCGAAATGGCACTGCAGTCCCAGGCAAAAGAACTCTGGCTTACCCATTTCAGCCCCGCAATCCCGAATCCGCAAGAGCAGATCGATGTAGCAAAGTCCATCTTCCCTCAGGTAACTGCAGGCAAAGACGGTATGAAAAAAACTTTATATTTTAGTGAATAGCAAAACAGGTGGTCATTCCCATAAAGAATGTACCACCTGTTTTTTCATTTCATCTTACAAAAAATACCCAAAGGCTGACGGCAGCGGCACTTCCGCCTCCATCTCTTCGTCCGTCACCCACTTGAAACGCGCAGGCATCTCGTGGACGTCCAGATAATAGCCTTTCATGTCCCATTCCACATGGGTGAAGATGTGCTTAAACTCGCTTGATCTGGTCAGGTGCATCGGCACGCAGTCCCAGTCTTCTGCCACAGCAATGGCTTCGTCCAACGTCAGCTCGCGTTCCACGTCCACATTTGGGAATTCGTACAGCCCTGCCAGCAGTCCGCTCTTCGGGCGTTTGCGAACGGCATATCGCTCTACCCCCTCTTCATCCACACAGCGGAGCACAAAGACCGCCTTCTGTACGACCTTACGCGGTTTCTTCTCGCTCTTCACCGGATACTGCATCTGGGTGCCGTGTTCCCGTGCCTTGCAGAACTCTGCCACCGGGCACATATCGCACTTCGGCTGTCCGTTTGGCACGCAGATCAGTGCTCCCAGTTCAATCAAGCCCTGGGTGAAATCCCCGCAGTTGGATTCCGGATACAGTTCCTGCAGCACGCTGCCGATCTGCTTCTTCGTTCCAGCCGCCTTGATATCACTGCCATCTTCTAAAATACGGCTCATGACGCGGAGCACGTTGCCATCCACTGCAGGCACACGCAGGTCAAAACAAATAGACCCGATAGCCCCGGCTGTATAGTCACCGATACCGCAAAGCCCGCGGATTCCTTCGAAAGTCTCCGGGAATTCCCCGCAAAGCTCCCCGACTACAGTCTCTGCCGCCTTATGCATGTTGCGGATCCGATTATAGTAACCAAGTCCCTGCCACAGTTTCAGCAGCGTCTCCTCATCGGCAGCCGCCAGATCAGAAACCGTCGGCAGTTCCTTCATAAACCGCAGATAATATTCTCTTACCGCTTCTACCCTGGTCTGCTGGAGCATGATTTCGGAAACCCATACGTGATAGGGTTCCTTATCTTTCCGCCAAGGCAGATCACGCTGGTTCTCTCTGAACCAGCGTGTCAATTTCGTTGTAAACTCTTGATTTAATTCTCTCATCCATTAACCCTTTAAGAATCCGTCGATAATCGCTTTTTCCGCTTCTTCTTCCGTCAAACCTAACGTTCTCAGCTTCAGAATCTGCTCGCCGGCAACCTTACCGATGGCAGCTTCGTGAATCAGTTCTGCGTCTAAATGACCTGCATATAATTCAGGTGCCGCATTGACTCTGCCCTTTTCCATCAGGATGGCGTCACATTCAGAGTGACCTGTGCAGCGGTTGTTGCCTTTGATCTTGGAGTGGTATTCCTGGTAGGAGTTGCCTCTCGCAACGGAACGGGATACGATGTCGACTTTGCTGTCTTCTCCGTCCATGTCCACGTCAAAGTCCGTCATAACGTATTCTTCGCCCGCTGTCATCAGGGATTCGTGAATCAACAGCTTTGCTCTGTCCTTCAAAACACCTGTCGTCGTTCTGGTGGACTTGTCCACACCGCCCAGCTGGATTGTAATCATTTCCAGCACAGCATCCTCTTCTAATTCCAGGTGGGTCACAGGGTCGATGCGCTTTTCGCCACTGCCTGTACCTTCGCCCAGGTGCTTTTCTTCGTAAACAACGTGGGAACCCTTGCCTAAGAAGAAACGGTGGATGCCGTTGTGTACGGCTTCCTCTTCATCATCGTTGTGGATACCGCAGCCTGCGATGATTCTCACATCAGAACCTTCACCGATGTGGAAGTCATTGTAAACCAGGTCATGCACGTTACCCTTTGTGACGCAGGCAGGAATGAAAACGTTTTCGTCCTTTGTGCCCGGCTTGATGATGATGTCGATGCCGGAGCCGTCTTCCTTGCCTACGATTTCGATATTCTCTGTGGACTGGCGTCCGCCACATCCAGCGTTTTCTCTGATATTGTATGCACCGGTATAGCCGCCTTCTGTGTAGTCAGAGATTGCTTTTAACAGATTTTCGGTCAGTTTGTCCATCTTACAGCATCTCCTTTCCCATGGCTTCTACAGGACATGTGCCGTACTTTTCTCCGGCCATCAGCTGTGGCATGATTTCCTTGCCAGGGCCTGCAATACGCACTCTGCCTTCTACGATAACCGCAATCTGGTCTGCGATTTCCAGCAGTCTTTCCTGATGGGAGATAACCAGGATTGCCTTATCCTTTTCTTTCTTCAGCTCTTCAAAAGCTTCGATTAAGCCTGTGAAGGACCACAGGTCGATACCAGCTTCCGGTTCATCAAAGATCAGAACCTTGCTGCCTCTTCTTGTCAGAACAGACGCGATTTCGATTCTCTTGATTTCACCGCCGGAAAGGCTTGCGTCGATTTCTCTGTCGATGTAGTCCTTTGTGCAAAGACCGACTTTCGCCATCACGGTGCAGACTTCGTCATCAGGAATTTCTCCGCCTGCCGCCATGTCCAGCATATCCTTTACAGTTACGCCCTTGAAACGAACCGGCTGCTGGAAAGCGTAGCTTACACCCATCTTCGCTCTTTCTGTAATATCTTTTTCTGTGATATCTTCACCATCTACCAGGATGCTGCCTTCTGTGATCTGGTTCAGGCCTGCGATGACCTTTGCCAGAGAAGTCTTACCGCCACCGTTCGGTCCGGTAACGACAGTCAGCTGTCCTGCAGGAATTTCTAAATCGATTCCTTTTAATACTTCATGGCCTGCCTCAGGAGACCAGCGTACATTCTTCAGTGTTAACATGTTTCCTCCAAGTGATAATTTATGCGTTCAGTTTTTCTACTGCTTCTGCACCGGTCATGCCGATGGTTACGCCCAGGGCTTCTGCCGCTGGTGTTACAGCCTTAACTGGATTTGCTAAAGTTTCTTCGAAAGCAGCGCCGCCAACGATTGCCGCAGCATCGCCGAATTTTTCCGCAGCTTCTGCGTTCAGGTAGCCGCACATAACATAGCCTTTCTTACAAAGAATCACCAGCATGTTTGGATGTCCTTCACCGCCAGGTGCTACTACACGCAGTCCTTCTACAATCTGTCCATTTACGTTTAACTGTTTTACTTCGATCATTTTCGTATCCTCTTTCTATTCAGTCTCGAACCAATACATTTTACTACATATCTGGTCTCTCGTAAAGGCTTAACGCCTTGATTTTTTCCAATCTTCTATCTGTTGAAGCCGCTCTTTCACCAGTTTTTCCCTTCCCTGTGTAGTCGGCTCGTAATACCGCCGCCCGGTCTTTGCAATGGAATCCGGCAGACAGGTCATGGCCGTCAGTTTTTCCACCGTATTGTGCGCATATTGATAGCCTTTGCCATAGTCCAGTTCTTTCATCAATGTCGTCGGCGCGTTGCAAAGATGCAACGGCACCGGTTCCGCCGGCAGATTACGGACGTCTTTTTTACATGCCTCACAGGCGGTATATAGGGCATTGGATTTGGCCGCCATGGACAGATACACGACAGCGTGGGTCAAATGCACATCACATTCCGGCATGCCTAAGAAATGACATGCCTGATAAGCTGCAACTGCGACCTGTAACGCCTGGGAGTCTGCCATGCCGATGTCTTCGCTGGCAAAACGCACCAGACGTCTTGCAATATACAGCGGATCCTCCCCTCCGTCCAGCATACGACAAAGCCAGTAAATAGCCGCGTCGGGATCGCTGTTCCGCATGGACTTGTGCAGGGCAGAAATCAGGTTATAGTGTTCTTCTCCCGTCTTATCGTATAATAACGATCTGCGGTTCATGCATTGTGCAAGCACTTCATCATCCACATGAACACATCCATTCTCGTCAATATGACCGTTGAGAACTGCCATCTCCAGAGTATTCAGCGCCGTTCTGGCATCCCCGTTGGCAAAACGGGCGATGGTCTCAAGATGTCTGTCTTCTATTTCAATATCCATCGGCGCGAAGCCTTTTGGACTTTCGATTGCCGTGTGTAGAAGCCCCGCCAGGTCGTCTTCACCCAAAGCCTTCATCACAAAGACTTTGCATCTGGACAGCAGCGCGGAGTTGATCTCAAAAGACGGATTTTCCGTGGTCGCCCCCACCAGAATGATGCTGCCCTTTTCCACATAAGGCAGAAATGCATCCTGCTGAGCCTTGTTAAAGCGATGGATTTCATCGGCAAAGAGCAGTGTCCTGATACCGATCCGTCGGTTTTCCTCTGCAGCTTCCATGACTTTTTTGATATCTTTGATTCCGCTGGTTACGGCGCTGAATTCCAAAAACGTGGCCTTGGTTTCCTTGGCAATAATCCTCGCCAGTGTGGTCTTTCCCACGCCGGGAGGTCCCCAGAAAATCATAGACGAAATCTGGTCCTTTTCGATTAGGCTGCGCAGAATCTTTCCTTTGCCAATCAGATGCTGCTGGCCGACGTATTCTTCCAGGGATTCCGGTCTCAGTCTGCTGGCAAGTGGCTGGTTGGCATCTCTTTGATCAAACAATGTCATCTGTTCCATTACGCACTCCTGTTTATGCCTCACATTCTCCAAAGAATTCGTGGGCGGTCTTAATATATTCCTCTGTTCCAAAGAGGAAACTCATGGCGTGTGGCGCGTCGTCCACCAGAAGCAGTTTCTTCGGTGCCTTGCATGCCTCGTAAGCGGCTACGGTCATCTCCATCGGCACGAAGGTATCCCCTTTACCGTGAACAAAGAGAACCGGCGTCTCATTGGCTTCCATAGCATCCAGGGTGGAATATCGCTTCAAATTGATACCTGCACGTCTGATGCAGTATTTGTTAAACAGATCCATGACAGGTCTCGGAATATGGAACTGCTTTCGTCCGTAGTGATAGAACATGTCGTAAGGGGTTGCATAGCCGCAGTCTGCGATGATGCCTTTGACGTAAGAAGGCATCGGCTGTCCGCAGGCCATCAGCACCGTAGATGCACCCATGGAAATGCCCATGAAATAAACCGGAACCTCTGTCAAATCCGTATTTTCCTCCAGCCATGTGAGCCAGGTGTGACAGTCCTTGCGTTCACAAAGCCCCATAGTCATATATTGGCCTTCGCTTTCGCCCTGGGCTCTCTGGTCGATAACCAGCAGGTTGTTGCCCTCGTCGTGAAGCCATGGTCCGCCCAGGCAGAAATCATAGTTCCAGCCGCCTCTCCAGCCGTGAACCAGAATCATGGTTCTCTGCGCACCTTCCTGTCTGTACAGACGGCCGTGAAGTTTCAGGCCGTCAAAGCTGGTGGTATAGACATGCTCGCATGGAAAGCTGAGCATCTTCGCTTCACCGGTCAGTACCACTTCGCTATACGCCCCTTCTTCCTCGGCACGGACCTTAAAGTGCTTCGTCTCACGTTCCAGGGCCATGTTGAAGAAATACTCCATCGCTTTTTTATATCCGATGACTGCGCCGCCGGCCAATGCGCCCGCTGCCGCAGCCAGTCCTAATGTTTTCTTTTTCATCTCTAAATCACGTCCTTCTGTCTCATCACTTTCTTCTTTACCGTGCAGATTTTGTCCTTACAGTTCGCACACTGCAGGCTCTGATTGGAGCCGTAAAAGAACCGTTCCGGATGCTTTGCGTATGTAATCTCCCAGTTGAGCAGCACCACGCATGCGGTGAAGAACAGACTCCAGCTGAAGAAATTGCGAATGAACAGCATCGGAGTAAACATCATGAAATGTCCCCAGTCATAGATTCTGCAATTGACACAGCACCGGTTCTTCATAATCAGGTGCTGGAACGGACAGTAAATCAGAATACAGATGTAATCACACAAATAAAAGAATACGGTCAGCATCAGAAGATCCGCCGTGCCAATCAGGTGGAAAACATACAGAATGCCGAAGATGCCGTTAAAGCAAAGCCACACCAGCATCACAACCCAGGCTCTCACGTTCTGGTGTTTCACAAATTCTAACAGTTCTGCCGGATCAGGATTTTCTACCGGTCTGAATGCCGGCTCTTCGATTTTGCGCAGGGCCATGGTCAGTTTTTGATTTGGGAACAGGTGCAGAATCATGGTACACATGAAAATCAGCCACAAAATATGCATCGGCGTGATACCCATTTTGATCGGCTGCATGGCCAGTTCCATCAGCAGATTCTTGTCCCAGATATATACTGCAAACACGGTCAGGAATATGATAATGCGCATGGCAAAATTCCACATATAGCGTTTCATCATAATTGTCTTGATTGCTTTGAATTTACTCATTTTCTACCTCGTTTCATAACGCTATAGTATATGATATTGTTTTTTGCGTTGTTCGTCAAGGGAGGATTCAGAGGTTGAAAAGAGGCCGGTTTTCCCTTATACTGAAAGCATCTGAAGGAAAGGAGTCCGTCTATGAAAAGACTGCGAATTCTCGGCGAAATTCTTCGCCGTACCCACGCGGATAAAATATTATTAGGTTTCGTTGCTTTTGTCTTCGTCGATGCCCTGATGATCTGGCTGGCAGAACCAGACATCACTCGCTATGGTGATGCCCTGTGGTACTGCTATGTGGCGCTGGCTACCATCGGTTTTGGTGATATCGTAGCAAAAACCCTTGTTGGCAGAGTCTGCACCGTGGTGCTGAGTCTCTACGCTACCCTGGTCATTGCCATCGTTACCGGTGTCGTGGTCAACTACTACATGCAGATTATCCAGCTGCGTCAGAAAGAAACCCTGACAAATCTCATGGACAAGCTGGAACAGCTGCCACAAATGAGCACCGAAGAGCTACAGGAAATATCCGATAATGTCAAGCATTTTAGGAAATCATAACACAGACATACAAAAGAGGACGCTGTGGCGTCCTCTTTGCTATTGATAAAGTTTATTAGAATTTATTCTTCTTCTGTTAATGCTCTGTCGAACAGTGCCTTGACTTCATCGGAAGGTTCTTTGTCGATCATAGTAACGATGAATGCACAAACCAGACCTGCCATGAAACCTGGGAACAGTTCGTAGATGCCTGTGGAAGCGGAGAAACCTGCAGCCAGCCATACGACGTCTACGATGGCACCGCCCAGAACACCTGCAATGGCGCCTTTGTAAGTCAGTCTCTTCCAGAATAAGGACAGGATGATAACTGGTCCGAAGGATGAACCGAAGCCGGCCCATGCGTTTTCTACCAGGTTCATGATTGCCTGTGCGCCTTCCGCCTTACTGGATGCGATGAAGAACGCGATAACTGCTACCAGTACAACAACACCTCTGCCAACCCACATAACTTCTTTTTCAGATGCGTCTTTTCTCAGAATTGGCTTATAGATATCAGATGTGAAGGAACTGGAAGCAACCAGTAGCTGGGAATCCGCTGTAGACATGGATGCTGCCATGATAGCTGCCAGCAGAATACCTGCCAGGAAGCCTGGGAATAATCTTCTTGCAAATTCAATGAATACCATCTTCTGTGCACCAACTGTCAGCAGTTCTTCAGCCAGTACCATTCTACCGAAGTAGGCAATCAGGCATGCACAGCCTAATGTGATGACAATCCAGATGATTGCTAAAACAGCACTTCTCTTAACCATAGATGGTTTTTCGATAGACATAAATCTTACTAAGATGTGTGGCATACCAAAGTATCCAAGACCCCATGCCAAACCGGAAATCACTTCCTGCCAGGATGCATCAAAGATACCGGTGCCGAAGGCACATTCTACCGTTTCACCGCTGACTGCGTCTGTATAGGAATATACATTTGCCAGAGCTGCAGTATCTAATTCCTGTGTTACTGCTACGATGATTGGAACTGCCAGCAGTGCTGCAAACATCAGCATTGCCTGGAAAAAGTCAGTCCAGCATACTGCTTTAAAACCTCCGAAGAACGTAATCAGCAGCATCGCAACCGCGAAAATCAGCATTGCGGTCTGAGAGCTCAGTCCTGGGAAAATTGTGGTAAATACGGATACGCCTGCTACATATGCAGATGCAACGTATACGGTAAAGCAAACGAAGAAAATCACGGCACTAATCACCTGCAGTGTGTGGCTCTTTGTTAAGAATCTGTTACCTAAGTACTGTGGCACTGTGATGGCATCGCCTGCTGCACGGGAAAATCTTCTAAGTCTCTCTGCAACGAAAATCCAGTTTGCGATGGTACCCAGACCTAAACCGATTCCGATCCACATCTGGCCGAAACCAAATGCCAGGATGCTGCCTGGAAGACCCATCAGCAGCCATGCGGACATGTCAGATGCTGTGGAAGACATGGCCGTTACCCATGGTCCCATCTGTCTGCCGCCTAAGAAAAAGTTTTCCTGCGTATCATTGCTTCTTTCTTTGAAGAAGAAATAGATTCCTACGGAAACGATGACTATGAAATATAACGCAAATGCTAAAACTTCACCGTTGAACATAATATAAATCTCCTTTAACGAATAATTTCGATGTTTCTATCTGAAACAATGTCCATATGATAACACAGATTAAACTAGAATGAAACACAGAATGTTGTCTGGACTATAAAATAGAATATTTCAATATATTTTTCATATATATGTTGAAATTCTAATGAATTTCAACTAGAATGTATTCTATATAGAAACAATACGAAAAAATAAATTTCAAAAAAAGTTAAGAAAGTTAACAAAAAAGGTTGAAAAAATGAAGAAAAATTCGAGAAATACCAAAGGGAAAATCGTATCCGCCGCGTGGAAGCTGTTCTATGAGCAGGGTTACGACAACACTACCGTGGAAGAAATAGTGGAAGAATCCGGTACATCCCGCGGATCCTTCTATCATTATTTCGAAGGAAAAGACGCGTTGCTGTCTTCTTTGTCCTATCTCTTCGACGACAAATACGAAGAGCTGGAGAAGACCATGGATCCGACGCTGTCTCCCATCGATAAGCTGCTCTATATGAACCAGGAACTGTTTCTGATGATTGAGAACACGGTTTCCGTGGAGCTCTTGTGCCAGCTGTTTGCGACCCAGCTGACCACCAGCGGGGAGCGTCACCTGCTGAACCCTAACAGGACCTATTACAAGCTGCTCCGTCAGGTTACCATGGAAGGACAGAAGGCAGGTTTCTTCAAAGACGGCCTCTCTGTCAACGATATCACCCGCGCCTACGCCATGTTCGAGCGGGGTCTCATGTACGACTGGTGCATCTCCAGCGGCAGCTACTCCCTCTGTCAGCAGGCACAGATCATGATGCCGTTGTTTTTAGAAGGACTACGCAAAAAGGAAGCCAACTAGGCTTCCTTTTCTTTATACTTCTTTTTCCTCTTTTCTGCTAAAAACTTTGCTGCCTACCACCGCAGCCAGGAAGATCCAAAGGAACATCCTTACCGGGAAGCAGAGGAACAACAGCATGGTAACTGCCAGTGGTTTTCTCATAATACCGCCCAAAAGCGCCGCCGTTACCACTGCCGCACCGAACACCACGTGCTCTGCAGCCGCTTCCGGAAAAACAAACATGGCAATGCCATATCCCAGACAGACCCCTGCAAAGATCACAGGGAAGAAATGTCCACCTTTCAGCCCCAGCTGGATACAGATGTTGGTCATCAGGACTTTCAGGAACGCCAGTCCCACCAGCATCCACGGCAGGTATCCGCCAAAACTGTGCATCAGTTCATGCATCTCTCCTTCACCGGAGAACATAATCATCGGTACAAAAGCGCCAACCAGACCCAGACACAGCCCTGCCACCGTTTCTCCTGCCACAGGCGGCATCTTTGCAGAAAGATGATGGAATCCTCTATGGGTCGCTTCATAGAACCAGGCGAGAATGCATCCTGCCAGAATATACACGATGACCATCGGGAAGTCCCAGCCTCTCGGCAGTGCCGTCTCAAAGGTCGGAATGCCTTCCATGCCGGCACCGAACAACGCAGTCAGACCCATGTATGCGCCCATGCCTCCTGCGATGGCAAGGCCGTAAAGGAAAATCTTTGATGATTTTGTCAGCTGATAAACCTGGTCCTCATCCTCTTCTTCCACAGCGAAAATGCCGAACAGCGGAGAACCGAAGAGTACGCTGAGAGTAACCGCCGTACCGACTTCAGAGTATGCCTTGGTGTTGACACCTGCGAACTTCATGTTATCTCCTGCCCAGTAACAAAGGCCGATGATAACCCCTGTCAGACCTGCTTCCGGTCCGATGCTGGCACCCAGCAGAAGCGGGAACAAAGCTGCCAGCAGCATTACCAGCATGTTATCATAGCCATAGTGCTTTTCTGTCTTTACTTTTCCCATAACCGTATCCAGATCTTCCGGATAGTTACCGAATTTCTTACGGAAGAGCCCGATGAGAAAGCCGCCAACGGTACAGACCAGAACCGTGTATAGCAGGATTGGTACACCAACCTGCTGCGGCATGGTCTCCCAGATGAATTTGATGCCCACAGCCATAACCTTCAGGAAGGTCCAAATGATGACGCCCACTACGGCACCTACTGTCAGGCAGAATAAGGTCAGTTTTATTAAGTTAATGAGTTTCTTGCTATTCATGTTCTTCTTCACTTTCTGTTTCTACAACCGGAATCAGGGACGCTGCCAGCCCTGTTTCTTTTCTGTTCTTCAAATATACGATGCCTACGGCAGAGAATACGACTGCACCGATAAAGTTTACAATCAGATCTTTCATAGTATCCACGATACCGATATCCAGATATCCTCCCAGGTTCCATGCTTCTCCATTAATGACCACAGATTCCACATCCACATGAACCGGTACGTTGGCTCCTTCCGGATGAAGCTTTACAGAGTTGATATCTGCCAGAATCCAGTCCTTCTGCATATCCATATCGAAGAACCAGTCCATAGAGAATTCAAAGAATTCCCAGAGAACGCCCACCGTCATAGAGAAGCAGAATGCCGTAAATGCCACAAAAAACGGAGACATCTTCAGTGAGAATCTTTCGCTTCGGTTAAATATATCAATCAGCGCAAACCCGATTGCTGCCATCAGGAATCCATTGGTGGTATGCAGCAAAGTATCCCAAATCGGAATCTTCACATAGAAAGCATTAATCTCTCCCAGAATCTGTGCTGAAAAAATAAAAATCAGGATCACAGCTTCCAATCCTGTTGGAATGCTGACATTAAGTTTCTTTTCTATAATCTTTGGTACTGCGAACAGCGTCAGAGTTAAAACGCCCAAAAACATATTATGGTATTCACCAAGGAAACCCTGACGAACGATAGACGCGAGGACCAGTATCATCAGTACGATTTCTATTTTTGTTCTCTTCTTATCATGTGTCATACAAAATACTCCTCTTTATAATTTCTTCATCAGTATAGCATATATTCCGCTGACAACTATCATTTTTTTCGTTATAATGAAGAAAATATTTAGTAAGAAAAGGAGACCATCCATGCATGACTTTTTAACGGGAACCGTCTTTCTGCTGTTCTTTATCGTCCTTTTGGGCTACTTCAATGAACGCGTAACCAAATTACCTTATGAAATATCCTTGATGCTGTTTTCTACGATTATCGGTGCCATTCTGCTTTTGGCTGCCGCAGCAAATATTGATGTGAGCGTTCTGGATATTCTTTCAACTGCACAGTTTTTTAATCTGGAGGAATTCTTAATCGAAGGGGTTCTCTGTTTTATGCTCTTTGCCGGCTCCTGTCACATGAAACTCTTTGATTTCGGTCGTCACAGCCGCATGATTTCACTGCTGGCTGTAGGCAGCACTCTGCTGGGAGCTGTCTTCTACGGCCTGTTATTCTACGGTGTATCTGCCATCTTAAACTTAGGTATGTCACTTCCGGTGTGTCTGATGTTCGGCAGCATCACTGCACCAACGGATCCCATTGCGGCAACCAGCATTTTAAAAAAATTCAATCTTCCAAAGAATATCAGTTTCATCATGGAAGGAGAATCTCTGCTAAATGACGGAATAGGCGTTGCTTTGTTCGTTTGCTTCTCTGGTATAGTTACAGCCGAGAACAGCGGAAGCTTCTTCGCAGTCATGGCAAAAGAACTATTTGGTGCCATTCTGGTCGGTGTCATCGTGACACTCCTTCTGTTCCCGCTGTTTCGATCTACCGTCAATCATGGAAGGCAGATTTTTACAAGTCTGTTGGCTGTTTCCGCAGCTTATCTCCTGTGCGAGCATTTCGGTTTCTCTGGCGCTATCGCATCTGTGGTCTGCGGTGTTCTTTTTTCTGCATGCAGAAACGACCTGGAGAGAAAAGGCCAGCCCCTGGATTTGGAACAATTTGATATCTTTTGGGAGATCCTTGACAGTCTCTTAAATTCTGCACTCTATGTGATGCTTGGTTTTTCCTTCCTGCATATCCTGCAGATGCCAAACCTAATCATTTTGTCCACTTTGGCCATCGTCATCAACCTGATTTGCAGATCTTCCAGTGTCGGTATTGCCACACTGGCTGCAGGTCCGCTCCCTGACGGGTATCATAAATCCAGCTTTATCAAACTGCTGACCTGGGGTGGCCTTCGCGGTGGATTATCCGTAGCACTTGCGTTGAGCACACAGCCTATGTTGGATGAAACCACTTACTATGTCCTTTTAGGCGGCACATATGCTATCGTATTCTTTACCACCATCGTGCAGGGCCTGACCATGCCAAAGGTATATGCCGGCATTAAGGCGGGGATTAAGGAATAAAGCCTTTCACGGATTCAATAACAACCACAAACCATTAAAAAACCACCGAAAAATCTCTCTGGTTCAGAGGGATCATTCGGTGGTTTTATATTCTTCTACATGTTACCGGAATTCCAATGTCAGTACATCTCTTCGGATTAATAAAAACTTAATTTTCTCTGTAATCGCACCATCCAGTTCAAAGTTGTCATCTACGGACACGGTTCTGAACTCCGGTGGAACGTTCTCCTTCAAATACTGTTTCAGTTCACCTGCGGTGGAAACAGAAGTGTATCCCACGTATTCGCCGTCATCTTTTTTGTACAAACCGAAGCAGAACGCTCCGTCGCCATCTGTTGGAATATAAACATCATGCTGATACACAGTACGGTCAAAGGCGTCAATAAAGGTTTCTTCTCTCACAACAAATTTGCTGACACCAGCCCACAAGCCGCCTTCCGGTTTGATTGGCGTCTCGTCAGCCACGGCGTCCAGCTGTTCCAGAAGCTCTCCTGCAGTATGTGCAAAAATCATACCTTCAAATTTAAAATCCAGCATATGTACGCCCTCCTATCGGTTGCGAATCAATCTGACCACTGTAACAATAATCGTTCCAAAGATTGCCAGTAAAAATACCGGTGTGAACCATCTACCCATATTTACACCAAGCGCCGGCGTCACAGACATATAAGAAAACATAACCGCCAGAAAGATCTGCATCACGCTCATCATGTCTCTGATGATACGGTTGACTGCTGCTTCATTGGCAGGCGTACGCTCCACGCCCGTGTTCCAATACTTTGGAAACATCCCCACAATCCAGAAGGTCAAAAGCATCACCCAGCCCATAACCAGGGTAAACACAAGAATTCCCTTACCGCCGTAATCGTCCACTTCGCCTTTGAAATTATAGTGACTTGGAATCTGTTCCGGCATTTCGCCCCAATGCAGGATCACGAACAGGGTCGCCGCCAGCAGAATCAAGATGGACAGCATCGCCGTAATTTTGTCAAAAAGATTACTTTTCATCTTAAACCTCTACTTTCTTTAGGCGCAGAAAATTTTTCGTTATACAAGGCGCTAAGCTTCTGAGGAACGGAGCGTACTGATAGTACGTGGCGGTAAAACTCACCAAATTAAAATTTGGGAGTTTCTCGCATGAGACCTGCCACGATTTCTACAAGAAATCGGGCTAGGGCTTCAAGTACCAAAGAAGCGCAAGCAACACAGTAGAACGGAAAATTAGCAAGCCTACTCCCTTTCACTGATTGCCGTCGCCCCAATAATCAGCACCGCACCAATCCAGCCCGCAATGCTTAGGTTTTCGTGAAGCAGTACGGCAGACAGCATCACCGCGATAATCGGATCCAGATAGCTGTACAGCGCGATGGTCTGGGCCTTCATGCCGCTCATAGCACCGAAATAAATGGTATAGGCGAAACCGGTGTGAATCATCCCTACAATCAGCAGCATGATAACCACCAGCGGTGTCCATGTTACTGCAGCAACCGCGTCCCATTCTACCAAAACCACATAAGGCACAAGTACCAGTGCTGCCATAAAAAGCTGCACCAAAGACTTGTCATAGCCTTCAATGTCGTGGAGTTTCTTGTTCAGCAGCATGATGTTGCCGTAGAGCAGGCCGGCTGCCAGGCCGAAGAGAATGCCTCTCAGCTCAGCAAGACCGGAAACACCGACTTCCAGGACGCCGGAAACCAGGACCATGCCGGCAAGGGCCACCATGGCACAGATCAGTTTCTTACCCGTCAGTTTCTCCTTCAATACGATCGGTGACATCAGAATCACAAAAACCGGTGCCATATAGTAGCACAAAGTCGCCGTGGCAACGGTTGTATAGTTGTATGCCTCGAAGAGGAAGATCCAGTTAAACCCAATCAAAGCACCGGAAACACACAGAACCAGCAGGTTGGCCTTGATGGCCGTCTTGGAAAACTTCTTCCGCAGTACTATCATAGCAGCCAGCAGGAACAGCACCCCGATGAAGCCTCTGCACATGGCAATGGTGCCCGACGGCAGCGGTATGTATCTTCTGAAGATCCCGATGGAGCCAAAGATGAACATGGCCGTCAGGAACATCATCTTTGATTTGGTTGATTCACTTTGGTTTGTCATATTGCTTACCTTTCCATTATTCCCAGATCACGACTTCCGGGTTTTCTTTGGACAGCACGTGTTTCGTCACTTCGCCGCCAAGCTCTGTCTCAATCAAAGACTTCAGCTCTTCAAGCGCAGCCTCCAGCACGTCGTCTCTTTCGCCGGCGACGGTTTCGATGCACATGAAGGCATTAGTCGTCTCCTCGGTCAGCATGGTGCGCACGGATTCTCTCCAGTTAAAGCATCTGCAGATGGCACCGGCTTCGTCTTTGTAAACCACTTCGCCTTCGTATGGCGGTTCGCTTTTGTCGCTGCCGTAGGTGATGAACTCTTCACCACCTTCTGCAACGGTCAGGCGGTTGTCACCCTCGAATTTATCGATGTCTTCCCCACCAACGGGCACGCCGTACTTTAGGGAAATACCATTGTAGATATCTACCAGCGGATTGATAGTGCCAATGGAATTGCCTTTGGATACGCGCTTCAGCATGGCTTCGATGGAGCACCGTGCTCCCTTCTTTGTCTTAAACTTGTAAAACGCATCTCTCCAGGTACGAATCACCGGATTCTCCGTAAACTCCGGGTTTTCAACATACTGCAGGGCTTCTTTCTGTGCATCGGCAAGATAACCTGCGTACTTGTCCTCGGCTGTCACCTGATTGTTGATGCCTTTGCATACTAAAATACCAATTTTTGCATCTGGGAAAATGTCCAGAAACGGCTGTTCCAGTCTGAACTTTTTCATCGTCTATTCCTCCATACACTTCTGTGCGAAGTCGCGCATCGCCTGTTCTTTTTCTGCATCCATAAACTGCTCGCCGTAGTTTCTCTGGCGCTCACATGCCATGCCCACATACTGCAGTCTGGAATGCTTCGCGTAGCGCTTCATCCCTTCTTCGAAAAGATCCGCACCCTTTTCCACCGGATAACCGCAGGTGGAAATCAGTGCCATCTTCTTGCCTTTCCAGATGGATGGACCCATTTCTTCGCCGTAGTACTTATTCATGCCGTAAACCAGGCGGTCCAGCACGTTCTTCACCGGCGGCGTGCAGTACCAGGAATAAATCGGGCTTGCAACCACGATTAGATCCGCCTCCAATGCTGCATCAAAAATCTGCTGCATGTCGTCGTCCTGCGGGCAGCCGAACTTTGTCCAGTCTTTCTGGCAGGTTCTGCAAGCCACACATGGACGCAGGTCCATATCATATACGTCAAAGGTTTTGCAGCTTACGCCCTTTGCCTGCAGTTCGCTGACAAAGGGTGCAGTCAAAGATGCTGTGTTTCCACCCTTGCGAGGGCTTCCCATTAAGATCAATGCTTTCATGTATTCTATGTCTCCTTATGCGTGTGGGATATTTGTAAATTCTGAGATTTCTCTGTTGATGGTTACCAGGTCATCTACGGTTAGATCGTGGATGTCATCATGGCCTGTGATTCTTGCAAAGGTCTTCAGTTCTTCGAAGGTCACGTTGAAGTAGTTGGCAACGCGCTGCGCCGCAGTGTCTGTCTTCAGTCTCTTTCTCAGTTCCGGATCCTGGGTTGCGATTCCTACCGGACAGCCGCCTGTGCCGCAGATTCTGTACTGCTGACATGCTGCCGCAATCAGTGGAGCGGACGCAACTGCGATGGCTTCTGCACCCATGGCAATGGCCTTTGCGAAATCGGAGGATACGCGCAGACCCCCTGTGATGACCAGGTCGATGTCAGAACCTACGGAATCCAGATATTTTCTTGCTCTGTACAGTGCGTAAATCGTCGGCACGCTGGTCGCCTCTCTTAAGAAGAACGGGCTGGAGCCGGTTGCGCCCCCTCTGCCGTCGATGGTGATGAAATCAGGTTCCGCAAAGACGCAGAATTCCAGATCTTTTTCAATGCGGCCTGCAGCGATTTTGATGCCGATTGGTCTGCCGTCGGAGCGTTCACGGAGCATATCAACCATGGCCTTCAGGTCTTCCTTGGAATTGATTTCCGGGAATTTGCTTGGGCTCTGGATGTCTTCGCCCTGCTTCTTGCCACGGATTTCTGCGATCTGTGCCGTTACCTTTTCGCCAGGCAGATGGCCGCCCATGCCAGGCTTAGTGCCTTGGCCGATTTTGATCTCGATGGCATCTGCATTACGCAGGTTTTCATCGGTTACGCTGTATTTATTTGGAATATATTCAAAGATATATTTGTGAGAGGCTGCCATTTCTTCCGGCAGGATGCCGCCTTCGCCGCTGCACATTGCCGTCTTTGCCATAGCAGAACCCTTGGCCAGGGCCACTTTGATTTCTTCAGAAAGTGCACCAAAGGACATGTGGGACACGTAAACAGGTCCTTCCAGCATCATCGGTTTCTTTGCCTTCTTACCGATGGTAGTCCAGGTGTTGACGAAAGCGTCGTCATCCAGTGGTGGCGGATTCAGCTGGGCACCTAAGAGCAGGATATCATCCCAGCCCGGCATCGGCATCTGGGTGCCCATGGCCGCATGGATGGAATGACCGGAAACTGCCATCTCATGGATTTCCTTCATATATCTGCAGGAAGGATCTTCCCGGGTAAACTTTGGATCATAAGCCAGGCCGGCATCTTCCGGTTCCGCTGCCTCTTCTGCAGGTGCCTCTTCTGCAGGAGTCTCTTCAGCCGCACCGCCCTGCAATTCCAGATATTCTTTGCCCATCTTGCAAAGCGGACATTTCTCCAGCTCCGCGTAGGACTTACCTTCTTTTTCTTCATCAAATTCGTATCCGCAAATGATACATTTGTAAACAGCCATGATATACCTCCTTATTTCCACTTGATTTTTGTCGGTTTTGTCTTTAAATATGCAAGCAGTTTTGCTTCCTCTTCAGGTGTCATATTTTCCCTGAAAATCATCACCGCCTGCTTGAATTCGGTTCTTAAGATATATGCCGCGTCATGCTTTATGATGGAGTTGAACACATCGTATTTCACTGCGACGGTTTCTGTGGTTTCTCCTTCATAAGTGATCTCAACGCAGTCCTCCAGAAATCTGGTCGTCGTTCTTACGGCGTCGCTACCGACGCGTTCCTTCAGCCTGCCCAGACTCATCTTAATCGTACGGTTGATTACCCAGAAGTATTCTGCCACCAGGATGACCGCACCGATGAGAAAAATAATGGAAAAATCCAGAAACACAGCGCACAGCAGGAACAGAATAATGAAGCCAAAGAACATTGCTTTCTGTCTGGTTTCCAGGAGAGTGGATTTCACTTTGTTATAAAATTCTCTGTCGATTATACCTGTCGTCTCAAACATTCCATTCATCTCCTTTATCGCCTTCGTATTCACGCCACGATTCACCTGGCGCCACAATAACATCGATTAAAGTTTTTTTCACCTCTGTAAGGCTGGAACCAACTCCAGGAAAAAACATCCAAAGCCCTATTGCCAACATGACGGTCACCCAGAATATTGCTGCAAAGTCTTGTGCCATAATTACGACAAAAAGGCCAAAGCCAATTCCCGTAAGCCAAATACAAGCAAAAATAACAGATAGCATCGGCAGATTCCACTTGATATCGATAATGGTTTCCTCATCTGCTTCGTACATATGTCCATGCAGTACTGGACTTCCACTATCTCGGGTGCACAAATCAGAGGCCTTGCTTGCTATGCGAGTTCTCATAATTTTAAAGGAATCTTCTTCCACATTTCCTGTAAAAAGCACACGCCTCGCAAACATTTCTGTTTCCAAATTGGTTGTTTCATATGCTAAACGCCTACGTATGACATCACGTCTTTGTGATATTCTTAATCTGTATTTTCCCCACCATGCAAATCTCATCTCTATCCCCTCTTCATTCTCGAATACCATACTCTATCCCCATTATACCACCTGCTTTTTCATCTTTACAAGCCTTCTTTATACCACGAAATAACTGCCACTCTCTGGATTTTCCATTTTTGATGTAAAAAGGCTTCTTCCCGGTACAAAATCGTGTCAGTTCGTACCACAAAAGCCTCATTTATCAAGCAAACTTCCATTTTTGCGAGGGGATTGTGAAAATGTGGTACCAGAGGCTGCTTTACCAGAGCTAAGGTTCTGACTGACAAAGTCTGCCCGACAAAAAAAGGACTCTTTCGAGTCCTTTCGTTTCATTCATTTTATTTTAATTACTTATTTCAGTTCTTCAAACTCTTCCAGGCCGCGCTTGCAAAGCGGACACACGAATCCTTCCGGCAGGCTGTCTGCCTCATGGATATAGCCGCAGATCTTGCAGATGAACTTTTTCTTTGGTGCTTCACAAGGTGTGTCATCCACCTCTTCGGCCGGCAGGCCGTTGACCAGTTCTTCTGCCAAAGTTTCCAGCTGTGCCAGGTTCTCATCATCTAACGCGGACAGAATCTTCACGCCGCTTTTCGCGAATTTCACGTTCTTACTCTTTTCCAGCATACCCTTCATGATGCGGTCTGCCTGTGGCGCCCAGCTGCCGTTTTCGATGAAACCTACCAGACGGTTGCTGTAGCTGCGTTCTGTCAGGTGATCGATGAACTGTTTCATGAACGGGAAGATTTCTCCGTTATATGTGGTAGTCGCCAGTACCATCTTGTCATAACGGAACGCATCCTCTACGGCTTCTGCCCAGTCGCATCTTGCCAGGTCGTTTACCACAACCTTTGGACAGCCCTTTGCTTCCAAAAGTTCTGCCAGCTTCAGCACTGCCTTCTTTGTGTTGCCGTAAACGGAAGTATAGTTGATGACAACCCCTTTTTCTTCCGGTCTGTAGCCGGACCAGATGTCGTAAAGGTTGATGTAATAGCCTAAGTCTTCTGTCAGCACCGGACCGTGGAGCGGACAAATCTTCTGAATGTCCAGTCCTGCTGCCTTTGCCAGCAGTTTCTGTACCTGACCGCCGTATTTTCCTACGATACCGATGTAGTATCTTCTGGCTTCGCAGGCCCAGTCATCCTCTTCCACATCCAACGTACCGAACTTACCGAAAGCGTCAGCAGAGAACAGCACCTTGTCAAATGCATCATAGGTCATGATGACTTCCGGCCAGTGTACCATCGGTGCGGTCACGAAGTGCAGCTCATGATTTCCCAGAGACAGCACGTCACCTTCGCCAACCACGATGCGTTTTTCCGCAAAGTCGGTGCCGAAGAAGTTCTTCATCATGCCGAAAGCTCTGTCAGATGCCACGACAACAGCATCCGGATATTTTGCTGTGAAATTAAAAATGTTAGCGGAGTGATCCGGCTCCATGTGCTGGACGATTAAATAGTCCGGCTGACGGCCTTCCAGCGCAACCTCCATGTTGGCAAACCATTCTTCCGTAAAATTCGCATCAACAGAATCCATGATTGCAACCTTCTCATCCAGGATTGCATAGGAGTTATATGCCATGCCGTTTGGCACTACATACTGCCCCTCAAACAGGTCGATTTCATGGTCGTTGACGCCGATATATCTGATGTCCTTTGTAATTTCCATATCAGGGTACCTCACTTGTCTTTTTCACATATATACCCCTAAAGTCTACCATAGAAACAGCTGAAAATCAATCTTTAGCTCCTATACAAAAAACGGAAGCACAGCCCCTTTTCTGCGCTTTTTCGTAGACAATCCGCAGACACTCTTGCTATAATATAAACACCGATAGGAGGTAATACCATGAAAGAGAAAACCAACATCTATTTCGATCAGATTAAAGCAAAATACGCGGCGGACAGAACCGTTTCCCATAAGCTTCACCTGCAGGCATGTGAATACCTGCCTGGGGGCGATACCCGTACCGCCACCTTCTTCCTTCCGTTCCCGAATTTCATCGAGTACGGCAAAGGCGCATACCTCTATGATGTGGACGGCCACAAACTTCTGGATTTCCAGAACAACTATACAGCGCTGATTCACGGTCACGGTCATCCGCAGACCGTAGAAGCAGTACAGAAACAGATTGCATTAGGAAGTGCCTATGCTGCACCTTTTGAGAAGCAGATTGCACTGTCTGCACTGCTGACAGAACGTTTCCCTGGTATCGACCTGATTCGTTACACCAATTCCGGCACCGAAGCCAACATGAACGCTCTCCGAATTGCCCGTGCATACACAGGAAAGGCAAAGATTCTGAAGACAGAGGGCGGCTATCACGGCACCACCGATGTATTCGAAGCCAGCGTAGACCCGAACATCAAGAAAGCCGGCACCCTGGACCAGATTAAAGTCATCCCGGAAAGCCGTGGCGTTTCCGCCAACGCACTGAAGGATGTACTGGTCGTTCCGTTTAACGATATCGAGCGTACCAGAAAGGTCATCGAAGAACATTACGATGAAATCGCCTGTGTTATCATCGAGCCGATTATGGGCAGCGCAGGACAGATTACACCGGACATTGAATACCTGAAATTCCTCCGGGAAATCACAACAAAGTACAACATCGTGCTCATCTTCGATGAAGTAGTTACCAACCGTCTGTCTCTGGGCGGCGCACAGAAATACTACGGCATTACGCCGGATCTGACCACCCTGGGCAAGGTCATCGGCGGCGGCACTCCGGTAGGTGCCTTCGGCGGAAAACGTGAAATCATGGAACTGTACGATCCTAGAAATAAACAGATGTATCATTCCGGCACTTTCAACGGCAATGCAGTCACCATGGCAGCCGGCCTGGCAACCATGCAGGCTTACGACCAGGCAGCAGTAGACCATGTCAATGGACTGGGTGACCTGTTCGCAGAGGAAGTCCTGAAGGTATACGATCGTCTGGGCCTGGACATGCAGGTTCTGGGAGCAGGCTCCATCCGCAACATCCTCTTCACCAACAAAGAGGTCAAACAGTATCGTGACGTGGCATCTGCCCACGAAGAGCTGAACAAGATCCTCTATCTGGATCTGCTGACCAAGGGCGTCTTTGATGCAGAACGGGGCATGTTCTGTATGTCTACTGCTATGACGAGAGATGACATCCTCTTCGGAACTGCTATGATTGAAGAAGCCCTCAAAGACATGCTTCCAATCATCGAAGAAGAAGCACCTGAACTGATAAAATAAGGATAAAAATAAAGACTAGAAAAGGAAGACTACATGAATCTATATATCCCGTTCATCTGTATCGCGGTGGGCGCTGCCATCAACTGGCGCGGTCTTCCGCCACATATATTAAAAGTTTTTGACTACATGATGAGCATTGCCCTATTTGTGCTGATGGCTATCATCGGCATCAACATCGGTGTCAGTCCCGAGGTGATGAACAACCTGGGACGCATCGGTGTCAACTGTCTGGTGATTTCCTTCTGCGGCATCGCCTGCAGTGTGGCCGTGGTAAGGGCCTGTGAGGCGACCATCATGCCTCTGGAGAAAATCCGTCTTCAGCTGGCCATGGAGAACAACCAGCCCATCGAGGAAGAAGAGAATAAGAAGTTCGACCCGCTGATTATCATCATGCCAGGCTGTATCGCCATCGGCATTCTGAGCGGCCGTTTTCTGTTTCCGGATATTTCCGAGACGGTTCTGGACAACGCCCTGACGGTGTCCCTCTTTTTCCTGTATCTGAGCGCCGGCATTTCTCTGGGATCCAATAAAGAGGTCTTTACCTATATCAAAAGACTGGGCTTCCGCGTCATGATTATGCCAATCGCCACTTTCGTCGGCTCCGCCATCGGCGGTGCGCTGATTGCACCACTTTTGGGCGTGCCATTGGACATCTCCCTGATTTCCGCCAGCGGCATGGGCTATTACAGCCTGACCGGCGCATTTCTGACGGAAACTTACGGCATCGAGGCAGGAACCTACGGCTTCATCGTCAACGTATCCAGAGACGTATACACAGTGGCATTGATGCCACTTATGGTAAAAATCAGCAAAGGCAGTCCCGTGGCTTCCGGTGCAGGCGGCTGTATGGACAGCATGCTGATGCCGGTGACCCGTGCGGTCGGACCAGAGCTGGGTATGGTAGGTCTCATCAGTGGCACCATCATTACCATATTCGTACCAATCTGGCTGCCATTATCCCAGTTGATTTTTTAAGGAGGTTTTCCTATGATCCTGTATTTTAGCGGAACAGGCAACAGCGAACACGCTGCAAAAAAGCTGGAGGCACAGCTGGGCGACACCGCCCTCAATCTGGCCTACTATATCAAAAACGACATCCACAAAACAATCCATTCCGAAAAGCCTTGGGTAATCGTGGTACCGACCTACGCATGGCAGGTTCCACATATCGTCACAGGCTGGCTGCGTCAGACGGAACTGACAGGCAGCCATGATGCATATTTTGTTATGACCTGCGGCGATGGCATCGGCAACGCATCTGCATACAACCGGGCATTCTGCAAGGAAAAAGGCTGGACCTACCGCGGCACGGCCAAAATCGTCATGCCGGAAAACTACATCGCCATGTTCGATGCACCCGACCTTGAAACATCCAAACGCATCGTCAAGGCGGCAGACCGCATCATCAGCAGAGCCGGGAATTACATCCTGCAGGGCGGCAATCTCCCTGAGGAAAAGGCGACTCTGAAGGACAAAATCCTCAGCGGGCCAATCAACACCGGATTTAACCGTTTCTATGTGAAAGCGACCAAATTCTATACCAAAGACAGCTGCACAGGCTGCGGTCTCTGCGAAAACTACTGTCCGGTCAATAACATCTCCCTAAAAAACGGCCGTCCGGTATGGGGCGATTTCTGCACTCACTGCATGGCCTGCATCTGCCACTGCCCGACAGAAGCTATCGAATACGGCAAAACCAGCGTGGGCAAAGTGCGGTACACCTGTCCGGAAGACTAAATACGTATAAAACTCAAAACCTCCGTGGATACTATCAAAAACAGTAACGGAGGTTTTTTTATGGAAAATCAGGATACCATTTTGTTATTAAAAGAGTGCGACGCCGGCAGCAAGATGGCCGTATCGTCTATCGACGATGTCATCGGTCAGGTTCATGATCAGAACCTGAAAGCCATTCTGGAAAAGAGCAAGCGCCATCACACCAAACTGGGAAACGACATCCATTCCCTGTTGAATAAATACGATACCGAGGACAAAGACCCTAACCCTATGGCCAAGGGCATGTCCTGGATGAAGACCAACATGAAGATGATGATGGACGGCGGAGACCATACCATTGCCGATCTGATGACAGACGGCTGCAACATGGGCATCAAGTCCCTGTACAAGTATATGAACCAGTACCCTGCCGCCGAGCAGAAGGTCATGGATCTGTGTACGGATCTCATCGCCATTGAGGAAGAACTACAGCGTGATCTGCGGACTTACCTGTAACTGGTACAACACGAAGAGAGGCCGGCGGGCCCTATGCCCTGCCAGCCTCTCTTCGCTTTTGATGATTTTTTATTGGGGTTCTCCATGACTTATTCGTCATTTCTTCTTCTCTTATAAACTACCGTACCTGCCATGCCGGTGCCGGCTGCTGCCAGCAGAATCAGCCACAGCATCATGTCGGTGTGGTCACCTGTATCCGGAGTTTCAGAGTCTTCTTCCTCTTCAACAGGTTCTGCAGGTTCGTCTTCCGGAACAACCGGATCCGGGTTTTCAGGTTCTACCGGTTCTTCTGGTTCCGGTGTCGGAATCACTGGGTCAGGGTCCGGTGTCGGTGCCGGTTCGTATTTGTTCACAAAGAGGATTTCCGTCTTTGCCTCTTCTCCAATTGCACAGCTCGTTGCTGCAACCAGATTGCCTGCACCGTCGTCTGTAACACTTATCGTCACCTGATATACTGCTTCATCGTAGGTTACGCCTTCTGCCGTTCCTGCTGCTTCCCGGATTTCATACTGGTAAACGCCCGGCTTGCTGAAGTTCAGTGTTTCAAATGCGATAGACCCTACCGTATTCCTGTCAATGGATCCGTTTTTGATAGTCTGCAGCAGGCTCTTTCCTGCAGCAGTAATCTGATAAAGTTCGAAGGTGAATTCTTCTCTTTCCAGGTCTCTTCCTTCCAGGGTTTTCTGTCCAACCAGCTGAACGATAACATCCTTTGTCTGATATTCATTTTGGAAGGTGATAACACTTTCCAACAGCTGCGTCTTCTCAACCGGATTACCATTTACGAGGATTTCTGCATACAGCTGACCTTTGTTGTCATCTTTCACGCTGACTGTTACGTCGTATGATCTGTCGTCATATCTGATGCCACCAAGATCACCTTTCTTTTCTCTCACCGTATAAGTGTAGTTGCCTGTTTTATCAAAGGACAGTTCATCAAAGGTAATGACATCTGCTGCACCTGCTTCTGCAGCCTGATTGGTCTTGCTCTGTACAACCTTACCCTTTTCATCTGCCAGCTCAAAGGTGAACTCTCCATCCTTCATGTCACGACCTGTTAAAGTCTTCTGTGCCTTCAGCTGTGCCTTTGCAGGAGCAGGATCGTACTGGTTGTCGAAATTCACCTGGATCTGCACCTGGTCAGACTTAACAGGATTTCCATTCACGGTAACTGTCTTTTCAACTACATTGCCAGTCTTGGTTACATCGACAACAACTTTGTGCACGGTTGGATCATAAGTCATCTTATTGAGGACATATTTTCCATCGACCAATGCAGCTCCTGCCGGAACAACTTCGCTGATTTCGAATACATAGCGGCCTGCCTTCAGTGTTTCGAAAGCAAACATCTCAAATGCTGCATGACCTTCTGTATTCTGTACTACCTGGTTAAGTGGTTTCTGGCTGACATCCACACCTGCCGGTGCTTCTACCGTCTTCAGCTGGAAGTCGAACTTCTTCATGATATCCGGTGTTTCGCCGTTAACCGTCTTTCCCACCGTAATCTGCAGATGAGATTCGTTCATCTCCTGATTCGCAAAAGCAATCGCAGTAGCCGCTTCCCCGGATTTCCTGAATACCGGTTCTGTCACAGATAAGTGTCCATGTACATCTTTCTTTACCTCAAAGTCTGCCGTGTAAACTGCCTCGTCATAGTATACATCACTCATTCTGTCTGCAGTATCCTCATACACCACAAAGGTGTGTTTTCCAACTGCATCGTTCTTGAAGGTCACCGGATTGAAAACAAACTTTCCATCCGCCTGATTCTTCACCGTCTGCAGCACGTTTCCACCTTCATCCTGCAGCGAGAATGCGAACTGGCCTGCCTTCAGGCTGCTTGGATTACCTTTATCATCCAGGAAGATTTTCGTTCCTTCCAGGTTCAGTTCTACACTGGATGCGTTATCAAAGTGAATATCATAATCTCCGGCATCACCAATGCTGATGTGCGTAGAGTCATCGGAGTAAAAGACTGTCGTTCTTTCATCTCCTGCAATCCGGTAAAGGTAAGCAGATAGCGCATAGGAATCCCATCCATCCGGTGCGTCTACTGCAAGAAACAATTCATAGTAAGTATCATCGTAGATGATGGTTTCCTTTCCAATAACGTCTTTCGTCTTTACTTCATACAGTCTGTAGTCGTGGTACTTTCTATGTCCCTGATTGTATTCCTCAATCATTTTTTCCACGATACCGTCAAAGTTAAAGTAAATCAATCCGTTATCATCGTTATGCAGGATCTTCTCTGTTCCTGCAATCTCATTGCCGTCATCGTCGAGCTCAATGTGCTGGAATGAGAATGTCGCGGAATCTGCCAGCTCTCCATTGAGCGTCTTCAGACCTGTAACCTCCAGAGTAGGAATCTTTCGTTCTTTATTTACAAAAGAAACATCTGCGACAGGATTTCCGTCTTTCAAATACGTTACCGCCGCCTGATAGGCATCTTTCGCCTTCAGGTCATCTGGTGCAGTCACTTCGACGATAACATCGTATTTACTATCGTCATAAGCAATGCTGCTGTCACTGCCCTTGGCTTCCGAAATCGTATACGTATAAGTGCCTACTTTGTCATAAGTGATTGGCTCGAAGGTAATGCTGCCGTCAGTCTGATTCTGTTTTGTCTGTAGTACGTTGCCTTCCGCATCTTCTAATACAAAGTCAAACTTCTTATCCCCCAGAGATACCGGTTGATCCTGTTTATCCAGCAGTGTCTTCGCTGCCGTAAACTGCGCCTGGCCGCTTGCTCTGGTTACGTTTTCGAAGATGAGCTTATCGCTATTCCATATCAGATAGATTTTTCCCTTCTTACCGATAAGCTCATCACTTGCGCTTTTATATACAACCTCGGTTCCTTTTTTGACGGTAACGTCCGCTTCATACTCCGTATCACCATTGATCTTTTTCAAAGCTACAGTGACTGTATACACCGTATCATCATACACGGTTGCAGGGTCATCTCCGGTAACTTCAGAAATCGTATATTCATAGGTTCCAACCGTGTCAAAGATTAACGGACTGAATGTCGCTACACTCTTACCGCTTCCAGTATCCAGTTGATTCGACGCATACTCGTGATGATGTCCTTCGTGTGCTTCTGTGCCATCCAGCAGGAACTGGTATACGCCGTCCTCTGGGACATTACCATCCATGGTCTTCACCACCTGCAGCTGGAGTTCTACCGGTTCGATTTTTGTGTTCGGTACAAGGAATGCCGCACCGTTCATCACGCCATCTTTCAGTTCATGGGCGTCATCCTTTTTGCCTACATAAGTCTTTCCATAAGAAACGATGATTTCGTGATTATGAACCGGTGCATAACCTGCAGGCTGTGCGGTTTCCACCAGAACATATTCGTGACCAGACGGAATGTTATCAAAGCTGACAACTCCATCAGTTCCCGACATCTTTGTGACATCTCCGATCTTCGCATCACCGCCGCATACGTCGCAGCTGTTTCCATGGTGTTTCAGCGTAAACGCCGCGCCCTCCAGTGCTGCATTGGTTTGACTATCGACTTTCTTGAACTTCAGGCTTCCCTTGTAGCCTTCTGCTTTCGGAATTTGATAGTCCAGCGTTCCGCTGCCGCCAGGAACATCCTGACCGGATTCCACATACTTCTGTGTATAATACAGCGTCGTCTTCTCATTCGTTTCTAATGCAGTTTCCCACTGGAAACCGCTCTTCTCGTTTTTCAGTCTGACGCGGTATTTTATCTCGAAAGTTAAAGTTCCATCTGCTGCAGTCGTAAACCCGGATTTCATCTTATCCCAGTAGATGGTATCCTCGTTGGTCTTTCCACCGTATGATTTGTTATATACTGCTGTATCTTCGGCGCCTTCCTTAGACTGTCCTGTCAGTGAGTCACCAACTAATTTGCCGTCTTTGTTAAAGAAACCGATAAAATCAGCCACTTCGCTCATCGGGTCGATGGTATAGAATTCACGGTTTGTCACTTCCGGCGCACGCTCGACATCCCGCATAATGCCGGCATAGTCGCTTTCCAGTTCACTCTGGTTATATGCATCTGCGTACTTGTGCTCGCTGTTCTTCAGCATCGGACCACCTGCAATCTTGTTTTCCAGCCAGGAACGGTAAGTTTTGTCCGTATTGCCAATGGCATATGCTTCCGTTGCAGACATACCGGTTGTGTCGATAACATAGCTTAAGAAGTTATTGATGTTTTGGCTTGCCAGCGCAATTCCGACGGAGAAGATATTGATTCCTGCATTCTTTGCCGCCGTTGCAACGGCTTCGGCCTTCTTCGCCGCTTTGTTACTGTAGCTGGTGCCGCCTGAGCAAGACTGTTTTGTCCTTGTGTTCGCAAAATAGCCATCCTGGTTGATTTTTGACGCATTATAGGTGCCGCCCATCAGTGTGTTGTATCCCGTAATGCCGGTTGTGCTGTTTCCACCGCTCTGAATATAGGTCGTTGGAAAGCCGTCCGTCAGCAGAATGATATACTTAAACTTTGCGCCCGACTGTTGCGTCAGGATATTCTGTGCAAGCTTCAGCCCAGCTTCGATATTGGTAAATCTTCTTGTGCTGTCAAAGCCCGGTGCCGAAATCTTATTTACCTGATTCTTAATGGCTGTTGCATCGCCTGTATCGTTAGCTTCTCTCAGTGATGATGCAACTGCTGCATCTGAATTAAAAGTGACTACAGCAAGTTTTCTGTCCGTCGACAGATTCTTGTTTGTTGCAAAACTGTCTATAAACTTGTTGGTTGCAGCCTTTGCCTGAGTCAGTTTCTTGTTTGCAGCAGCCGCGCTGTAGTTACCATAGCGGTCCGCGTTCATCGTGTTGGAAATATCCAGCACAACGACAATGTCCGTTGACATATCAACATGATGACGCTTCGTCTTTGTCTGTAATGTGATATCGAAGTAATTCTCCTTATCTGCGACTGCCGTAATCGTCTTCTTTGTCTCGATATAGTAGCTTCCGCTGGCAGTATATCCGCCTCCTGCAAATTCTACCTGTCCGTCTGCAGGGCCTTTTGCTGCATATGCAGTCATTGGAGCGAACGGCAGTGACGTCAGTATCATTGCTATTCCCAAAAAGACTGCTACCACTTTTCGCATGTGTAATCCGCTTTTCATGATTACGTCTCCTCCCTTCTGTCTGTTCTGCGATTCCCTTCATAATCACAGACTCCTATCAAATCTCCTGTATTCTCTCTCCGAAAGTATATGCAGGATCCACAGTCGAAGCAGGTTTTATTTGCATGAACTCTGCTCGTCCCGTGTTCACATCCCCCTTCCATGGCTGTTACCCATGGTTTCCCTTCCGGCGTCCATTTCGGTGTTTCTTCGAAATCGGGATAATCGCCAAAGTATTTCCCAAAATCTTCATCATAAACAAAAGTCACTTCGCAAACATCTCCATCTACGTGAAACGCTCTTATTATGGTCCTCTCCACAGGCACAACCCCCTTTCAGCATTTTTTCGTTATTTTACCAATCATATCCAAAATGCGGTAGGTGTGCAGTATAGAAAAATCGTCCAACGTTTTATTCGTCTTAAGCTCATTTTTTGATGTTAAATCATCATTTTCCTTCTTTTCTCTAGCTTTGTCCCTTCATTCTATGTTCGTTTTTGCGAATTATCTTAAAAATTAAGCAAAAAAAGAAGGGCGCTGCCGCCCGCCGACTTATTCTGTCAGCTCTGCGTCAGCCCCCGTGTATTCCGGCATAATATATATTCTGAGTTCGTCTCTACTGGATATGCCTAGTTTTTCATATGTAACAGTCAGATGGTGTTTGACCATTCGGTCCGAGTTTTCCATGTGACCTGCAATCTCTTTGACAGACCATCCTTTCGCATATAACATGGCTACCGACAGTTCTGTCGTCGTCAACATATCAGCCAGCATTTTATCCACGGCTTTCTGATGATAGAACTCCCAGCCCTTCTTAAACCGTGTCGCCGCCTTCACAATGTTTTCGAAACCTTCCGGATCCTCCTTCTTCAGGACAACTTCCACCACACCATGAAGCAGAGTGTAATGATATGCAAAGGGTTCAACAAATCCATCTTTTTTTGCCAGGTCCCATGCTGTAAACAGCGTATGCTTCGCATCGTCCATACGGCGAAGACTTGCTTCCGATGCCGCCTGAATCAGCAGCAGGAAGACTCTCGCAACAGGGTAATTATCGGCCATCAGTCCCAGACCGGCTTCTACAATTCCCAATGCCCTGCGGTACAGCCCCTTCAGATACGCGTCATAGGCCATTACATAAACCCCGAAGAATCGGAACCCTTCCGGCAGAACATACAGCCTTTCTCTTATCGGATCCTCATGAACGGAAATCTGCATCAAAACCTGCCCGATATGCTTGCAGAGAGACAGCCCTGCCGCAAAGATACCATCCTGGTCTTCCTTCAGAATTCTGTCTATATTTGGCTGCACAATCTCGTCCACATTTCCTTTCAGATAGATGCGCTGCCCTATGGTTCCCAACGCAACCGCCGCAAAAGAATAAATAATATTAGCCGAGACCGCAAGTCCCGTATCTTCGTGCTGCAGGTAGGGCTCTACCGTATCGATAGCCTTCTCCGGCTGTCCGGAAAAATAATAATACTCTCCACAAGCGATGGCCTGCAGATCCGGGTTTTCTATCTTTTCGATTGTTTCCAGACAGTGACCTGCTTCAAAACGACTGTTCAGCAGCGGCATCATAATGGATACGGTTCTGCGCTGGGAATTCACGCCCTCAAAAGACTTCGGAATCATCCAGCTTTTGCCCATGCGTTTGGCGCCGTGAATGCGGCCTTCCTTTGCCCATTTCTGTATGGTTCTCACGTTTAACTGCAGTCTTTCTGCCGTTTCCTTTGCTGTCTCAAAATACATCTCTTTCCTCCCGATTTCAACAGAACATATTATACACCCCGGTTTTACAAAAATCAAATTTCGTGATAAAATACCCAGGAACAAGGAGGCTTTATGGAACAGAAACTCATCAGATTTTTTGCAAAAAACAAAATCAAGCCAACCGATATCATGTACGTCTTTCGCAGTGAAAGAAAGACCCATATCCATCTGAAAAACAACACCGTTTTAGATACATACATTCCTATGAAGTGGCTCCTCGCAGCCCTTCCCGATGGTGCTTACCTCCATATTAACAAGGGCGTCATCCTCGCATCTGACTTTGTAGAGAAGATTGAAGGTGCCTGCTATACCATGAAAGATGGCCGCAGCTTCACCGGCAGGGTCCGTACAGCGGGCATCCACAAGCAGAACCGCCAGGTTCTGGAGCATGTAGACCTGCATGCCGGTGAAACGATCACTCATTCCATATACCAGCAGTTTTCCGTTATGGACAACCTGCCGGTACCGTTTTGTGTAGTCGAGCTGCTTATCAATTCTGACGAACATGACATTGATTTCATATTCCGCTACTGTAACGAAGCCATGGCCCGGTTAGGCGGTGTCTCCAGGGAATCCCTGATTGACCTGCCGTGCCAGGATGCATTCGTCCGTCCCGACAGAAAGTGGATTCTTGCATTTACGGAAACTGCCCTTTCCGGTACGACTGCCCGGATTGACGACATTTATCCCCAGACAGGTAAAAAAGTCCGTGTGCACTGTTTCCAGCCTGCAAAGAACCTCTGCGCCTGCATGATGATAGAACTTGATAACTAAAAAGACGCCGGAGCCGGCGTCTTTCTTTTTTCCTTATTCTCTATTTCAGTTCGAATCCAAAGTACTCTGCCGCGTTTCTCCAGCAGATGTCCTTTACCATTTCACCTAAGAAGTCTGTGTCGTCTGGACCCGGACGGCAGGCTGCTTCGTCCCTTTTATGACCGGGCACTTGGGCAGCAGAACCGTTACAGCAAAGAAGATGACCCTTCCGGTCTGCTGCAATCGGCTTTTGAGCACTTCCGGTTTCAGGATATCGCAGATGTACGCATGCATTTAATAGGACGCCTCATCATGCTGCTGACGGTGATGGACGGGCTCCATGGCCGTTCCCAGACCCATGCGCCTGTAGAAGGCCTGGCCGGACAGATTCTGGCTTATGTAAATGAACATCTCTTTGAGGAAATCTCCATACAGACCATCGCAGACGCATTCTACCGAAGTCCGTCTCAGGTAAGCCGTATCTTCCAACATGCCACCGGAAATTCTCTGTGGAAGTATGTAACGATCAAACGCCTCATGACAGCCCGCGCTCTGATTCAGCAGGGCGAACCGGCAGCCGTGGCTGCAGCTGCCTGTGGTTTTTCAGAATACTCAACTTTCTACCGGGCATATAAGTCACAGTTCGGACATTCACCGCGGGAGGATGCGCCTCGTTAGCCTGTTTGCTGTGCCGGGCACTATATAAACAAAATACATGGAAATACGATAATTAAAAAAGTTGTGGTTCACCTGAGAGGGAAAAACCACAACTTTTGCTTTTATCTTGGTATATAGTGCCATCAGACTTCAATCTTACAGCAATCTGATCTGGCCGATCAGCGGTACTTCCTTTTCCTGACCTGTGCACGCATAGTACAGGCCCAGCCCCCAGCAAACCAGAGTAAAAATACCGCCTGCAAAGACAACCAGCCCTCCCAGAATCGGAAGCAGGGATCCTGCAATGCTGCATACAAGGGAAGTCAGGTAAATAACCAGTGCCTGGTTCAGGTGGAATCTGCCGCCTTCTTTATCACCCAGTATCAGCGCGATAATCAGGCCAATCCAGCCGATATATGCTACGATACCCGTCGACTTCGCGGAAAACTTTCCCGACATGCCATCGATTCTGTCGTCTACCGTTTTCTGCCGATGAAACTGTTCCTCACCCTCGAAATGGGGAAGCGTCATCAATTCCTGACGGACTTCATAGCTGGCTTCTGCCACAGGCTCTGCGGTTTCTGCAGAAGCTTCCTCTGCTTCAACAGCGTCCACTGTTTCCACATACTCCGTGCCGCAGTCAGGGCAAAATCTTCTTTCTACTTCTGTTCCACATTTTGGACAAATCTTCATTTTCTCTTCCTCCAATACTACTTATATTACTACTTCTTCTGCTGGCCGCACCAGATTTTCATAACCAGGCTGACCGGCAGATGCTTGATTAACTTTACCTGTGCCTGCACCGGCAGACCCAGAATGGATACCGCTTTCTTCTTGCGAAGATCCTTCATGGCCTTATCGATGACCTGCTTCGCCGTATAGAACCGGTCAAAATACTTGATGGTATCGTCATGGATTGCATGATCAAAGAATTCCGTCTTAATCCATCCCGGTGCTACTGCCATGACGTGAATGCCCTTTGCCTTCAGCTCTACACCCAGTGCTCTGGAAAAACTCATGACATAAGCCTTGGATGCGCCGTAAACGTTGATATACGGCACCGGCTGCCAGGACGAGTTGGACGCCAGATTGACGATGTCACTTCCCGCCGGCATATATGGAACGCTGAGGTAGCACATGGCCGTCAACGCTTTGTCGTTGATTTCGATGATGTCCAGCTGCCGATCCAGGTCCATTTCCATAAACGTGCCAAAAAGACCGAATCCCGCCGCATTGACCAGGGACTGAATCTCTGGTTTTGCTTCCTCCAGTGCCTGACGGTACCGGTCAAAGCTTTCCCTCTTCATCAGGTCCAGCGCCATTACACGTACCGGTGTCTGACATTCTGCCTGTAATGCTTTCAGGCGGTCTTCCCTGCGGGCGATGACCCACAGCTCATCATAGCCTTTTTTATCCAAGGCATAGACAAATTCCCTTCCCATGCCACTGGATGCACCTGTAATCACTGCGATTTTCATATGCTGTCCTCCTCGAATCATTCTTGCATCTTATTATACCATGTTTGCAGACAGAAAAAAAGGTCTCTGCCCATTGGGACAAAGACCTTTGTTTTTTTCGTACGCCGCTCGCGGGGCAGGACCATTGACCATTACTGCCAATAATCTAATTCCTGTGTAATGCCAGCATCTTTTGCCTTGAATACAGGGTTCTTGCCTTCCTTCTTCTGCTTGCAGTAGTCGTCTAAGCAAGCCATAGCAGGCTTCATCAGAATCAGAATAACAGGCACGTTGATTACTACCATAAAGCCCTGCAGCATGTCAGCGATGTTCCATACCATGTTTGCAGTAGCGATAGTACCAACGAAGATCAGTGCTGTAGCCAGAATTCTGAATACTAATAAACCAGTCTTGGATACTTCTCTGTTCAGGATGAATCTTAAGCATCCTTCGCAGTAGGAGTAGTTACCGATTAAAGTAGTGAATGCAAACAAGCACATTGCTACAGCAATGAAGATTGGACCGAATGCGCCTAAGGATTCACCTAAAGCACCCTGTACGTATAATGCTGCGTCACCCTTCATTTCTTCTGTAGGCACGATACCGGAAGACAGAATCATGAAGCCGGTTGCAGTACAAATTAATAATGTATCTAAGAATACGGATAACATCTGAACCAGACCCTGCTTAGCTGGGTGGGAAACGTCTGCCTTTGCAGCTGCGTTAGGAGCAGAACCCATACCAGCTTCGTTGGAGTACAGACCTCTCTTGATACCGTTCATGATGCAGGAACCAGCGAAACCGCCGAAGATTGCCTGGAAGTCAAATGCGCTGTCAAAAATCATAGCAAACATTGCAGGGATGTTCTTCGCGTTGATAATCAATACAACGATTGCCATTACTACGTAGATGACGCCCATGAAAGGAACCATAACACCTGTAACGTTAATCAGTCTCTTTGCACCACCGATAACGATGATACCGAACAGTACAGCCAGGATTACACCGATGATGATTGGTGTGGAATCTCCGTAGAAGGAGAATGCCTTGAAAGTAGACTGCAGGTTGTAAGCAGCTAACATGTTATAACCAACTGCATAAGTTAGAATGATGATAACGGAGAAGATAACCCCTAACCATCTCTGCTTCAGAGCATCCTGCATGTAGTAAGCAGGACCACCATAAGAATCGCCTTCTTCGTCTCTTCTCTTGTAGATCTGTGCTAAAGTGGATTCTACAAATGCAGAAGCACCACCCAGGATAGCTGTGATCCACATCCAGAATAACGCACCAGGACCACCAACAGCGATAGCAGAAGCTACACCGATAATGTTACCAGTACCTACACGGGATGCTGTGGAAACCATCAGCGCACCGAAAGAAGAAATACCGCCTTCTGTGCTTGGCTTTTCCATAACAACTTTGAAGGATTCAGTAAACAGACGTCCCTGAATAAACTTAGAGCGGATTGTCAGAATAATACCGCCTGCCAGCAGAATTAGCGGAACGCACCATGGCTGGTACAGAACATTACTAATTGCGCCAACAACACTGTTAATTGCGTCAAACATAATTTTCTCTCCTATTCCATTTTATAAATTATAACAAAATGATGATAACAGCAACGCTTTAGCGCGTTAAAACGTTTCAAGTCGTCGCATATACGGCAACATTATACTCTATACTCACACAAAACACAAGAAAAAAAACATTTTGTCTGGCTGTAAAAACCAAAAAAACCGTAGTAACAGAGAAAAACCACCAAAAAAGCAAACGTTCAGCCTGATTCGGTGGTTTTTGTTCGTATTTTATTCTGTCGGGTAAGTGAACTTCACATAGTTGATGTTCTTTCCCCGGTCGTGGAATTTTTCTTCATATTCCGTGGTAAAAGCCTTCGCCTCGTAATCGCTCCGATGCAGGTCGCGGCTCATCTCCCGGATACACAAATCCAGTCTTTCGATTTCCCCCATGGAATAATCAAAGAGTTCTTCGTTATCCGTCTTAAAGGCGACAAATCCTTCCGGCTTCAGAATCTGCCTATACTTTAGAAGTGTCTTCCCGTAAGTGAACCGTCGCTTCTCGTGACGCGGCTTCGGCCATGGATCGCTGAAGTTGAGATAGATGCCATCCAGCTCTCCATCGGCAAAGTAGTCCGTGATGTCTGCGACGAAATCCATGACAAATCGTATATTGGCGATATTCTCTTCTTCCGCCCGTTCCAGTCCTCTTACCATAACGGCATCCAGTCCTTCGATACCGATAAAACGGGCATCCGGATCCGCCGTCGCGTGAGCACAGAGGAACTTTCCCTTGCCGCACCCCAGCTCCAGATAAAGACGGCTGTCCGGGGCAGCGCCAAAATACCCACGCCAGTTGCCCTTCTTTGTTTTTGCATCCGGCACCAGATAATGGCGGCAGGCCTCGATGCGCGGTTCCAGATTTTTCACCTTTCTATGTCTCAAAGTGTTTCTCCTTTTTCTCCTTAGTCAAAATCGATCACCAGCAGGTCGTTCAGCTTGCACATGGTATTGACCACCGTAAAGATGATGACAGCACCCAGCTTTGCCGTCGTATCGTCCTGGTCAAAACGCGGCGATATTTCACAAATGTCGAAGCCGCGGACCTTACGCGTACGCAGGATGTGTTTGATAATCGGCAGTACCGCTTCCGGTTCCAGGCCCAATGCCTGGGTTGCACTTACCCCTGGCGCAAACGCAGCCGAGAACACATCCGTACAGATGGTCATATAAGCAGAACTGCAATGGAACAGGAAGGTATCTATTTTTTCCAGAATCACAGCATATGTTGAGTTCTGGATTTCCTTTGCAAGAATATAGTTGACATCGTTCTCCTGGGCGTATTTGAACAGACTCACCGTATTACTGTGCTTCTGTATACCCAGCGGCAGATAGCGATACGATACACCCTCTTCCTTATATATGTCCGCAATCTGGCGGAACATAGATCCTGAAGACGGTCCGTTGTCATATGGTCTTAAATCAAAGTGGGCATCAAAGTTGATAATGCCCATGTCCATGGGTTTCTCCTGGTTTTTCAGGTCCGCAAACTGCCCCTGAAAATGGCCAAAGGTAGTTTCATGACCGCCACCCAGGACAATCGGGAACAAGCCCAAACCAAGGATTCTTTCTACGGCTTTGCCCAGAATAGACTGACCCTCTTCCATGGAAATCTCATCGCAGAGGACATTACCTGCATCGTAAAGCTTTACTCTCGAGTCAAAGGTGCAAGGCAGGTTGGACATCTGCCTTCTGATAAAATCCGGCGCCAAAGCAGTTCCGACACGCCCCCTGTTTCGCTTTACCCCCTGCTCGCTGCAGAATCCGATAAAGGCAAATCCGTATTCACATTGAAAACCTTCCAGCAGTTCGTTGAGATCCAAAGGCTCCACCCACTGGTGCCATCTGAATGCATCGTAATCATCGTTGCTGTCAATTCTTCCATTCCAGTGTTCCATGGCACTGACATAGTTTTTTAATCTCATTTTCTGCCTCCTAAACTAGCTTCTAATTGTTTCTATCAATGTTCTGAAGTCTTCTCTGCTCCAAATCACAGGGACTGGATACAGAGGATTTGCTTCTTTGTCCGCCCAGCTGATCATCTGATCAATGTCTTCATCTTTGATTACGTCAAACTTATCCGGCAGTCCCATTTTGGCATTGGTCTCTTTGATCCAATCGATGAATCCCTTTGCCTTCTCGGCGTCGGTGGATCCTTTGATGCCGCAGATGTCAGCCAGTTCAGCCAGACGCTTTTGGGCTGCCGCGCCGTAGGCTTCCATGACGTGAGGGAGCAGCACTGCCATTGCCAGTCCATGGGCAACGCCGTAAAGGCCACCCAGCGTATGACCGATGGCATGGACATAACCCACACAGCCCCGGGTAAAGGCTCTGCCTGCGTAGAATGCCCCACGCTGCATGTTCTGTCTTGCCTCCAGGTTGCCGCCGTCTTCAAAGGCGATGAGGATATTGTCGTGAATCAGCTTTACCGCTTCTCGCGCGAGGCGGTCTTCTAATTTTGTGTTATACGTCTTGTTGGTGTAGGCTTCCACCGCGTGAGCCAGTGCATCCATGCCGGTGGTTGCCGTGGTATATGGAGACAGGCCTGTGGTCAGCTCCGGATCCAGTACCGCGTATTTGGGAATAAGAAACGGATCGTTGATAGCCGCCTTGCGGTGGGTTTTCGAGTCCGTAATGACCGCCGCAACGGTGGTCTCTGAGCCAGCCCCTGCCGTAGTCGGAATGGCTACGAAAGGCGGAATCTTCCAATGGACTTTCAGCAGGCCCTGCAGCTGGGCAACAGTTTTCTTCGGATGGACCGCCTTGGCCGCGATACCCTTGGCGCAGTCAATACGGCTGCCGCCACCCAGTGCCACGATGGCCTTGCATCCGTTTTCTTTGTATGCCCTGTAACCGGCTTCTACATCATCAGAAGTCGGATCCGTGGTAGTGTAGGTCTGCAGGGTGTAGCGGATACCGTTGGCATCAAAGCCATCCAGCATAGGCTGTACCTGTCCCCGCTTCACCATGCCGGCGCCGGTTACCACCAGGACGTCGTTGATGCCTTTGTCCTTCAGGAAAGCGCCCAGCTCTTTGATTCTGCCGTTGCCTTCCATGTAATCCGGCATGCGGTAACCCATGAAATAGTTGCCGACTTTCAGGACTCCCTGAAAGGTACGGCACCAGATTACGTTGAGTTTATGTGGAATTGCCATAAGTCATCGTCTCCTTTGCTGTCACTTTTGTTTATTCCGGACAGATTGCCCAGACTCTTACCGGCAGACCGGTTGCGCCTTCGATGCGCGGCCATGCACAGAAAAGCAATGCGCCTGCAGCAGGCACTTTATCTAAGTGTTTCAGTACCTCGATCTGCAGCTTGCCCTTTTCTAACAGATAACGTTCGCAGGCCAGGTCGTCAGCTTCAACCGCCAGGAAGCTGGCATCGGTATCCAGTGTTTCGTGACCGTTGGCCGCCGCGTTTCTTTCTTCGTATATGTACTGCAGTGCTTCCATGGACCATCCCGGACAGTGCTCGCCGCCCTCTTCATCCAGGTTGGAGAATGCCTGCATATTCGGCCAGTGCTTATACCAGTCCGTTCTCAGTGCAACGAAAGCGCCGTCAGGGATTTCGCCGTATTCTGCTTCCCAGGCTTTGATGTCCTCTACGGTAACGGCACAGTCCGGATCCTTCGCCACTCTCTCGCTGATGTCGATGACACAAAGTGGATAAGCCATGTGTTCCACGCCATAGCTTTCGGACAGCGGCGCCTCCTTCACGAAGTGGCCCGGAAAGTCGATGTGGGTACCAAACTGTCCAGGGAACTTGAAGGTCTGAATCTGGCAGTCCAGCATCGGTTCACCCCAGTCATAGACCACCTTGCCGATTTCCACGGAGCCTTCCGGAATACCCGGCCAGTAAGGGCTGTCATTGTTCATGGAGTGAGATAATTCCACCCAGCGATAACCTTTTAGTCTCTTGAAATCTTCCCATAACTGATACATATGTGCACCTCCTCATTTGGTTTCATCATTCTCTTAAAAGAATTATACTCCTTTTAGATAGTTTTGAATAGGGGCTTGTGTGGTAGAATAAAATAGTATAAAATTTATGGTAGTAAATCAATTTCTGAAAATTCAAAAAAGAAAACAAGAGGGAGCAAGATGAAACACGATTTAAGTGAAAGAATCAGATTAAGCGAAAGAATCAAAGAAATTACACTGGCCCTTGTAGAACAGCGAAGCGTCGTTGAAACAGTTGACGAAATCGCTGTAAGCGACAAGGTTTACGAAATTATGTCCCAGATGGACTACTACAAGAAGCACCCGGAAAAACTGTACTTCGTACCGGTAGAAAAAGACCGCTGGGGAAGAAAAATTGTGGTTGCCATTTTAAACGGGGAAAAAACAAAGAGCAAGAAAACCGTGGCTTTTATCGGCCATACAGATACGGTCGGCACTTCCGACTATGGCCTGTTATCCGAATATGCAACCAAGCCATATGAACTGGTAGAAAAACTGAAGGAACTTCCTCTGAATCAGGAAGTCCTGGACGATATCGAATCTGGAAAATACCTGTTCGGCAGAGGTATTTTTGATATGAAATCCGGCGTCGCCATCGTCATGGCAATGATGGAAGAAATCTCCAAGGATATCGAGGACTTCGAGGGCAATATCGTCTTCGCGGCAGTATGCGACGAAGAAGGCAGCTCCAAAGGCATGCTGACCTTTGTTCCTGAGTTAATCAGACTGAAGAGAAAATTCGGCTATGATTATCAGGCTATGCTGGATCCGGATTATATCGCACCGGCATATCCGGAAGACACTAACGTGTACCAGTACGTGGGTACTGTCGGCAAGCTGATGCCTACTTTCCTGGCAGTCGGCAAAGAAAGCCATGTTGGCGAATCCTTCTCCGGCCTGGATCCAAACAAGATCCTGTCCGAAATCACAGGCAGAATCAACCTGAACCCTAGATATTCCGACGTAGTAGACGGCGAAGTTACCCTGCCGCCTGTTACACTGAAACAGAGAGACCTGAAGCCGGAATATTCCGTACAGATTGCGAACAAAGCGGTCGTTTACTATAACTACGCGACCCACTGCAGCACACCGGATGAAGTCATCGCAAAGATGGTAAAAGTCGGCGCTCAGTCTTTCCATACCGTTATCAACAGATTAAACGAAAGATACGAAATCTTCTGTAAGATGAGTGGAAGAAAATTCGAACCGCTTCCTTGGAAGGAAAGAACCCTCAGCTACAAGGAACTGTATGCTCTGGTTAGAGAGGAAGTCGGTCCGGAATTAGATGAAAAGGTAAGAGCTTACGCGGAAAGAATCTCCCACCATCAGAAAGTCAATGTCCGCAGACAGACCATGAAGGTAGTTGAATATGTACACTCCCTGTGGTCCGACAAAGAACCGGTTCTGATCGTGTACTTAACACCGCCTTACTATCCACATATTTACGTAGAAGGCTCCAGACCAAAGGATAAAGCGCTGATCGATGCGTTAGACTATGCAGTATCCACAACAGAATGCGACTACAACTTAGTGCAGAAGAAGTTCCTGCCTTGCATTTCTGACTTAAGCTATGCTGCTGCACCAAGAGAAGAAGGCGCAATCCAGGGTCTGAAAGACAATATGCCGGGCTTCGGCATCGTCTACGACCTGCCGCTGGACGAAATGGCAGAGCTGGATTTACCGGTTGCCGATATCGGTTCCTACGGTAAGGACGCCCACCAGTTCACAGAAAGAGTGGAAACCGTATACTCCTTCGAAGTTCTGCCGGGCATCATCTACAAGACTATGAAGAAGCTTCTGGAAGGTTAATAGAAATCTACATAGCGTATAATTTAAAACGCCTGTCCCGCTGCAATGCGGGGCAGGCATTTTTGTGTTTTTGTGTAAGTCTGTATGATTACAGTTTGAAACGGTATGGCTTGATGCCTTTGACACCTGGTTTGATGACCAGCACGCTGCCAGCCAGAGGATATTCCTCTTCAGGAGAGTCCAGACTGCTGGTGGTGATGTACAGCTCGTCCATGTCCCTGCCGCCGAAAGCACAGCAGGTAGGGATTGGAACCGGCAGTTCGTATACCGCCAGCTCTTCGCCGGTTACCGGATCGTAGCGACGGATTGCGTGGCCGCCCCAGTGGGCGATGAAAAGGGTGCCGTCTTCCGCAACGGTCATGCCGTCTGGAGATCCCTTTTCCGGCTCAACCTGCAGGAGAAGACGACGGTTGCCCAACACACCGGTTTCCTCGTCAAAGTCGTATTTGTCGACTCTATAGTTATATGTATCTACGTGATACGCAGTCTTATGATCAGGGCTGATAGCAAGGCCGTTTGGCACTTTCATGCCATCTGTAACCAGGACAGGTTCTTTGCCGGATTCTAAGACAAGGAGTCTACCGGTTTCCTTACCCGGCACGTCTTCGCAATCCATGGCGGTGTTCATGGTACCGGCCAGGATACGGCCGCCCGGGATTGCCTTGGCATCGTTGAAATGATTGTCCGGCTGATCCTGGTCCACAGTCATCAGGACTTCAGTTTCTCCGCTGTCAGGATCCAGCAGAATCAGGTCACGGCCGCAGCCGACAGCCAGTCTGCCGTCTTCACACGGGATGCAGAAGCCTAAGGCGTCATCAAAGGCCTTCAGCATGGTGTTTTTACCATCCTTCAGGAAATAGACTTCGTTGCTGATGATGTCGATCCAGAAGTGACCTTCTCTTCTTTCATCCCACCAGATGCCTTCCCCCAGCTGGGATCTTATGTTCAATGCTACGTTGTATTCCATGTTTTTGGTCTCCTTTTTGTTCTAATTGATATTTTGCGTAGGTTTTCCAGGGTCGTTACTCAAACCGGTAAGTACCGATGTATTCACCCTCGAATTCCATCTCGATTCCGGGATTTTCCTGTGCGAATGTCAGCTGCAGGCCGTTTCCCTTTGCGGTCAGAGCGAAATGGCAAAGTGCGATGCCCATGTCAACTTTCTGCATATCCAGTTTGCCCTCGTGGCTTTCATTGGTGGAACCCTTTCTCCGCTTGAGATAGAAGTGGGCTGCACTCTCCGCTACCACCACCCGCCATGGCTGCTTGTTTACCGCTGACGGTGCCAGACGGACCATTTCCAAAGGTTCTGCCAGGACGCCGGCTTTTTCTTTTGTTAACGGCGTTGTGAAATCTCCGTCAAAGAACAGGGTCTCGAAAGGCTGACGTTCGTCGGCTTTGATGGCCTTCCGCATCATGATTTCGCGAACGGACATCTTCTGTGCTGTATAGCCGATTGGGGTCGCGCAAGGCATCATTTCGTCTTCCGCAAGGCCCATGACCTTCTCGTAAGCATCCCGGTTCATGGTGCCCCCCAGCCACACGGTACCCAGGCCCAGGGACTGGGCATACAAAATAAATTCTTCAAAAGTATAGCCAAATGCCTCGTTGGCATGGGGTACGTTTTTGATCTTGCCGCCAACATACAGTTCCGTTCCGCTTACAACCGGGCAAACGAGCCCATCTCTCTTTGCCTCCAGATATTTGAATGTTACCGGCAGGCCAAAGGGATTCTCGATGCCCTCTGCGTAAGACATCAACTGTGCCTTTGTATTTTCGTCCAGCGGGCGGCCGTCGAAATTGCGGACGCTGCGTCTGTCTTTGATGTGTTTTTTGATGTCATGCATGGGTTACTCCTCGTTTTCTAGGTGTACTGTGCGGCATTTAGAACTTGATTTCCTTCGCAGGTTCCGTAAAGGAACAAATCTGCGCCGTTGCGTTCTGCAGGTAATACACTTCTGTATTGCCGTCGCCCGGCTGATACATCGCCTTCAGGTTCGGATACGCATCCAGCATGTGTTCCTGTGCTTTGATGTTGTCGTCTAAAACCGCCTCTGCAGCTACGCGGATCCATCTTCCGTCCTGGGCCATGGCACTGATTTCCACCTTCGGATTGGCCTTCATCTGGCAGGCAACCGGCTTAACCTTGCCGGTCTGGATATATAACTTTTCTTCAAAAATGTCTACTGTACCGAAAGGGCGTACTCTCGGTTGGCCGCCGTCCATGGTAGCTAAATAATATACGCCGCAGTTCTTTAAAAATTCATATACTTCTTTCATGGGTCGTCTCCTTTGTGTATATTCTATTCGTTTAGAAAACTATAAACCTAATCTTATTCCAGGGCCGGAAGTTCATCGTAGGAAGTGAAGTCAAAGATCATGCTCTCTCCTTTTTCATTGCGCAGGCCCGTAATGCGGTAATCGGGATCGAGATGAGGACTCCAGGTTGCCACAGTTCCACTTGAATCTGTGATGACAACCTCCGTATCTGGTATCCAGTCAATATTGGGACACATAACCAGAATCGGTGAGCCGCTTTCGCTGCGGTAAAGGACCTCCGGTTCTTCATAACTTTCGGTTTCTGCGTTCCATGGTCTCCGGTTCACTGCAACCGTTGCGTTTTCATCTGCGGGTACGATGCAGAACAACTGACCTTCATCACCTAAGATGTGTTCCTGGTCGATTGTCAGAAGGAACGGAAGATCCTCACATAGCTGTGGGGCTGCTTCCTGCATAACAGCAATGGGATCTGTATCCTGCGACACATCGCCAAAGAATGCTGCCGCGAAAAGCTGAGGTGTTTCTACCATTGCCTGCCGGAAAGATGTCAAAGATGGATCATCCGCTGGGTTAACCCCAGGTTGTGTTTGTCCCTGTCCATCAGGCGGGGATGTACAGCCGGAGAGAAACAGGCTACCAATTAGCAGGATTATGCAGCAAACGCCGCACCACTTTCTGTATTGTCCAGGCTTCTTACGCATAACGATCATCCTCCTTTTTCCCTGCGCATATTACGCAGTACTCCATACTTCAACTGTATCGCCAATGTGCCGCAAAGTCAAGATTGAGTCACAAAAAATACAAATCCCCAAACCCTTACAATTGAAAGGGTTTGGGGTTCTTTTCATTAGTCAAAAGACGCGGAGACTATTCCCACTCGCTCCTGAAAAATAAATCTTAAACAGATTTGCTTATGGGATTTGGCTCAAGGTCTTAGGATTATTTCCATTATTCAGACGGCACAGGCTATCTGATTTTTTGTTGCCATACTGTTGCCACAAATTTTCGCTATAATACCTGAACACATTTAGTATCAGTACAATACTAATGATTATGTATTATCCTCTTGTCGTTGATTTAATTCACATAGATTTCTTCGCTTTGATTCTGTAATTTGATGTAGATCTCCCGCAAATCATATGTATCTAACATTTCTTGTACAAGATTTCTCACTTGAAGCAGCCGTTCCATTACATAAATATATTCTGCACGAAGAGATTCCGCTTGAATTCTATAGCCTTTGTTCACAATTCGCAATCCCTCACCAAGCTTTTCTAAATCCAAAACAAACGAATCAATCTGCGACATGTTGTGCGTCTCATCATCACGAATAGACATTACCCCTTGATACTTTTCATCTTTTATTAGTTGATTGCACTGTTCGCAAAATTTGCACAACAGCGGAAACTCTGCAGAGCGTTTTTTCAATCCAGCTAAATTATTTTTCTTGCTCTTACCAATTTTTAAGAAGAACATATTACAAACGATATTTAGCAATTTTTCCTGATAGATAAAAAGCTCCATGTACACATTTCTGATCAACTGCCTATAGAGGTTGTCATAAACGGAATCTACATCTTGGCATAATTGCAAAATAGGAACACCCTCTATGTAGGCATGCTCAACTGTCAAAATGCTTCTGACCAAATGACTTGCCGCATTGTTGAATCTTCGAATTTTTTCCGGCACCGTTCCATTTAGTCCTTCATCAACGGTAGGCACACTTTGATTAAAGAGGTATATACCATTTTGATATTTTTCAGGTAGTATTAACCCGAATTCGTATTTTGTTTCCTCTATTTTACTCATGAATACATTTCCTGTCAGTTTAAAAGGCACCGTAACAAACTGCCCGGAGCCCTTCTTTCAAAGGATTCCGGGCAGTTATAAGCCAGTTGCAATTATTCTTTTAAAAATGTTGCCATTTTGTTGCCATAAACGGCTTCAAAAGTGAGAAAACCCTTGATATTACAGGCTTTTTTCGACCTTTGAAATTATTCCCACTCGACCACCGATGTTATATTATTTAGTCTAATGGGTCTGAAATCAAGTGAGTTCAGTATGTATTTTCTTTCTTCTCCACCTATTCTTTTGAGTCGGAGGTGAAGTTGGTCCCATTTGTGGACCCACGAAAAAATTCTCTGTTATTTGTTTTATGATTATAACTCCATGTTAGGATAATCACTTTCTAATGCCGACTTTAGTTCTTTCTCAGTCGTGTTGATTTTCATTTTTCTGAACAGAATATTTTTCAGATGAAGTCCCTGTTGTCAAGACATTACTTATTACACTTCATAAAAGTTCTAATCATATCCCATCTTATTTCTTCAAAAAATTTATCAATTGATGCATAACTAATCAACTCATTTGCAAATTTATCTATCCACCCATAATATTGCTCTTTTTTTATAAAAAATGCAAGCAACGAAAACTTCAGGTTTATACCTATCATTATTTTGTAACATGAAACATTTGAAATATCGTCAATTTGCATATATTCTTTTTCGAAATCATAAGGCAAAGCCGTCCCAAATCCAGTAAAAGCCGGTATAATTTCGAGCTTAAAATACGGGTGTTTTAGAATAATCGTATTAAGCTTTTCTCTAATAAACTGGCATTTCAATGGCATATAAAGCTCAAATTTGTCATATATCGCACCATTTTTACCAATACCATATACAACATTTCTTTCAAACTCTTTATTATCAAATGCAGCCCTTTCATACGGAGGTTTTGAAAATAAATTTATAAAAACATTAGAAACAACAAAATCATTAATTTCATCTCGTTCCACTCTTGCTATTTTAGCTTTATCGCACTTTGGACAATTAAAATAATCCGTTGTTAATGTAGACAATTTCTTCAAAACTATATATTCTATAAGCTGGTTTAACAATGCACCCGAACGCGAAACCCCGATAAAAGTTTTATCAGGTTCTATTTCGTTAAAAATATGGGTCATTGCAAGTCTATCTTTAAGCCACATCGCTTCGATATTTTTATCCTCTGATAATGCTGCATTTAAGTATCTGCATATATCATTAGAAAACTTGTAACCATCAATGTCTATTATTTTTCTGTTTTCATTATCGTACACTAATGTTGCTTCAATTATCAAATTTCTATTTGATTTTTTAAAATTCCGAAAAAAAGTAATTGACAAAGATAGTATAATCATGATACTACCAACACTAATTAATGCCAAATTATTATTAAGGGCCAACTCATTACTTATCCCTAACACTACGAAATTTATTCCTATGGAAATAATTACTGTTGTAATTATGATTTCCAGAATTGTTTGCTTGCTTCTTTTAATGTTCTCAATAGAATTATTCATTACTTTAACAAATCCTCTTCTAATATGACAGTTAATTCTTTAAACCAACAACACCATATTGCCTGATCCAATGAGTTTGAAATTAAATGATTACAACATGCTTTTTCTTTCTTCTTCACCTATCCTTTTACCTCAGACAAGAAGTTTATTCCATTTATGAACTCACTGTATTAATCACATTCTACAAAAGTGACCTTTTCATCTTTATAGTGATCATCTATATTTTTTATTATTTCATAGGCAAATTCGATTGGTACTGCAGTACCATATCCCAAATCATCATAATCACCTTCAGCAACAGCCTTTGCACTTACAACACCAATACACTCCCCATAGGAATTAATTACGGGACCTCCACTATTTCCACTTTTTATTTTTGCTGTAATCAACATCAAATGTTCTTTACTCCAAAGTTCTTGTGCTTCCGCAGCAACTTGCCCACTAGTTACTGTAAATCGCTCTTTTGGAATTGACGAGATGATTGCTTCTTCAACTGTTTGGAAGCATGTAAATCCTGGAATTTTAGGGTATCCCATTGTCATTACTGAATCCAATACTTTGTATTCACGTTTTAAAGAAAACCCACAACCTTTAATTCGCTTAATACAAATTACAGCAACATCAATATAACGATTGGAGTGGTAATATACATGCGCATCTTTATACACATCGTACTCTAATCCTTCTATACATATACTCTTTGAACCTTCCAAGCAATGTCGTGCTGTAACAACATAATCCTTTCCCAGAACAAATCCTGTTCCTATTGATTGCCGTCCATCTAAAAATGTATATATAATTGGCAAAACATAGGTCTTATATTTCTTTGCAATATATCTAAATCCAAATGCCGCATTCTCCCAATATCGCAACTTACTTTCTTTTTCCGTACTATTTGCTTCCGTATATATACTACCATCACTAAGCTTTCCATTCCAATAATAGCAATTTGTACTTCCAAAGAATTCATCACGCTTAAATCGCACTAAAGGTGATACTTCGCATAATCGCTCACATAACGCTACAAACTCTTTAATATATTGATATAAATCAGAATTATATTCTTTTGATAACTGTTCTATCAGCCAATCTATTCTTTTCTCTGATCTTGCATCATCTAAAGTTTTTCCTTCTTCTGCCGCAAAGTAACTCATTATTCTATCGACAACATCTGGAACGATTTCATTTAAAACAATAAATTCTTTCATTTTTCTCCACACATTGCTCCTAATCGTTTATTAATCTGTTGACTCCAAAATGTAGTTCATTTCATCCCTTATAAACATAAGTAAACGAACGATATTCTATAAGAATTTGTATATCTTGACAAATATTCTATTGCTTATCGTCAACAAACTTATCTCCCAACAACATTTTAGAATCTTTGTTTAATTTCAGTTTATCAACTTGCTGCCCTTTTGATAAATATGTACACTCGATATATTTTTCATCATTGTATGCCTTAGAAAATATCGCCAGCACTTTACATACCGGACTAATCATTTTGCGGACATCGCCGTTATATAATGTCACAGGGTAGTCCACAGTTTTTCCAAATCGAAATCCAACGCTTAAAACAGCTTTCGTATTGCCTACAAAATAATCCGCCTGAAGGTATATACCATTGTTTATTGAATATCCTATCATGCAGTTGTTGTATAAAACATCCGCTAAATGTGGCAATACTGCTAGTTTCTGTTGTGTTTTCCCCTTTGTAAAGTTGATTATATCTCGTTCAGCCAACTTATGATCTAAACACGCCCTATAAAACTGCTTTGCTTTCAAAGTAGTTTCTATGCCCGTCAAATGGAGAAAGTTCATATCTCTAAAACCGAACTGAACAGTTTTAGTTTCTGTGCCTTCTTGGTACACCACCATAAAGTGACGATCATTCAACCGCTCTTCGTATTCCCGCGCCGCTTCCGTTACAATTTTAATTGCTGTTTTAATATCTACATTTTTACACTTTGCCATAATCTCTCCCCTACAACAAAAGGTTGCTCCGAAGAACAACCTTTTAATATGCTGATTTTTCTGTTGTCTGCCAACCTGCCGCCCTACGAATGCGGCTAATCTATAGAGTTTTTCTGTTGCTCTCCAACCGTCCGGCTCACGAACCGGCTTATCTATCAGATTTTTAGGGTGTCAGCTCACCATGATAGGCTCACCTATCTTTAATATTATTATATGTTTTGCTTGTTTTTATGTCAATAGATTTCTATTTTACACAAGAATATTACCATCAAATAAAAGCACTGCTAATCAAGAGTGTAATAATAAGCGCTTGCATTTGTCATACTTTGCACTTTAAAATCAGCATCTTTTAATGCACTTGTAATTAATGCTTTTTTATATGGCACATGAAGTGTCGCAACTTTACTCATATTATCTCTGAAGACAGGAACTTTATCCCACAAATCCTTAACCTGTTTACGGATTCCAGAGGAACTTGCAATATCTGTCTTCTCTTTAAAATCCGGATAAACCACAATTACAGGCAATCCCTTTTGATTAATCCCATAATCAAGTTCCTCACGTAAGGCCTTGCTATTCTTTGTATTCTCACTCAAGACTAGTACAATGTTCTTTGACATATTAAGTCTTTCGTGCAATCTTTTCTTTAGAGTCTCCCACTCACTACCATCACGAACATTATATGTTTTCGCATGAGCATCAACAAACGGAAAAGAACTATCAGCACCTTTCCATGCTCGCAGTTGATTATAATAAAGAAAGTCAGGTGTAGCATTCGCGCCTAAACTTGATGCACTAAACGGCTCTTTCACATAAAATGCCGTATAGTTCGCTGTTCTATTTTCCATAATTTACCTCCTTGGTATAACATTAAATAGATTTCTGTACTCATATAATGGAATCTCTTTTGCATCACCATAAATAATGATTTCAACATTTGATTTTAAAGTTACTCCGCTACTGTTAAGCGTACATAACATACATCGTAATAAATCTTCAGGTTCCTTAGGGCCATCATCAAATCTAGAAATACCTGTACCTAATATAGGCAATACAATATCATTCCGAGCGTATACACGGTTAATCTCTTTCCACATTTTCATAAGCATTGTCTCAAAGTCAGCCATATTTGTATGTGCTTCGTGTTGTGAATTTAATTTTGTCATCGCAAGCATCAAATATGTATGACCATCAACGCTACTATCGTATCTTATAATAGTCCCCAGTGGGAAGTCATATAAACCATCTTTGTTTTTCTTTAATTTAAGCTTTTTCGCTTCCACATCAACAATCTGTTCAATTTCTTCTTTTACACCATGTTTCAATACTAATTGTCCATGTAATGAGTTCTTTGATATTACAACATCGTCAACTCTAGTATCAAAATGTGTATCGCATCCTATCACTCTCATTCCTGAAGTGTCAAAAATATCTCCACAACCTATCGATACTTGTGTCTTTCTAATTATTGTTTTTACAGAATCCCTAAAAACTCTTCCAATTATATAATAGGACACACCAAATACCGCTAAGAATAGACCAACTACAACCGCTATTCGTATTACAACACTTGATCCGTTCCAGTCCCCTAATGAAATACCTATTATGGACAGTACTGTTGAAATTAGTCCTATTGTAGTTATAGAGGCGAGAATACTGTCTCGAACACGTTTTGAAAGATTATTGTACCAAAAATACAGCTTTTTCATAGCTTCCTATTACTCCATTTCATATGTAATCAGTTTTAAACAGTATTTCTGCGTCGTTAAAATTAAAACCATAATAGCCAACTAGCACCTGCAATTATTACAATGATTACAACAAACGCATACTGCGCCACATTGTTCCCCCACTTAAAATACAACATCAAATATATTGTTTCATAGAGAATTCCACTTACAATACCCATCCACAATACAGCAGCATTTATTGCTACGCCCATGAGCAGCCCCATTAATGCAGCTACTATGATAAGGATTATCACTATCGCAACAGCAACAATGTATCGTGAAAGTATGAGTTCTTTTTTCCTCACAGGAAGTGAAGCAAGCAGTGTTTTCACCGCCTGATTATCTTCTATATAGCATATTCTGGATACTGCTATGTTCCCTGCACATATCGCACATAAAATCAGCATTGGCTCACGTAAAACACTCGGTAGCTCTATAGAACTAATAATGTATATAGGCATAGCTATAGTTAAAGCCACACCTAATATCAGCCACGCCGGACAAAGAAGTATATCTTTTTTCATCAACACCCATAAATTTCTTTTCATGGTACTACCTCGTCATTAGATGAAACAAGACATCTTCCAATAATACATCCTCCGTAGCCTTAGACAGTGTTTCTGCAAAATCACTTCGTATTTGTTCAACTCCATTATCTACAACTACAGTTCCATCAACAAGATATAAAATACGGTCGGCGGTTTTCTCTAGGTCAGAAGTTATGTGAGATGAAAGAATGACAGTTTTTCCTTCACGGTTAACCAAGTCATACAGAATATCTATAACTTCTTTTCTTACAAGCGGATCCAAGCCTGACGTTGGCTCGTCCAGAATATACAGTTCTGCATTGTGCGACATTGCCATCAATAAGTCTAATTTCACGCGCATCCCAGTTGAAAGTTCTTTCATTTTTTTATTAGTATCTAACTTGAAAATGCTGAGATATTTCTCCATCGTTTCAGAATCCCAGTTACTATATAATGCAGATACAAAACGTAAGATTTTTTCCACTTTAATATTTGGATAGTAACAGTCATTATCACCAACATATCCAATACATTCACGAAAAGTTGCAATTCTTTTCTCCGTCACTTTCTCACTTTTCCAGTAAATATCTCCACCGTCGCGAGCAATCATTTGCATAATTGCTTTAATTGTTGTTGATTTTCCTGCACCATTAACTCCGATTACGCCGATAAATTCACCCTTATGACATGTAAAAGAAATGTTGTTCAATTCAAATCCAGGGTAACTTACACGCAAGTCCTCAACTCTTAATAACTCTTCCATACACTACTCCCCTTTTATACAACGATCTTCAATGTTATATTTTTCATCAAAGTCACAATTCCCACTACAATAGCAAAGATAATTAGAAGCGCACTTAAACTAAATGACTCTCCCACAACATTCATTTGCTCAACCATTTTAGCTGAAAAAGCAAATAGCACAATTGGTGCTATCGCAACAAATCTTGCTATATTTATATCCCATTTATAAAATGCTGCTATAAAGAATGCTGACATTATCATGCTAAGCATTACAGGAATTAAGGCACACCGAAACAGTATTGTCTTCCCAAAGATGTAAAAAACCAATACCGCTGAACTCGACAATATGCTTGCAATAATCGCACTTAATAACAGCTTTGCCGTAAGTATTTGATTCATTGAAATTGGCAACGCTGATATAAATTTCCTTGTAGAAAAGTCATCCTCAATGTTATAGGAGAATGGCACGAAAATAATAGATGCACAGCACGTATAGACTAAATAATTAAGCGTATCTGTAGCTTCACTACCATCTATACCTAATACTGCCGCAGTTATTAGAAGTAATGTTACTAGAAAAATACCAAGATATATCTTTAAGTTAAACGATATGTCTTTCTTCATGAGAGTAACTATCTTTTTCAAAAGATCCCTCTTTCCCTACATCTACTTTTACAATACCCTTATTGTTTATTATATCATACTAATTCTAAAGGTTAAAGAGAGAGCAAGAGTTCTTTATAACATTAAAAGAGACACAAGTTGTCGCTTGCATCCCCTCATTCCTTACTATTTCACACCTTATCATCTTTTTAACTGCACAGTACTTTTATCTATCTTTGCTCGCAAATACCACCCAATAACAATCATCAATAGCCCGATTCCCGCAACAACTGTCGTCTCCACTCTATCAGGATTATACAAAACAGATAGAATCAATCCTGTTCCTGCTCCACCCAACATTTCACTGTATTGTTTTTGTCTCCGTAACTTTTTATCCTGTGTCAAAATGTCTAATATATTCATATCAGCCTGTTTGCGGAAAACATCTTCTTCCACACGTCCTCCACAAATAAACTCATTTATGCTAATTCCAAAAAAATTGCACAGGTCAGGTATAATTGCTATATCGGGCATATATTTTCCAGTCTCCCAACGAGAAACAGTCTTATTTGTAACTCCCAGGGAATTACCTAATTCCTGCTGTGTAACCCCTTTATCCTTTCGCAGTGCTGCAATAAAATCGCCAATTCTTTTCTGATTCATATTTTCCCCTCCAATCTTACATTCATTTTATAGTAAATTGTCAGTTTTGTATTTACCATAAATAGCGATTTCGATTTTTTTTATAAGTCATATATCAACTCCTGCAGTACAAATTCCTCCGCCATATTCATTATCGACTTCATTTGCCTTACCCATTCCATTGGATCTTCTGATTTTAGTTCTTCTGTAATCCCGTGTACTTCTTTTGTCTGGTTAACGATAGTATCAAACATATCCTGTGCTTGCTCATCAATTTCTGAAAGGTAAGCAGTCAGTTTTCCGCTGGTTAGAAGTCTGTAATATGTAAGTTTTTTAGTCTTCTTTAGAAATCTTTTATGTTTCTGCCCCCATCTGCCAATAACCACTTCTTCATGTTCAGGAAGCTCCAAGTCAGGATACAAATATCCGTCTCGCTCTGTGTAAGTAATCTTTCTCATCATAAAATCTCCTTTCGATTTTCTATATGTATTGATAAAGCAGTGTACATTGTACATACCGCTTTATCCTTTTAAGACATTTTGTATGAACTATCTGAAACGCACATTATCACGTTTCATACTTTTCGCAAATCTTGCCTGTTCCACTAAATCGTCAATCTGTCTTCGGCCAAAGACTCTTCGTAAAAGTTTAAAATCTTTATTCTCAGTTCTTAATATCATATTTTCTTCAGCTAGTTTTTTATTAACTCTATTCAATTCTTGATTCTCTTGGTACAGGTTTCCGTTCTTCATATTTAGCCTGTAATAGTTGTCCCATCCTTCGAAGGCTCTGACTAATGTTGCCTTCAACATCGATTTCAATTTCTCCACTAAAGGCTCTGCAATTTTACTTTTATATGCCTTTGCTGTCATGAATCCTTGCTGCTCCGGCAGTTGATATTTATCTCCTGCATTCAGCTCCTTTTCTAAAGCAGCAAGTTCTTCAATACAGCTATCATAGTTCTCCACCCGTTTCGATAGCACATTGTATTCGGTCTGCTTTTGGTCAATCTTCGTGTCAAGCTGCTGTACCTCTTTTTCTCTTTCCTGCTTCTTATAGTCCAAAACTGTAAGGTGTTTTTCATGGGTTCCTTTCTGTTCCCACTGGACTCCATGACGTTCCATCACCGCAGCGAGCTGCTCTTTCTCAGATTGCACCCACTGTGACCATTCCGTATCACCTCTGCTACCGCCTTTAAATCCTTGAGCTGATAACGCCTGCTTTAAGGAGACTCTTTTCTCCAACCCACGTTTACTTCCTGTAGTAAACGGAACAAAATCGATGTGCAAATGAGGTGTTGCTTCATCCATATGCAGATGCGCTGAGAATACTTTTAGTTGAGGATTTCGCTCTTGAAAGCTACGGAAATATTCGTCTAGAATCCGCTGGGCAAGTTCTCCATTATCACTTTCCGCATTCATATTTTCTCTATCACCTATTTGCAAAATTAATTCGTGGAAAGGTTTCTCCTGCTTGGAACTTCTGATTTTCTCATAATAATCACTTATTTTCCGATCATTTCTTGTCTGCTTAGCGTTATATTTTTCCAACGCCTCATCAAACAGTTCATGGTAAACATTCTTAATACTTTCATTGCAGTAACTGATATTCAAGCAACTCCGTTCGGCATCTACATTTTCTGCTGTAAACGCTCTGCTATTGTGACTTACGGAGCCTTTGCCGACCATTGCACTTATTGTTCTTTGCATATAAATCACATCCTTTTTTTATCCGGCGTAAGCCGGGGTTTTGTTACTTTTGTCAAAAGTAACGCAAAAGCACTTTTGACAGGCATATCCATCAAAAGTGCAACCTGCGAGCAGGTTTTACGCTCTCCGAGGGTAAGGTGTCAAGCAGTCGCTCTTTTACTCTTATACTTCGGGCAGTAGACGATCGCTGCCCTATAGCTCTGCTTGCACTCATGGACACATTGGCGGCACCGCTCATTATACTGGCGCCGCCCAATGTCATTTATGAAATATGCCCATTCCTCTTTGTCCTTTTTCCCAAGTCTGGGCATAGATACCACCTCCCGTTTTACTGTAGCGATTTGGTGCGTTTTTTTGAGATTTTTGCCTATATAAGCGAGGAAAATCGTCAAATGGACCTGTCCCCTTACCTTATATCTCCAAATGCTGTTCTGTCCCTCTGTAATAGCTATCCAATATTTCGAAGATTGTCCTTATTGATTCAATTTTATCGAGTGACAGCTCATCTAACGTCGCAATACTTTTAAGATGATTCTCAATAGAAACCATTTCTTTTCGTATTGCATTGAAGGTCTTCACATTTCCCACTATATTAATATTTTGATAAAGGAAACTTGAAATGAAGAAATCTTGCTTTGAAAGTCCGGACAGTTCAATCCTCTTTTCTATCTTCCGTTTCTCTTCTTCCGTCACTCTGAAATTCAGAATAACATTCCTCTCTCTGATCCAGTTCTCAGTATGCCTCTCCTTTTTTTCTGAGCTAAGGGTTTCTCTTTTATAAATTTTGTTCATACATGGCCATCTCTTTCTCATTCATCTGACTCATCTCAGTTTGCAGCCTGTCCACTACTTCAACTTTCTTTTCCGGCATGACATGTGCATAATCCAAAACAATCTTGATGCTTTCCTGCCCGGTTCTGGCACCGATTTCTACAGCAGTAAAACCTTTCGCAAGCAGATAAGTTATATGGCTGTGACGCAGCGCATGAATTTTAATATCCTTTACTTCCGCTTTTTTCAGACCTCGTTTGAACGAGTTCTCGTAATACCCTTTGGATTTGTTAAATGGTCTCGCATCTTCATCCAACCCATAAAACATTGCCAGGAAGTCTTCAAGTTCATCACATAAAGCTGTCGGTAAATCCACTACTCTATTGCTTCGGTCCGTCTTCGGTGAAGTAACTAACTCTTCTTTATCAATTACCTGATAAGTTTTATTGATGGTGATAGTCCTTTTCTCAAGGTCAATATCCTTGCGTGTCAGTGCCATCAGTTCTCCAAGTCTAATACCTGTCCAGTACAGAACTTCAAAGGCATAAAACGCTTCAGGTTTTTCTTTCATAACTTCTCTGAAGGCCATATATTCTTCTAATGTCCAAAACTCAATTTCTTTGCCCTTTTCTTTTCCCATGCATTTTACTTTTTTGATGGGGTTATCTTTCAGATCATAAAATCTTTCCGCATGATTAAATATAGCATTTAAGTTTGAACGAATTTTCTTCAGATATACCGGGGAGTACCCTTTTCCATCTTCATCACGTCTCGCCAAGAGTTCGTTCTGCCATTGGATGATATGCCTTGGCTTTATATCCTGCACTTTTACACCGCTGAAGAATGGTAAAATCTTTGTTTCTATTACACATTCTCTGTTCTTCTGCGTGCTACGCTTAATCATAGGCCACACATCTCTTTTATAAATGTCCACAAAGGATGCAAAGTCCATATTTGTCGTGCTTCCCAGCTTCCGTAAGAACTCCGTTTCATATTCCTTGGCTTCTCTTTTAAGCTTGAACCCTCTCTTCTTATGGACTCTGTTCTCCCCGTTAAAATCTTTGTATCTAACTCGAACCGTATAAGTTCCTCTTTCTTTATCTTTTTCTACACCCATATTAAATTCCTCCTCT
>JAFWZZ010000025.1 GCA_017522185.1 Bacillota bacterium | reverse complement strand
TTCGAGACAAACACTCAGGCGAAACAATCATAGACAACGTACTCAGAGGGTTTGGGGAGTTTGATAAAATTGGTATCAAACTCCATCCAAACCCTTTCTTCGTATCCTTGTATGATTGTCCTTCGCCTTCGCGAAAAGTCTCTCACAGCAATATGCCGCTTTTTTATTTACAGCCACCAATGCGCAACCATAGGGCCTTTTTTTGCATTCATACTGCGCGGAGAAAAAGTAACGCAACCATGACAGGCATTTCGAATGATTGTACTGCGCGACAAGAGAATCTGCGGTGTCATATTTCCTTGCGGGGACTATTTAATCTGTAAATTAACCTGATTTGGACTGTAGGGTATGGGATTTTACCTTAAAAAAGACGTTGCATTGCATCAGATTAGTGTCAAATCTTTGAAAGAAGGAGATGTTTTCTGATTTAAAGATAATCCCCCTGCTGCTGGCGCAGTACAAAGCTGTATTTTAGCAATATGGTTGCGTTTTTTCATTTGAACGCAGTAGCAATTTAAAATACCATCTTATGGTTGCGCGCTAGCCGCGCTTTGCCTTTCTTTTGTCGTATTCTATTTTCTACACCTGAAAATCCCTGGCATGTAATGACGGGGATTGTATTATGTGTTGAAAACAGAAATCGACAAATCCCAATTTGTAAAAACTGCATAGCTTTCCTTTTTACCAAACTGATGATATACTGAACCTAACTAAATTTCAGGAGAAAACTATGAACAGAATCTATAGGAACAATCCGCTTTTATTTGCAATTCTTTGGATTGTTGTATATGTTGTGGCACTTAGTACAAGTGACAATTTATCAAGCAATCTTGGCATAGAGAAGTCGGTGACGGTTATCGTCGGCGCCGTGCTGACGGGGGTTTTGGTACTGTGGCTTTGCCGTAACGGGCTGACTGCAGAATACGGACTCTGCCCATCAAAGGTGCCAGCCGGCAGGGTGCTTTATTATCTGCCGCTGGTGCTGCTGGCATCAGTCAACTTATGGTTTGGTGTGACCATGAACCTGGCTCCGCTGGAGACAGGATGTTACATCATGGCTATGTTCTTTGTGGGATTCCTGGAAGAAGTCATCTTCCGCGGACTTCTGTTTCAGGCCATGGCAAAAGACAATCTCAAGACCGCGGTCATCGTATCCAGCGTGACCTTTGGCATCGGCCATATCGTTAACCTGTTTAACGGAAGTGGTGCGGACCTGTTGGGAAGCGGCCTGCAGGTAGTCTATGCCATGGCGGCAGGCTTCATGTTTACCGCATTGTTCTATAAGACGAAGAGCCTCTGGGCCTGCATCATCTGCCACGGATGTCTCAATGCCCTCAGCGTCTTTGCTGATGAAGGAGCGATGACGCCTTTGATGGAAGTGGGTAGTGCGTCGGTGTTGACGGTTGTGGCGGCAGGTTACGGCTGGTATATATGGAAGAAAGTTGAGTAGCTATGGGACATATCACATCAAAAGACGCATACAAGAGTCTGGAGGAGCGCATTAACCTGTTTACCCAGGGGGCGGCTCCAACTGAGACCTTATATAAAATTTTGGAGGTTTTGTTCGATGAGAAAGAAGCGCGGATGATGGCGCTGCTGCCGATCCGGCCGTTTACTGTCGAAAAAGCGGCGAAAATCTGGGGCCTCTCCGGGGTAGAAGCGGAGAAATTCCTGGATCATCTCTGCGATAAGGCTTTGATGGTGGATTCTTATCATAACGGCGTCCGCAAGTTTGTCATGCCGCCGCCCATGGCGGGATTCCTGGAGTTCGCCCTCATGCGTACCCGCGGAGACATCGACCAGAAATACCTTAGCGAGCTGTATCACCAGTACATGAGCGTGGAAGAGGATTTTATCAAAGATCTGTTCTTCGCTACCGAGACCCGGTTCGGGCGGGTTTTCGTTCAGGAGCCGGTGCTGATGAGCAGCAAAGGCAACTATATTTTAGATTACGAGCGGGCGACCCATATCATCGAGTCGGCCGAATACATCGGCGTGGGCACCTGCTACTGCAGACACAAAGCCTATCATCTCGGCACGCCGTGCGAAATCGATGCGCCATGGGAGGTCTGTCTGACCTTTGATAACGTGGCAAGGTCACTGGCGGCCCACAACGACTACGCAAGATTGATTGATAAGTCGGAGGCTTTGGACATACTGGCGAAATCCTACGACTACAACTTGGTGCAGATGGGAGAAAACGTGAGAGAACACCCGTCTTTCCTGTGCAATTGTTGTGGCTGCTGCTGTGAAGGATTGCAGGCGGCGAGAAGATTCGCACCGATGCAGCCGGTGGCAACTACCAACTACATCCCGGCTATCGGTCTGGATAAATGCGTGGGCTGTGGCAAATGTGCCAAGGTCTGCCCGGTGTTAGCCCTGTCTATCAAAGAGGGCAAGGCCGTACTGGATCCTGAAATCTGTCTGGGATGCGGCGTCTGTGCGCGAAACTGTCCGACCAAGGCCATCCAGCTGGAACGCCGTCTTGTACAGATTATTACACCGGTCAACAGCACGCACCGTTTCGTGGTGCAGGCCATAGAAAAGGGCACCCTGCAGAATCTTATTTTCGACAACCAGGCTTTTGCCAACCATAGAGCCATGGCGGCCGTGTTCAAGGTGATTCTGGATCTGCCGCCGCTGAAACAGGCACTGGCCAGCAAGCAGTTTAAATCTGTGTACTTGGACAGACTGCTGTCGGCGAAGAAGAAGGAGAAATAGATGCAGTTTAGAAAAGCAACTTCCGCAGATATTCCATCTATTGCGGAGATATATGAAGAAATACATACGGAAGAGGAAGCAGGCCGTGTGACCATCGGATGGGAACGGGGCGTGTATCCGACAAAAGCCACTGCGAATGCTGCCCTTGACCGGGGTGACCTGTATGTGGGCATGGCGGATGGAGAGGTTTTTGGCGCAGCCATCATCAACCAGCAGCAGGTAGACGTGTATGAAGGCGCGGCGTGGATCTATCCCGCAAAGGATGAAGAGGTTATGGTGCTGCATACTTTGGTAATTTCCCCGAAGGCCGCGAGACGAGGCTTTGGTGAGGCCTTTGTCAAATTTTATGAAGACCATGCCCGCAAAGCTGGCTGCCTGGTGCTTCGTATCGATACCAATGAGCGAAACCTGCGGGCAAGAGCCATGTACAAGAAACTGGGCTATCGGGAATCCGACATGGTGCCATGCCAGTTCAACGGTATTGATGGCGTGCATCTTATTTTGCTGGAAAAAAAGTTGTAAAAATTCCTTGACCCTGACGTTAGGTTATAGTGTACCATGAGGTTACACGGGAGGTGATACAGATGAGAACTGTCAAAGAAGTCAGCAATTTAACCGGCATCAGCGTGCGCACGCTCCACTATTATGACCAGATCGGATTACTTGTACCGACTGCGGTTACGGAGTCCGGCTACAGGCTTTATGACGATAATGCCCTGGAAAAACTGCAGCAGATTATGCTGTATCGGGAACTGGAATTCCCGTTGAGGGATATCAAAAATATCATGGAAAGCACTGATTTTGACAGAAACCGTGCTCTGCAGCAGCAGATTGAAATGCTGACGTTAAAGAAAGAACACTTGGAAAACCTGATTACCTTTGCCCGTGGAATAGAATTGTTAGGAGTGAACTATATGGATTTTACGGCATTTGATACGAAGAAACTGGATGAGTATGCGGAAGAAGCGAAGAAAAACTGGGGAAAGACCGATGCTTACAGGGAATACGAAGAGAAGATGAAGGGCATGTCCAAGGCACAGGAGAACAAGATGGGTGCTGAAATCATGGTGCTCTTTGTGGAGTTTGGCGAGATGATTCGCAGCGGATGTGCGCCTGGAGATGACAAAGTGCAGGCACAGGTAAAGAGACTGCAGGATTTCATTACGGAAAACTTCTATACCTGTACCAATCAGATTCTATCTGGCCTGGGCAAAATGTACGCAGGAGGCGGGGAGTTTACGGCGAATATCGACAAAGCCGGCGGTGAAGGCACTGCAGCCTTTGTGAACCAGGCAATCGAGGAGTATTGCAAATGAAAACACGTTGCAGCTGGGTAAACCAGAAGAACGAAAACTACATAAAGTACCACGACGAGGAATGGGGAAGACCCCTTCATGACGATCAAAAACTCTATGAGCTGTTGATTCTGGAATCCTTTCAGGCAGGTCTGTCCTGGGAATGTGTATTAAACAAAAGGGAGAACTTCCGTCAGGCATTCGACGGTTTTGATATCGACAAAGTGTCTGATTATGATGAGAGGAAGCAGCAGGCATTGAAAGAAGACGCAGGGATCATCCGCAACAGCCGGAAAATCAAAGCCGCCGTCCAAAACAGCAGGGTGTTCAAGGAAATCCAGAAAGAGTTTGGTTCTTTTGATGCCTACATCTGGTCCTTTACTGACGGCAAGGTGGTCCGCGAACCATTTACGGAGAGAACCACATCGCCGTTATCTGATGAGATTTCCAAAGATCTGAAACGAAGGGGCATGACCTTTGTGGGGTCAACCATTATGTATTCCTATCTGCAGGCTATGGGTGTGATCAATGGTCATGCCGAAGACTGCTGGTGCAACGAACGATAGAATTATTTAGGGGCTGTCAAAAGACAGCCCCTATTGTTAACTTATTTTACTTCTTTTCCCGCAACCTGTCTCAACAAACCGGTTTCCGTGTCGATGATGAATCCATAGATGGAAATCTTCTTTGGAATCAGCGGATGATGTTCCAACAGTTCTACACTTTCACGTACGGCAGTTTCTACACAGTCGAATCCGCCCATCCACTGGTCGAAATCGATGCCATAATACCGCATCTGATGGAAAACTTCGTCTTCGATGCCTTCCTGGCGCATCTTTTCTGTAATTTCGTCAACCTCCATGTGCTGTACGCCGCAGTCGGTGTGACCGATAATCATGATATGCTCGACGCCCAGTTCGTAGATTGCGATAAGCAGGCTTCGAACTACCGAGCCGAAAGGATGGACAATCATGCCGCCGGCGTCTTTGATAATCTTGGCATCGCCGTTTTTGATGCCCAGTGCTGCAGGCAGCATTTCCGTCAGACGTGTATCCATACAGGTAACAATCGCCAAATTACGATCAGGATATTTGCTTGTTGTGTAATGTGAGCCGCGACCTTCTTCGGCGAAACTTTTGTTGTGTTCCATAATCTGTTTCATCATGATAGACCTCCCGGATGTCGATTTTTTTCATAATACCACATTTTGTTTGCAGAAAGAAGGGGTTTTGTGTTACTGTAATCAATAGAATCAGGAAACCATTTGCCAAGGGAGGCATGAATATATGAAACAAAAACCAAAAGTGGCCTTTATCTGTGTCCACAATTCCTGCCGGAGTCAGATTGCGGAAGCATTGGGGAAACACCTGGCGACGGATGTGTTTGAAAGCTATTCTGCCGGAACCGAAACGAAGCCGCAGATTAACCAGGATGCGGTACGCATCATGAAAGAACTCTATGGCATTGACATGGAGGAGACACAGCACTCCAAGCTGATTGATGCGATTCCGAAACCGGACATCGCTATTTCCATGGGCTGTAACGTAGGATGCCCCTTTGTGGGCAGACCTTTTGACGATGACTGGGGACTGGAAGATCCGACAGGAAAGTCTGATGAAGAATTTGAGAAAACCATTACAGAAATCGAGAGAAGAATCCTGCGGTTGAAAGAAGAAATCGCACGTGAAATATAAGGAGAGAAACCATGAAAGACTTAAAACATATATGTAAAATCGCACTGGTTCAGGCCGAACCGGTTTTATTTGACAAAGACGCCAGCCTGGAGAAGGCGCTGAATTTGATTGAAGAGGCAGCGGCTCAGAAGGCGGAATTCATCGTATTTCCGGAACTGTTCATCCCGGGCTATCCTATTGGCATGAACTTTGGATTTAGCATGGGAAAGCGTACGGAAGCAGGCCGCGAAGACTGGATGCGCTACTACAACGCGTCCCTTCTGGCAGGCGGACCTGAGTTCCAGGCATTGGCGACGGCAGCAGTCAAAGCAAAGGCTTACATCAGCATGGGCTTCTCCGAAAGAGACGCCGTCAAAGGCACCCTGTATAACAGCAATGTGATCTTTGAGCCGGACGGCAGTTACAAGGTCCACCGCAAGCTGAAGCCGACAGGCACGGAGCGCGTGGTCTGGGGCGATGCAGACAGGGACTATTTTCCAATTACCGAAACCCCTTGGGGGCCTGTGGGCAGCCTAATCTGCTGGGAAAGCTATATGCCGCTGGCGAGAGTTGCCCTCTATCAGAAAGGTGTGACCCTCTATATTTCGCCGAACACCAACGACAATCCGGAGTGGCAGGCCACCATCCAGCACATCGCCATCGAAGGAAAGTGCTACTTCATCAATGCCGATATGTTAGTGCGTAAATCATCCTATCCAACCGACCTCAACGAGCAGGATGCTGTAGACCGTCTGCCTGACATGGTATGCCGCGGCGGCAGCTGCATCATCGATCCGTACGGCCATTACCTGACCGAACCGGTGTGGGATGAAGAAACTATCATTTATGCCGACCTGGACATGACCCTGCCGGCAGCCTGCAAGATGGAACACGATGCCGTGGGCCACTACGCGAGACCAGACGTATTGAAGCTGATTGTAGAAGAAAAATAAGTATAAGAAAACCCGACCTTGGATAACCGCAAGGCCGGGTTTTTGATTTCAGATATCCTACATCATAATCCCCATTATCAGGTAGAACCCGGCGGAGATAGCTGTCATAACTACCGCATAAGGCATGATGGTCTTGATGATGGTCAGATTTGCCACGCCGGTGCTGGCCGTGGTCAGGAACACGGCGTCAGCATAGAAACAAAGGGTATAGCCTGCCCCTACGCCGCTCATCAGTGCCGCCAGGGTCAGAAGCATAGGTGCACCCGTTGCTGCGGCTAAAGGCAGGAAAATCGGCATGGTAATCAGCATGATGATCCAGCAGGAACCGGAGGCAAATACGCAGAATCCTACGATGAGGAACACCAGAACCGGTACGAAAGCTGCAGGCAGGGTGGAACCTACCAGACTGATAACCATATCGAAGAGGCCCAGCTGTTCATTAAGACTGCTCAGGGTAAAGCCGAAGAAGATGATGATATTGATCATCAGCATGGACCCGGCCCCTTCGAAGAAGCAGTCGAAGAATTTGGAGACGCTTATTTTTTTCGGTATCACATATACGAAGAACTGGCAGACGATGGCCAGAATCAGGCCGATGGCCAGATCTTTGTCAAAATACAGGGTTCCGCCGATGACACAGATCAGCGGCAGAAACAGGTTCAACGGAGAGGTGATGTTGTTCTCATCCGGTTTACCGAAATCTACAAGAGGCTTTTCGTCGCCTTCCAGCACATAGGTCTGGCCGCCGCTGTCAACACGCTGGTATGCCTTCTTCAGGCTTCCAACTTTCGGGAATGTGCCCAGGGCCAGCAGCAGACAAAGGACGATGGACATCAGAGGGAAAACCATCATCGGTACGGCTTTGATATACTCGGTCAGGCCGATGTCGTACTGCTCCGTAATGCTGATAGTAAAAGCGGTCCAGCTGGTCAGCGGCACGGCGATGCACAGGGAGCAGGCCATCATATGAACCTGCATGGCTAAATGCTCGCGGGGAATCAGGTGGCTGTCTGCAATCTTGCTCATGGAGAAGCCTACGGTCAAAGCGTTCAGGTATTCATCCACAAAGAGGGCAACGGAGATCAGCCAGCTGAGAAGCAGCGTGCTGCGACGCCCTTTGATAAAACGCTTCATGAATTTCGCGAAGCCGAGCAGGCCGCCGGACTCCTGAAACAGTTTCACCACGATGCCGAAGCAGAACACAATCAGCACGCAGAAGTGAAAGGACGTGTTGGCGAAGGTCTCGTAGAAAGAATCCAGCGTTCCCTGAACGATATTGGTTTTGTGTAGAAGTACCAGGCCTACCGCCGTTGCGGCAATCATGGATTCCGCCATTTTTCTTGTAATCAGTGCCAGGGTCAGCAAAGTGGCCAGCGGCAGGAACGGAATGATGTATGACATAAAAAAGATCTCCTTTTGTTTTCTCTAATGGAAATATACTATACCAGACGAAGAAAAACAATAGGATAGCCAGAAGTCCTAATCTCATGTATAATGAGGACAAGATGAGTGAGGATTAGAGGTGAGGGAATATGAGAAAGATTTGGATGATGATTGTCATGCTGGCGGTTGTTTTCACCGGTTGTACGGCACCGTCGTATCAGGCCAACGGGATTGAAGAATACGACTTGCAGGCCATCGTCGATGAATACGTTGGGGACCTCGACAGCAGCCTGTTGGTTTTTCCTGATGGAGAAACTGTTGCGGTTGCAAAAGCAGAGTATACAGCGGAGCTATATACGGGGCTGTTTGATACGGATGGAGAAATCGTGCTGGAATGCACCTATGATAAGGAATCCTTTGAACAGGAAGAACAGCGGTTGTCGGGACTGTCTATGACCATCGTGTCAGGGGAGGAAAATCATGTGAATACCGTGCTGCACGATGCGGATTCATACAAGTACCCCGCATATATCACCATAGATGGATTTGGTCATACGTATGAATACGCGTTGATGGACGAAGAGAATCTGCGCATCATCTATGTATATCTGGCCTACCCGGACGATGAAACGGCCGTGGATGCACGTTATCTGAAAAGGGATACCGCTGTTTATGAAGAGGCGGATACCTTGGACCGTTTTTCCATGTATAACCATTCCTTTGATGGAGGAGAATCCTGGACAGAGTTCAGCGATTAAGGAGGAATAGTATGAAAAGTTTATTCGCAGAAGGATTGATAAAGTTTACCGCAGGCATCATCCTGGTGGGGCTGCTGGTATTTTTGCCGGCGGGGACATGGCAGTACTGGCAGGGATGGATGTTCATGGGCATCCTGTTTATACCGATGTTTTGTGCCGGCCTGGTCATGATGGCGAAAAATCCGGCATTGCTACGAAGCCGTCTTAACGCCAAAGAAAAACAAAAAGACCAGGATCTGGTTATCAAACTGAGCGGGCTTATGTTCCTGGCGGGATTTGTTGTCGCAGGACTGAGCGTGCGGTTTGGCTGGTATATGCTTCCGAAGAGTGCCAGCATCGCTGCTGCGGTGGTTTTCCTCATCGCCTATGCCCTGTATGCGGAAGTTCTTCGTGAGAATACCTATCTAAGCCGTACGATTGAAGTGCAGGAAAACCAGACGGTTGTGGATACCGGTCTCTATGGCATCGTCCGTCACCCGATGTACAGTGTCACCGTATTGCTGTTTTTGATGATGCCGCTGGTGCTTGGCTCCGTTTTCTCTTTTGTGATTTTCCTGACATATCCTTTGATCATTGCGCAGAGAATCAAGGGGGAAGAGACGTTCCTGGAAAAGGAATTAAGTGGATACAAAGAATATAAAGAAAAGGTAAAATACAGAATGATACCGTTTATCTGGTAAGCGAAGGAGGAAGAAAAATGAAGAAAGTATTATGTCTGGTTTTAGCGATGAGCTTTGCAATCTTTGCTGCCGGCTGCGGCAGTGTGGAATTTGAGGATACCAACGGCCCGGATGATTACAGCCTGGCACAGATTACCGATGAAAACATCGTGAACCTGGATGTGGGAGCGGCAAACTACAGTCAGAAACCGGGAAGCGATGACTCTGATAACCTGAGCAGGATGACCGAATTCAAATCCGACAACTTCAATGGCGTGGCGGAAATCTACCGTAACCATCTGCTGGGCAAGTCCGATTTGACCATCGACGTGACGAATCTGCAGGTAAGCGGCGGCAACTATAGACTGTCCGTTGTGCAGGATGGTGAAATCATCTACGACTTCCCGCTCAACGAGATGCTGCAGACCTATGAACTGCGCGATACCAACGGCGACATTTCCATCGTCATGTCCGGCGAAAGTGCAGACTTCTACATGAGCATTCAGGTCTGGTAGGGTCCAAAATTAATATGTAAACCAGGATGTTGCACGTTGCACGCGAGAATTGCTTGCAATTTGCAGCATCTTTTTTTATGCTGTTAGTAGAAAGACGAAGGAGTGAACGCATATGAAACTAGGCGAAAGAATAGCAGAAAAGAGAAAAGAGCAGGGTCTGACCCAGGCAGAACTGGCGGAAAAGATGATGGTGACCCGCCAGACCGTTTCCCGCTGGGAGGCCGGAACAGCACTGCCCGATGTGGAGCGAATTGCCGAACTGGCGGCGGTTCTGGGTGTCAGTTGCGATTACCTGCTGACCGATGCTGCTGACCAGCCCCAGGCAGATATGGACGATTCATCAAAGGCGCCAGCTGTCAGCAGACTGCTGCAGGGACTGCCCGGAAAAACCGTGAAATTCAACTTCTATGATGAAGAGGTCGATGCAGACGTGATGGATAACCCATGCCGTCTTCTCGGATTTGAGGGCAATTGGATGGAAGTTGAAGTCTTGAAGAAAAAAGAAACCTTGCGGAAACTGATTGCGGTTTCCACCATCGTTTCCATAGAAATCGTTTCGGAATAAAGGGGGATGCAGTATGGAATATTTAGGCGTATTTGGTTTTATTGCTTTTGTGCTTGTCCTGACGCTGCAGGGCAAAGTCTCCAAACTGGAGCGGCAGATGAGAGAAGCCGGCATCGCTGAAGAAGGTACCGCACTGAATGGGAATCTGTCGGCCAGCCTGGAAAAAAGAATTGGCAGGCAGGTAAAGCTGGATTTCTATGACAGCGAAGCCGATGCTGACATCGTCGGTCTAAAGTCCGTCACCATCCTGGATGTGGACGAGAAATGGGTGCTGGTCCACTGTGAAAACAAGAAGAAATCCTTCGACAAGCTGGTCCGCATCTCGACTATCAAAGGCATTGCGGAAGTGTAAAAGAAACCCGGAGCGCACGCGTCCGGGTTTTGTCATGTCTACAGCTGCTGCAACAGCTTCAGTTCTTCGTCTGTCAGTTCGCGGCATTCTCCTACAGCTAAATCATCCGGCAGGTGCAGATTGCCCATGGCCAGGCGGTGCAGTTCTACTACCTTTGCGCCGTAGCAGCCGAACATACGCTTAATCTGGTGGTAGCGGCCTTCCTTCAGCGTGACGCGGGCAGCATACTCGCCAACAATTTCCAGACCGGCTTCCTTGCAGACGCCGTCGTTTAGTTCCACGCCTTCAGCGAAGCCGCGTGCCATCTCCTTCGTCACCGGAATGTCCAGTTCCACGTGATAAATCTTCTGTACGTGTTTCTTCGGTGCCAGGATGTTGTGGGCAAGGGCACCGTCATCGGTGATAATCATGAGACCGGTTGTATCTCTGTCCAGACGACCGGCAGGGAAGATGTCACGACCGGCAAACGCTTCCGGTACAAGCTCCAGCACGGTCTGATGGTCACGGTCCTCTGTGGCAGATACATAGCCCTTTGGCTTGTTTAGCATCAGATAGACGTTACGCTTGAAGTCCAGCGCGACGCCTTTTACCGTAATGCGGTCGGTCAAAGGATCAGCCTTCACGTTGGCAGACTTTACCACTTCGCCGTTTACGGAAACCTGCTTCTTGCTGATTAATTTTTTGACATCGCTGCGGGAGTACTGTCCCTGAGAGGCGATGATTTTATCGATACGTTCCAAAGTTATTTCTCCTTGTCTTTAAAACTTCAGTATTTTTGCGGCCTTTCGCACTACCTTATACACAGGACCTTCCATTGTGCGGACCACGTTATTCAGTTCCTCGCGGATCTCAATGGCCTGTGGGCAGTGCTGTTCGCATTTGCCACAGCCGATGCAGGAAGATGCGGCAGTGGAATTTTTGCGCAGAGCTGTGCACATGGCGTAATCCACAAATCCCCAGAATTTACTTTCCGTATATCTGCGGTTGTATGCGGCAAAGGTGCCAGGGATGTCTACGCCCATCGGGCAAGGCATACAGTAGCCGCAGCCGGTACAGCCCACCTTCATCTTGGCGTTGATGGCGTTGACCACATCGTGGAGCATAGCCTCTTCGGCCGGACCAAGTTCGCCAATCTCTACCGTGCTGGCGGTGTTCATATTATCGGCAAGCATCTCCATGGAGTTCATTCCGCTGAGGACACAGGTGACCTCAGGCTGATTCCAGAGCCAGCGGAAAGACCACTGGGCAGGGCTGTGCTTTACAGGATAGTCGGCAAAGATTTTCTTTGCTGCTTCCGGCAGTCGTTTCACCAGCTTGCCGCCGCGGAGAGGCTCCATGATAAAAATCGGAATCCCTTTTGATGCCGCGTAGGACACGCCTCGTCTGCCTGCCTGGGTGTGTTCGTCCATATAGTTGTACTGCACCAGTGCCATATCCCAGTCGTGGGCATCCAGCAGTTTGCAGAACATGTCAGAGTTGCCATGATAAGAAAACCCCACCTGACGGATAGTGCCGCAGGCCTGCTTTTCGGCCAGCCATTCCAATATACCCATGTCTACCAGACGCTTCCAGGTATCCACATCGGACAGCATGTGCATAAGATAGTAGTCTATATAGTCGGTCTGCAGACGTTTCAATTGCTCCTGGAACATTTTTTCCAGACCGTTGATGCTTTTGATCAGATAGTGAGGCAGCTTGGTTGCGATGTTGACCTGCTGGCGAAGGCCGTGTTTTGCCAGGATTTCTCCCAGGGCAGACTCGCTTCCGGGATAGATAAAAGCCGTGTCGAAATAGTTGATGCCGCCTTTGATGGCAGCCAGAATTTCTCTTTCGGTTTCCTTCATATCGGTAAGACCGACGTTCCTTGGGAAGCGCATACAGCCGAAACCAAGGATGGAAATATCGTTTCCATATTTATCTTTTCTATAATTCATAAGTCATATTCCTTTTCCGGGGCACCATTGCTTTTGATGCGGTTATCCCTTACAATAATATACATCAAACCGGAGGAAATTACCATGTCAGAATTCATCGTACCGGCGATTGGTCTTGCTGGCGTCGCCGTATTCATATTATCTTATCAGATCAAATCCAACAAAGCCCTGTATTTTATGCAGCTCCTTGGCAGTGCCCTGTTCTGCGTCCAGTTCGTCATGCTGGATGCCATCAGCGGCTGTTTCAGCCTGATGGCGCTGATTGCCCGTAACGCATTGCTGATGAAATATAACGACTGGAAATGGGTAAAGCACCCTGCGGTAATTGCGATGTTTGAGGTCCTTTACCTGATTATTCTGTTTGTAACCTGGAAGAGCTGGATCAGTCTGCTTCCTTGGGCGGCTATGGCTTTCGGTACCTTTGGTTACTGGACCAACAATGCCCAGAAAATCCGTTTTGCCAACCTGGTATGCGTGGCGCCTTGCTGGCTGCTTTATGATGCACTGGTAGGCTCCTGGGCGGGTGTTCTCAACGAGGGTATTACGTTAGCTTCCATTCTGGTCTCCATCTACCGCTATGGATGGAAGGCCATGGGCGACCCGGACTCTGATTTTCAGAAATAGCTTCGCACATTTTACAACTGAATCAGCCAGATACTGAGTAGTATGAGCAGACCTGCGGTAATTTTCTTTGCCAGGTCTGTTTTTTCTTTGAGAATGACCAGTTCTACCAGAATGTTGGTCATGATGACCAGGCTGCAAAGGGGTGAAACCACGACGACTTCTCCGTACTGGAATGCGCCAAGACGTGCAATGGTCATCAGGGAACAGGCAACACCTGTAACCGAGAGAAAGGTCAGGTTGCAGTTCTGCAGCTCTGCTTGCAGGGCTTTGAAACTGATTCGTTCGGCACCCCAAATCATGACGGCGGGCACCACCAGCGTGAAGCCGACGTAGAAGGCCAGGTTAAAGTGCTCCGAACAGTTGACGTCGATAAACAGGGCGATGGCAGCACAAAAACTGGCAAGGAGCCCCAGTACGATGTACTTGTCGAATCTGATTTTCCCTTTATCAAAGAAAACAAGCACGTTACTGAACACGATTAAGAAGGCACCCAGCAGTTTGGTGAAAACCACTTCTTCTTTGAAGAAGAATATGCCGGCAAAGATCATGAACACAGTGGAGAACTGCTTGATGATGGTAAATACGGAAGTGTCCATCCCTTTTCTGACCGTGGTACAAAGTCTGTCGTTGAGAGCATAGAAGACACATGCCAAAATCAGAAAAAAGTATACAGAAGGCTCTGTCGGCCAGTGCATATCGAAGAATGGTACCGCCAGAAGGCAGGTAGCCCCAGCCGTCAATTCAATCAGAATCGTCAGCGGTCCCGGCTGCAGCATCTGTGAAGTCAGTGCCTTATATGTCTGGTTGTAAACGGTGGCTAATATCAAATGCACCACGACGAGGAATATCCAGCTTTGAAACATATGGCCACCTCCCTATGCTGCCCAAAGGGCCAGCAGCTCTTTGATGGAACTGTCTATCTGGTCCAATGGAATCTGATTATAGTAGAAGATGAGGCCTGCCGTGTCCTGGTCCGTCAGGCTGGCCAGAGGCAGCACGTTAAGTCCAATCTGACGGGCTTCCTCACAAAGCACCTCTGGTGCTTTTTTTGTGCGGACCTTCAGGATGATGTTAATGCCGGAATTGGTCTTGTTGGCAGGATGGGCAATACCGTCACCGTATTTTTCAAAAGCGGCCAGTGCCACCTGCAGTTTTTGCGCGTACAGGTTACGTAGTTTCCGGATGTTCGTATAATAAAAGCCTTCTTCCATGAATAGCGCCAGGGTCAGCTGTTCTGTCTTGGAACAGGTCTGGGTGTAGTCGCTTTTGATGGCGTGGAAAATCGGGGTCATTTCCTTTGGCAAAACCATGTAACTGATTTTGACCGCCGGGAACAACGTCGAAGAGAAGGAACCCAGATATACCACGCGGGAATCTCTGTCCAGTCCCTGCAGAGCAGGCACCGGTTTGCCAAAGTAACGGAGTTCGCTGTCGTAGTCGTCTTCCAAAATGAAGCTGTTGTTTTCCTTGGCCCATTCTAACAGGCGGTACCGCTTGCCCACCGGCATGATGGAGCCGGTCGGAAACTGATTGGACGGGCTGACGTAAACCGCTGTCGGAATGTTGGCTGGCAGCTTCTCAATTTTGATGCCGTCGGCCTCCACTGGAACCTTTGTAATGGAAAAACCGTGATCACGGAAGATGTTCTGGACCGGCACATACCCGGGATCCTCCGTCGCCACGTGACCGATGTTCATCTTACGCATGATACGACAAAGATGGCCTGTCAGCTGCTGGGTACCGGCGCCGATAACAATCTGGTCCGGACTTGCAATGACGCCGCGGGATTTATAGACATACTTGGAAATCTCAAAACGGAGTGCCGCCTCTCCCTGGGGATCGCTCTCGAAGAGCAGCATGTGGGAGTAGTCATTTAGAATCCTGCTGGCACATTTCTTCCATTTGCCAAAGTCAAAGCAGGACAGGTCATATCTGTATGGAGATTCCTCGAAGGTATATTTCTCGAACTCCATCTTATTCTTTTCGGGGAACTCCATCAAAGGCGCTGCCCCTGCCACCTGTGCCACATAGTAGCCGGACTGGGGCCTGCTGGTTACATAACCTTCTACCAAAAGCTGGCTGTAGGCCAGTTCCGTCGTTGTGATGCTGATGCCCAGATCCTTGGAAAGCTTCCGGAGTGAAGGCAGCTTCTCACCTGCGGCTATGGCACCCGTTGTGACTTCGTTCTTCAGGTAGTTGTATAACTGTATGTATAGTGGTTCCGAACTACTGTGGTCAAATTGCAGTGTTATCAGCTTCATTTCCAGAAAAACCTCCAAACTGTATATTGAAAAATAAATAGAATTGACTATTCTTAAGTACTCACTTTAGTGATATTATAATACCTGTAATGAAGAGAGTCAATCAAAGGAGATGAGATAGATGAGAAATCCAAGTAGCGAAAAAGTGGTAAATATGGTCATGATGGGGCTGATGACATGTCTGGTCATCGTAGCAACTATGTTTATCAAAATTCCGATTCCAATGACTTCCGGTTATGTCCATTTGGGAGATTCCATGATATTCCTGTCCGTTCTGATTTTGGGCAAGAAGAATGGCAGCATTGCAGCCGGTGTAGGCTCTGCCATGGGCGATATCTTAGGGGGATATGCAATTTGGGCACCGTGGACCCTGGTAATCAAATTTGTCATGGGCTGGATTCTGGGAATCTTCGTGGAACGCTTTGAAAAGAAGGGCACGATTGTCGGTATGACAGTTGCCGGTGCGGAGATGACAGCCGGATATTACGTTGCATCCTCTTTTCTGTATGGCAGCTGGATCGTAACCCTGGCAGACATCCCGTGGAACATCGGCCAGTTTGTAGTGGGCATGATCATCGCAGGCGTGCTGTACGAGGCGCTGGTTAAGACGCCGGCAAAGAAATATTTTGTGAATTAGAAAAGCGGCATATTACTGTTTGAGACAAACACGCAGGCGAATAGTCTCTCACAGCAATATGCCGCTTTTTTTTCAAACAGACAAAACTTAGACCTGAATCTTTACAATGTTTTTAATATTTGTTGAAAAGGGGAAAGGATTCTTTCGTATATCTTTCCCTTTTCTCTACTTAAAGCTATATTTCTGTAAAGAAATGAGGCGTTTAGGCTGTTTTCCCTTACCCTTTTAGATCCTTTTTTGCTTATCTTGTAAAGGATCTCTAGAAAGTTGCTTGACACACCACAGCAAAAATGATATAAAAGTGATATCAAAATAATATCACAACTCAAAGGGGACAGGAGGAAATTATTATGGAAAAGAACTTACACGAAAATGTAGTGCAGAGAGAACTGAAACCGATGAATGGTATGCTGATGCTGATTCTGGTCAGCCTTGGCCTGCTGGCATCCATCGCACTAGTTATCGGTGGCGGCATCTGCCTGGATAATTACATGGGCGTCATCGGTGCGATTCTGTTAATCGCCGGCGTATTGGGCATCATCGCATTCTCGATTCTGTATGCGGGCCTGCGCGTGGTTGGCCCAAACGAAGCGCTGGTGCTGACTTTGTTCGGTAATTACTACGGCACGATCCTGAAGCAGGGTTTCTATTTCGTGAATCCGTTCAGCGTGTACAACAACCCGGCATACCAGAACGCGGTAGCAGAAGCGAAGCAGGCAGCAGCAGAGGCTGCAGCCGGTGGCAAGAAGCAGAATGGCGGCACTGTTAAGGTCAACGCAAAGAAAACCGTATCCTTAAAGAACATCACCTTAAATAACGGTGTGCAGAAGGTCAACGATGTCATGGGTAACCCAATTGTCATCGGTGCAGTAGTAATCTGGAGAGTCGTAGATCCGACGAAGGCGGTCTTCAACGTAGAAGATTACACGGAATTCTTATCCATCCAGACAGACTCTACCATCAGAAACATCGCGAGAATGTATCCGTATGATGTGATGGACACTGACGGCGACGGCGTGCAGGATGAAAAGAGCCTGAGAGGCAGCGCACAGGAAATCGCAGAAACCATGAAGAACGAGCTGAACAAGAAGGTTGAGTTTGCCGGCCTGATGATTGAAGAAGTAAGAATCACACACCTGGCTTACTCCGAAGAAATCGCGGCAGCCATGCTGAAGAGACAGCAGGCGGAAGCTGTGATCGCAGCAAGATCCAAGATCGTAGAAGGTGCAGTGGGCATGGTGAAGATGGCCATCGACAAACTGGGTGAAGAAGAAGTCGTATATTTAGATGAAGAAAGAAAGGCTGCAATGGTTTCCAACCTGATGGTTGTGCTTTGTTCTGACAAAGACACACAGCCTATCGTAAACAGCGGCAGCATCTACTAGTTTTAAAGGGGAAGGACCATGGAGAAAGAAAAGCTTGATAAAAAAGAGCAGGCACTGGCGGAAAGGCTGGCCAGGCTGGAGGCAATGGAGGCAGAAATCCGCGCCAAAGAAAAGGCCCTGAAACAACAGGAAAAGGCCAGGAAGCAGGTTATTCTGCGCATCACGCCGTCTCTGTGGGAGGAGATTGCACAGTGGGCAGATGAGGACTTCCGTTCCATCAACAGCCAGATTGAGTTCCTGCTGACAGAAGCAGTGAGAAAGAGAAAAAAATAGAATCCAGGCATTATCACTCTGCAAGAGAAATTTTCCCTTGCAGAGTTGTTTTTTTGCACTTATACTAAATAAAAAGTTTGTGTGTATTTGTGTGTATGGGATTTGAAAAATGCTTAGAAGATATGTGGAACAGATTTTAAATTTATATAATTACATTGATGGAATTATGGTATCTGATGCCCGCGGTGTAATTGAATATTACCAGACGTTTCGGCCTGATGTAAATCAACTGAAAGAAAGCGATGTTATTGGAAAGAGTGTATTAGAAATCTATCCAAATCTTACAGAGGAAACAAGCAGCATGATGCGCGTGCTTCGTACGGGAAAGCCTATTTCCAATGAGTTTCAGACTTTATCTACATTCAAAGGGCAGAGTATCCGTGCTGTGAACACAACGATGCCGATTATGGATGGCGATAGAATTGTAGGGGCGGTAGATGTTTCCCGATATGTGGAGTCAGATTATGAGCGGAAGCACATAACGCTGGAATTGAAGGAAAAACAGGCAGAGCGATATTTATATACTTTAGATGATATCTTTACGGCTTCCCAGCAGATGATGCTGCTGAAAGAAAGAATCCGCATGATTGCTGATACAGAATCTTCAGTATTAATCTGTGGGGAAACAGGAACAGGGAAAGAACTGGTAGCACAGTCTCTGCATACCAGCAGTCATCGTAGTCACAAGCGGTTTATTTCTCAAAACTGTGCATCTATTCCAGCAAATCTATTGGAAAGTATTTTATTTGGAACCGTAAAGGGCAGTTACACTGGCGCCGAAACCAGACCCGGGCTTTTTGAGCTGGCAGATGGCGGCACCTTGTTTTTGGATGAAATTAATTCTATGGAAATTAGTGTGCAGGCCAAAATTCTAAAAGCCATTGAAGAGAAACAGATTACACGTATTGGCGACATAAAATCTATTCCTGTAGATGTAAAAATCGTTTCTGCAATAAATCAGAATCCAATGGATTGTATCAGAGAGGGGAAACTGAGAGAAGATCTGTTCTACCGACTGAGTGTTGTGCAACTGACAATGCCGCCACTCCGGGCCAGACACAATGACCTGTATTTCCTGACAAATGCATTTATCAAAGAATTCAATGAAAAGATGCACCGCAACATTATTGGAATAGATGAAGAAGTGCAGAAAATCTTTGAACAATATGATTGGCCGGGTAACGTGAGAGAACTGAAGAACGTGATTGAAGGAGCCTTCAACGTGACAGATTCGGGTTTTATTCAGAAGAGAGATTTACCGGAGTACTTGGTTCATATCGGCATGAAGCATCAGAGAAACGAATTCGTGAAGAAAGAAAGTGTGGATTTTAATGATCCAACCTTTAGTTTGGACGGTGCGGTAAAAGCATATGAGATGCAGTTGATTCGAGAAGCATTGAATCAAACAAAGAATCTGACAGAAGCTGCGAGAAAGTTGAGAATTTCGAAACAGACACTAAACTATAAGATGAACAAATATGATTTGTAAAAAAATTTTTACAAATTGGTAAAAATTTTAGAATTCGAAGTATAGGATAAAGGATAAAACCGCTGGAAACAGCGGTTTTTGTTTTGGCATCATTTTTGCATATTATAAATGTGAAAACCAAAAGTTTAGGAGGCGATAAGAGATGGCAGTTAATTTAAAAGGTAGAAGTTTCTTAACACTGATGGATTTCTCACCTGTAGAAATCAGATATTTATTAGACCTGGCTCATGACTTAAAGTATAAGAAGAGAGCAGGTATCCATAACGAACTGTTAAAGGGAAAGACCATCGTTCTGTTATTTGAAAAGACATCCACAAGAACAAGATGTGCTTTCGAAGTAGCAGCTATGGAAGAAGGTGCCGGTGTAACTTACCTGGATTCCAAGAGCTCCCAGATGGGCAAGAAGGAAACCATGGAAGATACTGTAAAGGTATTAGGCCGTTTCTTCGACGGTATCGAATACAGAGGCTACGAACAGTCTGTTGTAGAAGGTCTGGCAAAGCATGCGGGTATCCCTGTTTGGAACGGTCTGACCGACGTTGACCACCCTACACAGATTCTGGCCGACTTAATGACAATTGAAGAACACGTAAGCAAACCGCTGAATCACGTAAAGGTTGTATTCAGTGGAGATATCAGAAACAACATGTCTTACGC
>JAFWZZ010000024.1 GCA_017522185.1 Bacillota bacterium | reverse complement strand
TTTTAGAAATGAGAGGATTCATTATGAGTAAGAAAATGCAAAGTAACCTGATGTTGCTTTTGACAGCAATTATTTGGGGTTCCGCCTTCGTAGCGCAGAAAGCCGGTACGGTTCTGGAACCTTTCACTTATACGGGTATTCGTATGTTAATCGGTGGTCTGGTGCTGATTCCGGTGATTATTCTGTTCCAGAAGCTGGATAAGAACCCGGACGAAAGAACCATCGAACAGAAAAAAGCCGACGAAAAGATGAACTTAATTGGCGGCCTGTGGTGCGGCGTTGTGCTGTGTACCGCAGCGAACCTGCAGCAGTTCGGCATGTACTTCGATACTGACGCCGGCAAGGCAGGTTTCATCACAACATTATATGTAGTGATCGTTCCTGTTTTAGGCCTGTTCTTAAAGCGTAAGGTGAAACCGATTGTATGGGGATGCATCGCGCTGGCAGTGGTAGGCTTTTACTTACTGACCATGGCAGGATCCGGTGCCGGATTCACCCTGGCAACAGGTGACTTCTTCGTACTGCTCTGCGCATTCGTATTCGCAGTACATATCATCGTCGTTGACCACTTCATCGAAAAGTGTGACGGTATCAAGTTATCTTCCATCCAGTTCTTAACAACCGGTATCATCAGCTTAATCCTGATGGCGATCTTCGAAGATCCGCAGATGGATAAGATCTTAAGCTGCACAGGTGCAATCCTGTACTGCGGCGTGATGTCTTCCGGCGTTGCTTATACACTGCAGGTATTAGGACAGAAGCATGCAGAGCCTGCAACAGCTTCCCTGCTGTTAAGCTTAGAATCCGTGTTCGCGGTAATCTTCGGTGCACTGCTGTTACACGAATCCATGACAATACTGGAATTAATCGGCTGCGTAGTTATCTTTATCGCGGTTCTGATCCCACAGCTGCCTTCTAAGGAAGAAAGACTGCAGAACAAGGCATAGTCTGCCGGATAGGAGGACAGAAACATGATCGAAAGAAATACAGCATTAGAATTATTAAAGAAATATAACAAAGAACCATTCCACATCCATCACGGTCTGACACTGGAAGCCGTGATGAGATATCAGGCAAAGAAGCAGGGCTTCGAAGCAGATGCCGAATTTTGGGCAATGTGCGGCCTGCTTCACGATATCGACTTCGAAATGTGGCCGGATGATCACTGCAAGAAGGCGCCGGAACTGCTGGCAGAAATCGATGCGCCGGAAGAAATGGTTCACGCCATCGTATCCCACGGTTACGGCCTCTGCGCCGACGTGGAACCACAGCATCTGATGGAAAAGATTCTCTTCGCCATGGATGAACTGACGGGCCTGGTTGGCGCAGCTGCACTGATGAGACCGTCCAAGAGCTGCAAAGACATGGAACTGAAATCCCTGAAGAAGAAGTTCAAGGACAAGAGATTCGCTGCAGGCTGTGACAGAGAAACCATCAAACAGGGTGCCGACATGCTGGGCTGGGAATTAGAGCAGTTGATGGCAGAAACTCTGGAAGCCATGCAGGCAACAGAAGATGAGGTTGTAGGACAGGAAGCATAATTGAGTTTTTTGAATTTTGTTTTTACATGTCAAATTCCTGTTAGATATGCCTTGCTCAGTTCTTTCGCCAGCTGGCAATCATAGACGACAAACTCAAGGACTTTGGGACGTTTGATAAAATTAGTATCAAACGTCAGCCAAAGTCCTTTTTCCTTTATCGTATGATTGCATCAGCGCCTCAAGCAAACTGTGCCCAACATATCTAACAGGAATTTTTAAGCAACAATCATACAAGGATACGAAGAAAGGGTTTGGATGGAGTTTGATACCGATTTTATCAAACTCCCCAAACCCTCTGAGTACGTTGTCTATGATTGTTTCGCCTGCGTGTTTGTCTCGAATAGCAATATACCGCCGTTCTAATTTACAAACAGACAATCCTATTTATTTTACGCTGCCGTCTGCATTGAACAAAGGCAGCTTTTCCAGGAACAGGATATCGTCTCTGTCAGCTGCTTCGCCTTCTGCCAGAACTGCCATACGGCCCACGATTTCTCCGCCAACCTGGTTTACCAGAACTTCCAGGGATTTCAGGGATTCGCCGGTGCTGATAACATCGTCTACGATCAGGATTCTCTTACCCTGCATCTTGTCGATTTCATCCTGACCCAGGCACAGTGTCTGAATATGGTCTGTCGTGATAGAGTCGACTTCTGTAGTTACCACGTTCTTCATATACAGTTTCGGTCCCTTTCTTGCGACGATGTAATCGTTCATGCCTGCCTGGCGGGCCATTTCGTAAGCAAGAGGAATGCCCTTGGATTCCGCAGTGATGATGATATCGAATGCAGGCGCAATCTTCAGAAGTTCTTTCGCGCATGCTTCTGTAATTTCAACGTCACTGAACATGATAAACGCACCGATATATAAATCGTCTGTAATTTTACATAATGGTAACTGGCGCTTGCAGCCAGCAATGGTCATTTCATGGAACATAATATTCAGATCCTTTCTTCAATTAAGTTGTACATACTACAGTATCATTATACTCTCCGCAGGAGCGGCTTTCAATAGGTTACTTTGCTTCTGTCAGCTTACCAAACACGCAGACCCTGTTGTCATCCAGTTGCGCGGTACAGGTGCTCATCATGGCGATTTTGTCATCGACGCTGACCTTCACATCTGTGCTGATTTCATTCCAGGACGCTAGATTGTTCAGATATGCCTGCTTGTCCGCCTCATCATAGAAATAGAACTGATAAAAATCGCTGTCTGCCGGAATGGTGGCCATGGCAAAAACTTTGCAGTTATATTTCTTTTTCGGCGTAGTAATCTCAATCACCTTGTGATTTTTGTAAAATTCCGGATCGCTGTACTGTACCAAAGGTTTAAACATAGATCCGTCCTTCATGCGGTGGCCGTGGAGCACAGTAACAAAGTCCCTGAACGGGTTCTCGTTTCGGTAATCGATAAAGATAGACCCTGCACCGTTCTCCTCTCCATTGAACATGTGGTACAGGTAGTAATCATTGTTGGTCGTCTGCAGGACAGGATAGTCGATGACCGTATCCTCCAGGTAGATCCACGCTTTGACGTCTTTGTTGACCTTCTTCAGTGCGGCAAAATCTATGCCTTCTTCTTTCTCTTCCACCTTGGCAATTTCCTGCACCTCTTCATACTGGCTGTTCCCCTGGTAATATCCGTACAGAATTTTACCGATATTATATAAACTGAAAAGGATAATCACCACTAAGACCGCCATCACAATCTTATACAGCACATCACCCTTCTTTTTCTTCTTTTCCATCTGTAAAACCTCCTTCTGTCTATACCGAGTATACCACAAACAATCTTTTCCTTGTATATTTTCCTGCCCGTTTCAAATATTAAAATCATGGAAATCATCGTATTCTTATTGGGCGGCCTGTCTTACGGCCTTGTGGAAATTCTATACCGGGGTTACACCCACTGGTCCATGGTGCTGACCGGAGGGGCCGTCATCCTGACCTTCTATTATCTGATTCCTTTGCTCTTTCAGATGCCTCTCTGGGCCGCGGCACTTCTGGGCGCAGCTATCATCACCCTCTATGAGTTCTCCATGGGGTGTATCGTAAATCTTTTGTTCAAGTGGAACGTGTGGGATTACTCCGACCAGCCGGGAAACATTCTCGGCCAGATCTGTCCCCAGTTCTCTGGCTGCTGGTTCCTATTATGCCTTGCGTTCTTCTCTCTGGTCAAATATAATAAGAGTATATTCTTTTAACAGACGATACGAGGAGATTTACTATGGCAAGATATGATTATACAAAACTGCAAAACGGCAGCGATATCAGAGGCGTTGCCCTGGAAGGCGTAGAAGGCGAAGCGGTGAACCTGACAGCAGAAGCGGCATCCAGACTTGGCCGCGGCTTCTTATTCTGGCTGACCAACATGACGGGCAAAGGCGCCCACGAGCTGACCGTTGCCATCGGTCGTGACCCGAGACTTTCCGGCGAAGACATCACAAAGGCCCTCATCGACGGCCTCCTGCCTCATGGCTGCAAAGTCCTGGACGCAGGCCTGGCATCCACGCCGGCCATGTTCATGTCTACCATCTTTGAGGAATACAAGTGCGACGGCGCCATCATGATTACGGCCAGCCACCTGCCTTGGAATAGAAACGGCATGAAGTTCTTCGACGCATACGGCGGCCTTAACAAAGGCGACATCGTCGACATCATCACCTTCGCAGAATCCGACTCCATGCTCAACTCCATGAGACCGATTCCGGCAAAGGAAGTCACAGAAATCCCATTGATTGATACATATGCTACCCACCTGCGCAAGCTGATCATCGACGGTGTCGGTGCAGGCGAGCAGCCCCTTGCAGGCATGAAGATTACCGTAGACGCAGGCAACGGCGCAGGCGGTTTCTACGCAAACAAGGTTCTGGAGCCTCTGGGCGCAGACGTTTCCTCCAGCCAGTTCCTGGAACCTGACGGAAACTTCCCGAATCATGCACCGAATCCAGAAGACAAGAAAGCCATGGCTGCCATCTGCGCCCGCGTGAAGGAATGCGGCACAGATCTTGGTCTCATCTTCGATACCGACGTAGACCGTTCCTCCGCAGTTGATGAACGCGGCCAGGAAATCAACCGTAACAGCATCGTTGCCATGGCGGCAGCACTCATCGCTGATGCTTATCCTGGAACCACTGTCGTAACCGACAGCATCACCAGCAACGAGCTGACCACATTCTTAGAAGAAGGCCTAGGCCTGAAACATCTCCGTTTCAAGAGAGGCTACAAGAACGTTATCAACAAATCCATCGAACTGAACGATGCCGGCATCGACAGCCAGCTGGCCATCGAAACCAGCGGACATGCCGCTTATAAAGAAAACTACTTCTTAGACGACGGCGCTTACCTGGCAACGAAGATTGTCATCAAGGCAGCACAGCTGTTCCGCGAAGGCCGCGGCATCTCTACCCTGCTGGCTGACCTGAAGTTGCCTGCAGAATCCGAAGAAGTCAGATTCCCGATTTTGGCAGAGGACTTCGGCGCATATGGAGATACCATCATCGCAGACCTGGAAAACCTGGCCCGCTCCGGTCAGATCGCAGGGGCGACACTGGTAGAACCGAATTACGAGGGCGTCCGCATCGCCTTTGACAGACCGGACTTCGGCGGCTGGCTGCTGCTTCGTAAGTCTCTCCACGATCCGATTATGCCGCTGAACATCGAATCCGATACAGCCGGTGGCTGCGCGGAAATCCGCAAGGTACTGAAACCTCTGCTGGCAGGATACAACGAACTGGATATTGAAAAATTATAAATTCAAGCATTACAAAAGGGATATCACCACTTCAGTGATATCCCTTCTCTTATTTTGCATGTTCTTCCATGGCCTTCTGCAGCGTCTCACTTCCGAAAACTTGAAAGTACCTTCCGCTCTCATCCATCAGCACCAGAATCTGCTGTTGCGAGCCATCCGTCCAGTCAAAGTACTTTTCCGTTTCTTCTGTGCGCCAGACGCGGTAGCCCTTAATGGCGCTTGCATCGCAGCTTGGATGTGTCTGCAGAAACGCGTCCAATTCCGCCGGGAACTGTGCTCTTACTTTTTCCCTGCCCATAATCTCCGGCCAGGTCTCGCCCTGAAGCCAGTGAACCAAATCCGGTACCTCCGGCGCCGTATCTTCCGTCATCTGTTTCATTAACTTCAGATATTTAAAGTTAAGTGTCGTCAGCCAGACTACAACCAGGCAGCCTGCTAGAACTACCACTCGTCGCACCGTTTCATTCTCTATCAAAACCCCTGCCACTGCGATACCGGTTATCATCAGAAAACATAGTGCGCTGACAGTCCCAATTCTCTTTTCCATACTTCCTCCCAAACAAAAAGACAGCTTCTGCCATCTATTGTATCATAGATGACAGAAGCTGTCTTCTTTATTTAGAGGTGTTAGAACTTGAATAATCCACCTAATGCAGATTCCAATCCGCCGGTCACTTCTTCAATCGGGTTGTTGAAGCTGCCGCTGTCACCGGTGCTGTACTTGGATGCTTTGATAATAGCATCTGCCATACGGCTGAATGGTAAGGACTGCATCCATACTTCACCCGGTCCGGTCAGGGTTGCAATGAAAATACCTTCGCCGCCCAGGAAGCCGTTCTTAATGTCATTCTGGATCTGCACATCGTAGTTTACGGTTGCGCTCATGGCTACCAGACAGCCGGTATCCATCTTGATGGTTTCGCCCGCTGCCAGGGTCTTTTTGACGATGGTGCCGCCGGCATTGAGGAATACTACACCGTCACCGGTCAGTCTCTGCATGATGAAACCTTCACCGCCGAACAGTCCGGCACCCAGTTTCTTCTGCAGATACAGATCGATGTTCACGCCCTTTGCCGCGCACAAGAACGCTGACTTCTGGCAAATCAAGGTCTGGTCGAATGTATCTAAGTCTACAGGAATAATCTTTCCGGGATATGGAGAAGCAAATGCAACCTTTGCTTTCTTCGCAGGATCTGCGTTCTTAAACACAGTCATAAACAGACCTTCTCCTGTCAGGGCACGCTTGCCGGCACTGAACAGCTTGGCACCAAATCCTTTTCCTTCATCGTGTCCGCTGCCGTCACCAAATACGGTTTCCATCTGGATACAGGCATCCATGTAGTTCATGGCCCCGGCTTCTGCAATCACGCTTTCACCCGGATCCAGCTCGATTTCTACCAGCTGCAGGTCATCACCGATAATCTCAAAATCTATCACGTCAGCCTTGGTAAAGGTTACGCCGTTCTTCTGCACTCTGTTTCCTGTCGCACCGCCAAAGAGACCGCCGCCCTGCTGTGCGCCGCAGCTTCCACAAAACTTGCTGCCGTCAGGAATCTGTGCTCCACAATTGTTACAAAATGCCATAGTCTACCTCCTTGCAATAACCCCTTTTCGGGTAGTTTTCCAAACTTGAATTTTTTCCCATTATACAAAACCGCTTTACAATTGTAAAGCGGTTTTGTGATGCATTATGTATACATAACTAGGAAGGCTATTTTACTTTTACACTCTTCACCTTGGACCAGTTGGAGTAAATCTTTACACCCTTGACGGTCTTGTAGGTTCTTACCTTTACATAATACTTGGTCTTTGCCTTCAGGCCGGTCATCTTCCTGGAAACTTTGGTATATCCCTTAACTGTAGCAGTCTTCTTGTTCTTGGTGAACTTACTGTTAGTTGCTGCCATCACCTGATAGCCGGTTACTTGGGCTTTCTTGCCCTTCTTCCATTTTACTGTGATGGCTTTCTTTGCTGCCTTTGGTGTCTGAATGGTTGGCTTCACCGGTTTGATGGTCAGGGTTAGTTTCTTGGTACCTGTATACTTGGTTCCCTTGAACTTAATGATATACGTGTACTTGCCGATGGCCTTTCTGCCTGTTGGCTTGGTAATCTTATAATTGGATTTTGCAATGGTCTTGCCCTTGCTGTCTTTTACGATGACTGTCGGGTTCTTCACCTTGCCGTTGTAGGCGTAAGATGCCACCTTCAGTTTAACCCCGGAAGCCTTGTAGATTGTTGTGGTCGATTTTACCGTGCCACAAACGGTACACTTTGTGACAATTTTACCATTTTTGCTTGCAGTTGCCTTGGTTGTGGCAGTTTTGTATGTGCACTGGTGTTCCAGCTCAGGATCTGGGGTAGGTGTCGGTGTTACGCCTGGGTCTGGTGTTGGCGTTGTACCGCTACCCGGTTCTGGGATTGTTCCTGTGTCTGGATCTGGGGTAGGTGTTGGGGTCACACCTGGGTCTGGTGTTGGCGTTGTACCGCTACCCGGTTCTGGGATTGTTCCTGTGCCTGGATCCGGATTAGGTGTCGGTGTTACGCCTGGGTCCGGCGTTGTGCCGCCGCCTGTGCTTCCACCATCGCCCGGTTCTGGATCTGGGGTAGGTGTCGGTGTTACGCCTGGGTCTGGCGTTGTGCCGCCGGCTGTGCTGCCACCGTCACCTGTTTCAGGGTCTGGGGTAGGTGTTGTACCTGTTGCCGGTGCCAGTACGCTCAAACATACAGTGCAGATTTGAGGCGTTGTGCTGGTTGCTTCTGGACCAGGGGTATGACCTAACGCTTCACCTTCTTCGTTGCCACATATCTTGCAAGTTTTTGGATCCGTACAAGTCGCTTCATTGTAATTATGTGTAACGGTTCTTGTTGTGCGGCATACATTGCATTCTGTATCGCAGGCATTGTCGTACTTATGCTCTGTCGAAAGAGATCCGTATCCAATGCCACAGGTTATGCAGATTGCCTTGTCCTTACAAGTAGCCATTCCGCCGGCATGCAGATGCTGTACTTCAACTATGTCTGAAGTTACCTTTGTTCCGTTGCCAAAGGTAACTTCGCAGCGGTATTGACCCAGCTCACTGGCATTGAGCGTCGCGTCAGTCTGTCCGCTGACAGCGATAAATTCTGTTCCATCCATGGTTGCCTTCAGGTTACCACCGTCCACAGCCCAGATGCCATAATATCCACTGGCTTCGGCGGTCAAACTTGCGTCAGACTCTATATTGGCTTCATCTTCGATAGCGCCTTCTGTCGTGCTAAATAGGTATCCCCACTCCGACGGTGTCTGTGAAAATTCGAAGTTCACGACATCTCCCTCATCCAGCCATACGACAAAATAGTCGCCATATTCATCCGGCGTCCATCCGGTTTCGCTGTCATAGGTTCCGCCGATATATTCCGGTGCATCAAAAACACTCCACCCGTGAGAGTTTTCCTCTGTCACCTGCACGATGTCCCCTTTTGCAATGTACCACTGGTATGTGGCATTTTTGCTGTTATTGAGAGAAACATACTGTGCTTCGTCCGTAGGCTGATGGGTAATTTTGTAAGTAAAATCTGCATAATCAGAGGTCAGCACGGTTCCATCTTTTGCTGTTGCCTTGCAGAAATAATAGTTTCCGTAAGCGTATTGACGCAGTGTTGCGCTCGTCTGTCCCGTAAGGGCGTTTACTTCTGCATCGCCTACATATACCTTCACTGTTGGTTCCGTGTCTTTTGTCGTTGCACAGATTCCAAAAACTCCGTCAGAAGGAATGGTGGCAGTTGCCGTTGTTCCGTCAACTTCGCATAAAAGCTCATCATTTTGATTGAATATGACTGCATACTCTACAGGAGAGGAAAAACGAAGTGTCACCTGATCGACTGCTTTAAAAGATGATGCGATATAATACAAATACTTGTAGCTGTCGCCTTCGTAAGAATCGTCAATCGGTGTCCATCCGGCAGCCGCGTCATAGGTGCTGTCCTCCTCAAAAGGTTCACCGAAGTATGACCAAGGGTAGATTTTACTCTCATCGGTGATTTCACTGATGTTCTTCACTTCATACCACTGATAAGAAGCCCCCGTTCCGTCATTGAGTGCTACATAAGGCTCCTCTACTGTAGGCTGATGCTTGATTTTATAAATATATGCTTCACACAAGCTGCATGTGCCGTCGTCTGTGTTATGTACACAGCTATAGTTGCAGGAACATATTCCATTCTCATACTCATGGACATGAGTAACCGCCTTGATTTCCGCGTATGTTTTACCTCTCAGGATTTCGTTTCCTTCGTCAAGATAAACAAAGTCTGAACTGTCGTCAAATCTTACAAGGAGGCAATCATCGGCAGCCGCACCGTCAGCAAGACCTAATGGCCCATTGAACGAAAAATTCTGTCCAGGCGTTTCAGGACCCGTTACCTTCATAGAGGCCCCGTTTTTGATCTTTACAGGGTTATTAAAAATAACGCTATTGTTAGCTTGATGGTTAACCTCCAGGCTTCCTCCGTTGAGATAAACATTGTAAAGAAAGCAGGAACTGGTAGATCCGATGACCTTCACCGTTCCGCCGTTCTGGGTATAGGCGGTTTGTATTGGAACACCGGAATCTGTCATTTCAAAGGTAATATTTCCACCGTTGATGGTAAGCCCGCCTCCCGCCTTGACTTCATCTCTAATGCTGTATGCAGGGAATTTACGGGATTTTGCGTGCAGACTGTCATCCTCGCCGCCGTTGATGGTAACTTGTGAGCGGCGAACTTCTATAGCACCTTCAGACTGTGATACATTCTGATCAATGACGTTTTCACCCTCAAGGGTAATGTTCACCGTTAAATTTTTGTCGGAATCAGTATATATCTTCTTGAGGGTAACATTACGCAGGATCAGTTCACAGTCGGCATTGATGTAAACCGTAGCCGCTGTATTCGTTCCGGTCAGGACATAGACGACATCTAATCCCTGTGCCGGCAAACTAACTTGATCTGCTTCGCTAACGTCAATAACGTATTCTTCCTTTTCGCCGGTATCAGTTCCCAGGGCTGTCGTGTCGGCACTGGCACCTATTGGCGGTATGGTTGTAAATACCAAAGCAAAGGCCAGCAGTCCTGCCGATAGTTTCTTCCATATGGGTTTCATGATTTTTCACCTCCTCTTTTGTATCGTTTTTTACAAACAGAGGGCTGTTTCTTTCCCAGCCCTCTTCATCTCTCGTTAATTCATATTTTAGAACTTAAACAGTCCGCCCAGTGCATCATTGAGACCGCCGGTTACTTCGTTTACCGGATTGGCGAAGCCTTTGTTTTCACCTTTGTTATCTCTGGATGCTTTGATGATTTCGTCAGCCATTCTGCTGAATGGTAAGGACTGCAGCCATACTTCGCCCGGACCTGTTAAGGTTGCCAGGAACAGTCCTTCGCCGCCCAGGAAACCGTTCTTGATGTCGTTCTGCAACGCTACATCGTAATCAACTGTTGCACTCATGGCTACCAGACAGCCTGTATCCAGCTTCAGGGTTTCGCCTGCTTCCAGAGTCTTTTTGATGATAGTGCCGCCTGCATTGAGGAAGATAACACCGTCACCTGTCAGCTTCTGCATAATGAAGCCTTCGCCGCCGAACAGGCCTGCGCCCAGTTTCTTCTGCAGGTGGATGCCTACGTTTACGCCCTTTGCCGCACAAAGGAATGCGGACTTCTGGCAGATCAGCTGCTGATCAAAGGTATCCAGGTCTACAGGAATAATCTTACCTGGGTATGGTGATGCGAAGGCAACCTTTGCCTTTCTTGCAGGGTCTGCATTCTGGAATACGGTCATGAACAGTCCTTCACCGGTCAGTGCTCTCTTTCCTGCGCTGAGCAGCTTGCCGCCCAGGCCCTTGCCCTGATCTGCGCCGCTGCCATCACCAAATACGGTTTCCATCTTGATGCAGGATTCCATATAGTTCATTGCCCCTGCTTCTGCGATTACGCTTTCGCCCGGGTCCAGTTCGATTTCAACCAGCTGCATGTCGTCGCCGAAAATTTCGAAGTCGATCACATCAGCCTTGGTGAAGATGACACCGTTCTTTTGCATCTGGTTTGCACCCAACTGCTGACCGGCCGGTGCGCCGCCCTGCATAGGTGCCGGTGCGCCGCCACCCTGCTGTGCGCCACAATTTCCACAAAATCTGCTTCCATCAGGAAGCTGAGATCCACAGTTTACACAAAAAGCCATTTTGTACCTCCTATTCTGCCGGGAGAGCTGCCTCTCCGTTTTCATATTGCTGTAACTGATTTAATAAATCCTGAAACTCTCCAATCTCCCCATTTTCTCCCAATTCTGCTGCGGCAAGCTCGTTGATATAGTCAACTAAGAGCGTGCCCAGCCAGGTGATGATTACCCCTGTAATCAGGGAGAGTACCAGGCCAATGATTAACCAGATCATCATCGCTTTCGCGAAGTTTTTCTTCGTCTGATGCTTTCCTTTCAGTGCGGTCAGGATACATGCAATCCAGCCGACGATTGGAAGTGCGTACACCAGCATCATGCCGAAGAAATACCCTGTGCCTACAGTGTCGTCCATCAAAGGGGCCGGCTGCGCCTTTGGCTGTTGCACCGGCTGTGATGCTGCCTGCTGTGCAGGCTGTACGACTGATACCGTCTGCTGCGTGGGCTGGTCCACGGGCGCGCCGCATGCGTTGCAAAAGCTTACACCTTCAGGGATTTCGGCCCCGCATTCTTTGCAAAATCTAGCCATGGTCCACCTCCGTTTCTTCTACATTTCCATCATCTGATAGTCGTCAGGAATCTCAAACAGACTTTCGTCTACATCTTTGGAAACCTTAACGATTTTCATGATGGCTTCTGTTCCATCTGCTTCACCGATTATGTATGCCAGCTGATCTCCATCGAAACACATGATGGATGCGCCGTCTTCCATATGCCACTCTTCTGTGTCATATTCCCTGCCATCAATGGTGCGTTTGCCGGACTTCATCTCATCCATGTTAACGTCGCTTTCTTCCATGATGTCCGTTGCGATAGTCTGTGCGTCTGCCTGCAACGGCATCTTCACAACCATTTTGCTGTTGTGGTCGATGGTGTACATCACATCTCCGTCTATGATGCTGACACCTGCTGTAACATCACCCATTCTGCTTTCGGAATAGGTTTTATCTCCATTGATTGCAGAAATGAGGGTCATCTGCTGTCCTTCTATTTCGGTTTCATATTCCATGTACATCTTACCGTCTGCAAACTGGGAATAGAATGCACCGGTCTTTGTTCCCGCGAATCCGCTTAATTCTTCCGGTTCGGCTGCAGGTTCTTCCTGCTGCACCTGTTCACCTTCTGTTGCTGTTGGCGCAGGTTCTTCACCGCCGCCACATCCAGTAAACATGAAGATCATCGTCACGGATAATAGTAATATCAGCCATTTTTTCATCGATGCGTCCTCCTTTACTCTATCTTCATCCCGCAACCCTGGCAGAACTTAGTTCCTGGTGCCAATGGTGTGCCACAGTTTTGGCAAAACCCGCCTCCCTGCGCCCCCTGTGCCGGAGCCGCCTGCATAGTCTGTGGGCCTTCTGCCTTGTTCCGTTCAATTTCCATCTGTGCCGCTGCTGCAGAATCTAGATGAAGTTTCGCGTTCTGACAAAATTCCAGGACCTCCGGAGCTACCTCACCTCCGGACAAGTATACGTTGTAGTAATACTCCCCGATTCTCTTGAAGTCTTCTCCTGCCGCAGCCTTTTCCGAATTGATTTTCTGACTTAGTTTCGTATTTTCAATAGCATCGTTAGTCTTATCTCCAATATTCTTTGCCACTTGATTGATCTTATCTAAAAAAGCCATTTGTTTCCCCTCCTACTTTTGATACGCCTATTCTGCATAATCTTCAATTGCATCTTTGATCTCGTCTTCATTCTCTTCTAAGGCTTCTTCCATATCTTCCATGGTATCATCAAAACTCTTCTGCAGGCCTACACCGATATCTACTTTCACGCCATAGTAGTAGAACATCTCGCCGATTTCACTTTCCTTATCGTTATCGTAAGCCTGGGAAACGTATACCGTCATGCTCTTATCATTGACGCGGAAACACCATCCCTGCAGAAAACCGTCCATCGCCTTGTCTAACGTTGTTTCCTTAAATGGATCTTCTCCTTCCGCTACAAATTCCCATCCTACGATGTTATATCCGTCCTGAGAGGCTTTCGCCGTTGCATCAAAGACTTTCTGCAGCCATGCCTGATATTCGTCACTCGTTACCTCTCCGTCCTTCTTGCTGAACAAAACAACTGTGTGTCCGTAACCGCTGGACGGATCGTCTGCGTATGCACTCTTCTCGCCTATGGTATATTCCCAATCCGGTGCCACAGAAGTCAGTTCCATGTTCACTGCACTCTTGAGATAATGTTCTACTGCCTCTACGCTGAAGGATTCAAATTCTTCTGCCTGCTCTACTGCCTTTTTCGCTGCGTCTTCTGCGGAAGGCTTATCATCTCCGCCGCCACAGGCTACCATGGTAAATGCCATCGCCAGCGTTAACCCTAATAATAACAGCTTCTTCATATCGTTCCCCTCCTTTACCATCGCTTTATATTTCGTAGTGTGATTTTCTTTATCTACAGATTAAACAGGTCCTTTAGCCCTGTTGGTTTCTTCGGTTCCGGTTTCACGTAGTCGAATCCGCCTGTCGGTTCGCTTAAATCAAAGCCGATGGTCGGCCATTCGTAGTCACCTTCGAAGCAGTGTTCTAAATCCACGTGTAAGCATCTGCCGTTGTACATCTTATACAGGTGGTCCATAGACGGATACTGTCCCGCCGGCTGAAAACCCTCCTGCTGCAGAATCTGGCGGTACTGATTGACTGCCGCCTCTGCACCCATGCCCTGTGGGAAGAATGCGGTAAAAGAATAGTAGTTATCATACATTTCAATGTTGTACTTGGAGCCGCCGCAGTTCCACTTCGGGAAGGCTCCCAGCTGTTCATCCCACTGTGCCATGACACTGGCATCTGCCGCTTCCGCTGCCTGCTCTTCTGCCACTGCAGATGGTAATTTTGTTCCGCAGTCCTGACAGAATTTTGTTCCAATATCATTCTGCTTCCCACAATTCGGACAAATGGCACCTTCCGCTACCGTTTCTTCTGGCAGTTTCGCGCCGCATTCCGGACAGAACTGCTGGTCCTTACCGGATGGTTTACCACAATTTGGACAGATCTTCATGTCTTTTCCCAGTTCCGTCGCAAAGCTCTTTGCCGACTTCTCCAGGTTCGCGAAGAATCCGCCCAGGCCTGCACTAAGTCCCGCACCCGCTGCCGGCTGTCCCATATTCTGCTGCGGCTGCTGGCTGTACTGCTGCTGTGGCTGTGCATATTGCTGTTGCTGCATCTGCTGATTTTGCGGCTGTGGCTGACCACCGTTCATCTGATTGCTCACCTGGTTCACCGCCTGGTCCAGTTGCTTTGCTGCCTTGCCTAACGCTTCCCCTAATCCCTGTTTCATTGCCTTATCAAACAGTCCCATGATATCCTCCTTCTAACCTCTCTTATTGACATAAATCCTTATAAGTGATAATAAATTGTCTCCTGCTGGTAATTCCCAGCTTCCTATAGATGTTTTTGCAGTGAAAATGTACCGTCGAGTGGGATATGAACAAGGTCTCTGCAATCTGCGCCAGGGTCTTATCAGATAAAAGCTGTTCAAAAACCTCGATTTCTCGGTCTGACAGAAGTGCCAGCTCCGGATAGATTTCCAGAATCTTTGCAAACTCATCCTTTGCCTTATTGATATACTCAAAAAATTTTGTCCCGTTTCCTTCTGGCTGTTTCACGATTGTACCTCTTTATATACATAATGATTTTTTCCATTATAAAGTATCTCCGGATTCTTATCCCCTATTTGAATTGGTCGTTTTTTGCCTGTTCGGGTAGGTTTCCTACCAACACATCCATTCTTTTTTCTGCTACAATTTATTACAGTAGAAGCAGCCTTTTTCTTCTACCACGCTGTAGCATTGGTCGCAAATCCATGAGCCGCAGTGCGGACACTGATCATAGAAGCGGGAAAGGTACTGTACCGAAACAGCTTTGGTATGGTTATAGGTTTGCTGCTCCAGCCAGCCGCCCTGGCCGAGTTCCAATTCTTTGATACGAGTCTGGCTGGGACATAACAACGGCAATTTCTTTCCATAAAGCCGTTCTCCGCAGACCGCACATGCTACATAGAATCGTTTTAAATTGATATCGAAACGAATTTGCTTATAGAATCGCCGCATACTTCTCACCTCCGTTTCGCGTCCTGGTGATTTGCTTGTTTACTTGGCTGTATTCTATTGGAATTTTCTGAAAATGGGTATCCCCCGTTGGTGGTGTTTTGGTATAATAAGAGAAAAAACGCTTGAAAAGGAGCTTTATATATGAATCATTCTATCTTACTCGAAAACCAAAACCGGCGTATCGACATCCCGCTGTTTCGACTCATCTGTTTCGCCATGTTCAATGCATGGCAGATGGGTTTCATCTATTTCATGGGGCCATCTCTGGTCATCGACAACCGGACACCGATTCCGGTGGACATGGATAATGCCACGACCTTGATTGCAGCCTGCTATATCCTGACGATTATCTATATGATTGCGTTCCCACAGGGGGTCGTTCAGGCACAAAGATTTTTTACCATTGGCGCGCTGGCTACCATCGGCGGACTTTTTCTGCCCCTGCCGCCTGAGACACTGCTGCTTTTGATTTATGCCCACATCTTTTGCTGCTGCATTATGATTGGGTTTGAATCTTTCGTCATCGTCAACATGATAACGGAGAAAAGTGCCGTTACCCATCTGACCATCGCTTACGGTGTCTCCTTTCTGATCATTGCGCTGGTGCAAAACGACACTGTGCCGATTACCTTCTCCGCGTTCCGCGTGGTCGTTGTCATGATGCTGCTGATGCTGCTGTACTTCTTCTTCACCCTGCCTGCAGGAAAGGCTGCCTGTCCGCGTTTTGTAAAGAAGGGTGACGGAATCCTTTGTCCGAAGCACCTCTTCACCGGACTTTGTGCCCTAGCCGTAGTAAGCTGCCTGATGACCCTCTGTGGTTCGGCTGCCGTAGCCGATGTTAAAAACGGAGTAGCAATCGCATACTTCAGCGATGCCGTTGCCAGCCTGACAATGTACATACTGTATAAGAAGAAGATTCTGCATCCGTTGCGTCTGGTTCCAGTACTGATGTCCGTCTCTGTAGTGGGATTCCTGATACTCTTCGCATCAGCCTATATTCCATCCGTGACCTACCTGGCATGCGTCTGCATCGGTTTCGGCTTCGCACCATGTCAGTTCCTTCCGCTGTACGAGCTGATTCTGGTGAAGCATTATCCATCAAAGCATATCGTGCCGGCCTGCATGTTTATCGCGGTGGCAACGGTAGTGATTCAAAGCGCAATGGTCGAAGCCTTCCGCGACAACACCCAGATGCTGCTTCTGGTTTATCTGATGATTATGGTTACTCTTCAGCTGCTGTACATGCACCTGGCACCATTCCTCATCTTCTCCCTGACGAGAAAGATCGTGCCTGCAGATGCAGATGCAAGTGTACCAGCAAGTGCACCGGCAACAAAACAGACAAAGGCGGTAACGCCGGAAAGCAAGCTGATCGAAACACTGACTGCCCGCGAAAAAGAAGTGTTGGATTTAATCAGCTACGGTTACAGTAATGGCGATATCGCAAAGATTCTGTTCCTCTCTGAACATACCGTAAAAGATTACACCAAGAAGATTTATCAGAAATTAGATGTTCACAGCCGTCACGCTGCCGCCCAGATGGCACTGCGCAGCAGATCTTCTGATGAAGAAACAGAATAAATCTGCTCATACAAAGAGAGCGTTCCCATCCAGTGGAAACGCTCTCTCTTATTTTCCTTATGTAATTTTACGTCGTCTTACAACAGCAACATACCCGCCGCGTAGGTTTCTGCAACCAGCAGCATAATTGCGGTTAGGATATTTGTTACACGCATCTTTTCTTCTGCGGACTCTTCCGGCATATCCATATAGGTGAAAATACCACCGCCGACTGCCATGACTATGCAGAACAGCACTGTGCCTTTGTTCTGCTCAATCCCGCTTCCCAGAAATGGAAATGCCAGCAGCTCCAAAAGCCCTGTGATAATAATTGCAATAAATACTTTTCTTCCGTATGCTACCTTCATTTTATAGTGAATTCCTTTCCATTTACATTCTTTAGTATTCCTGTGTGATTTCTTCGCCCTGCATCATTCTGACTGCACCCTGCGCCAGTGCTTCCAGCTCGCTTTCGCCTGGCAACACCACGATCGGTGCGATGTGTTCGCAGTATTCTTTAATCATGGAAGTCAGTTTGTGGGAATGGGCGATGCCGCCGGTTAAGATGATGACATCAACCTTGCCCTTCAGCGTGCAGGAAAGTCCCGCGATGGCTTTTGCAACCTGCAGCACCATGGCCTCGTAAACCATCTTCGCGTAGTGGTCGCCGTTTGCAATCATGCGTTCTACCTCACGGCAGTCCTTTGTGCCTAAGTAGGAGAACAGTCCGCCACGGCCGCTGATCAGCTTATCGATATCCGCTTCTGTATGTCTGCCGTCAAAGCAAAGACGTTTGAACAGCAGCAGAGGAATGCCGCCGGAACGTTCCGGTGCCATCGGACCATCGTCGTAAGAAGATACGTCCACAACCTTGCCGGCCTTCCATGCGTTGGCCGTGATGCCGCCGCCCATGTGGCAGACGATGAACTGCTTGTTGCGATAATCCTGATCCTTTGCCTTATAGTATTTGATCGCCTGGGCCCTGGAGTTCAGCAGGTGGATGCCGCCGTGTCTTTCTACTTCAGCAATCCCTGTAATCTTCGCGATGTCCAGAAGGTCATAGCCCATGGTGGAGTCGTATATGTAAGCAGGCAGACCCAGCGGTTTTGCAATGGCATAGGCGATCAAAGCCCCCAGGCTGGATGCATGCTGCGGGATATCTGCACTGGCCATTCTGGTGCAGAGCTTTTCGTTTACCTTGTAGCCGCCGCCCTTCAGTTCAGGCACCATGCCTCCACGGCCGACTACTGCAGAAAGATTCCTCATATCGTAATTCTTCGATTTGAGGAATTCCATCACGGTTTCCGTTCTGTAAACTCTCTGCGCGGCCACATTCGGAAAATCATTGATTTTTTCCTCGTCATGGACGATGTTGGTTTCGAATACAACCTCTCTGGCTTCATCGGTGTAAACTGCAATCTTCGTAGAGGTTGATCCCGGATTAATTACTAATACATCTTTGATTTTCATAGCTCCACTGCTCCTTTCAGCATTTCGATTTCCCTGCCATAACCCTCCAGGTCTTCCTGCGGCGTTTCCAGAATGCATGGAAGCCCCGCCAGTTTTGGATGGCTCAGCACCTTCACGATGGTTTCTTTTCCCAAATATCCTTCCCCGATACAGGCGTGTCTGTCCTTGCGGGCGCCCATCGGATTCTTACTGTCATTGATATGCAGGGCCTTTAACTTTTCCAGCCCGATGATCCGGTCAAATTCTGCAAGCACACCGTCCAGGTCACCGATGATATCGTAGCCGCCATCGCTGACGTGGCAGGTATCCAGACAGACCCCTATCTTCTCCTTCAGCTCCACCTTGTCGATGATAGCCGCGATTTCCTCAAAATTCCCACCGACTTCACTGCCTTTTCCCGCCATGGTTTCCAGCAGCACTGTGGTGGTCTGTTCCGGTGACATCACTTCGTTGAGCAGGCCGGCAATCATTTCGATCCCCTTCTCTGCCCCCTGGCCTACGTGGCTGCCCGGGTGGAAGTTATAGTAATTTCCCGGTAAATATTCCATTCTGGCCAGATCATCCGTCATGGCCATCTTTGCAAATTCTCTTGTCTTTTCCGTTGCCGAGCACGGATTCAGTGTATACGGCGCATGGGCAACCAGTTTCCCGAAGCCTTCCTTCTCCATGATTTCCAGAAGCGCCCTTGCGTCTTCCGGATCTATCTCTTTTGCTTTCCCTCCCCTTGGATTTCTGGTGAAGAAGGCAAAGGTGTTTGCCCCGATTTTTACCGCATCTTTCCCCATGGCTGCAAAGCCCTTTGTGGCAGAAAGATGACATCCAATATGTAAGTCTCTTTTCATATCTATATTATACCCTAGTTTTTCAATTTTTCATAGCAAGTGGTGCGATTTATGGTAAAATAGGTGTATACCTATGAAAACAGGAGGTGCCCTATGCAGCATCAGATTTTGACATCAAAGCCGCTACTGGATGAAAACGGTCATCTGGCAGAGCCCGGCTACGCGACAAGCTTATTGCCTATTTACGATAGAGCCGCGATCAAGGCGAACCGCTGGCGTATCAAAGAATGGGACTACTACTATATCGGCAATGACGACTATGGCGTTGCCCTGACCATCGCCGACAACTCCTATATGGGTCTGGACAGCATTTCCCTGCTGGACTTCCGCACCCCTTGGGAACAGACAACCAGCCAGATGTCCTGGCTGACCGACGGAAAGGTTGGTTTTCCTGCTACATCGGTAAAAGGCGATGTATTCCACAGCAGCAAGAAACACGCCATGTTCTTCCATAACGACGGCGAGAAGCGCGTTCTGGAATTCTCCATGGAAAACTTCTGTGACGGTAAACCGATCAAAGGCCGCATCGAGCTGGCAAATCCAAAGGGTGACTCCATGGTCATCGCAACACCTTTTGCCGGCCATCCGAAACATTTCTACTATAACCAGAAGATCAACTGTCTGCCTGCCAAGGGCGTTGTGGAATTCAACGGCGTGGAATACGTCTTTGAACCGGAAACTTCATTCGGCGTATTAGACTGGGGCCGCGGCGTATGGACATACAAAAACACATGGTACTGGGGCAGTGCTTCCGGCCTGGTCGACGGCGTGCCTTTCGGGTTCAACATCGGCTACGGCTTCGGCGACACTACTGCCGCAACGGAAAACATGCTCTTCTATAACCACAAAGCCCACAAGCTGGAAGATGTAACCTTCCACATTCCGATGGGCGAAAAGGAAGAAGACTTCCTGGCGCCTTGGAAGTTTACCAGCAGCGACGGCAGATTCGAGATGGACTTTGAACCAATCATCGATCGTCATGCGGATACCAATGTGGGCGTAATCCGCTCCAACCAGCATCAGGTATTCGGTAAGTTTAACGGCAAAGTGGTATTAGACGATGGCACCGTTTTGGAAGTCAAAGACCTGCTGGGCTTCGCAGAAAAAGTATTCAATAAATGGTAAAGTTTATACAATAGAAAGGTAACTATAAATATGAAATTAATCAAAAATGTAGAAGTATACGCACCAGAGAAATTAGGTGTAAAAGATGTCTATCTGGCTGGCGGTCAGATTTGCAAAATCGCTGACGAAATCAACCTGCCAGAAGAATTAGGGGTTGAGGTCATCGACGGAACTGGTAAGATCTTATTACCTGGCTTCATCGATTCCCACGTACACGTACTGGGTGGCGGCGGCGAAGGCGGTTTTGGCAACAGAACACCGGAAGCAACTCTGTCCGGACTGACCCGCTACGGTATTACAACAGTCGTAGGATGTCTGGGCACAGACGGTATCGGTCGTGACGTGAACGCACTGGTAGCAAAGTTAAAGGGTCTGAAAGAACAGGGACTGTCTGCTTATGGCTACACCGGCAGCTACCAGATTCCGGTTCATACACTGACTGACAGCATCGTAAAGGATATCATGATGATCGACGAATTCATCGGATGCGGTGAAATCGCCATCTCCGACCATAGATCCTCCCAGCCTACTTTCGCTGAATTTGCAAGAGTATGCGCTGACACAAGACTGGGCGGCGTGTTATCCGGCAAAGCCGGCATCATCAACATCCACTTAGGCGACAGCCCAAGATGCATGGACCTGATCGAAGAAGTAGTTGAAAAAACTGAAATTCCAATTACACAGTTTATGCCTACCCACGTAAACAGAAACGCAATGCTGTTCGAAAAGTCCCTGGAATATGCGAAGAAGGGCGGCTACATCGATTTCACCGGTAACGAAGACATCGACTACTGGGAAACTGTCTGCGACGAAGTCCGCGTTTCCACAGGCGTAAAGAGACTGATCGACGAAGGTATTTCCACTGACTTATTCACATTCTCCTCCGACGGCCAGGGCAGCTTACCGCTGTACAGTGCAGACGGTGTATTCCTGGGCATGGGCATGGGCCAGTCCAGCTGCCTGCTGAAGGAAGTAAAGGAATGTATCGAAAGAGAAAACATTCCTCTGGAAATCGCTATCAAAGCCATCACCTGCAACCCTGCAAGAGCACTTGGCCTGAAGAAGAAGGGCGTGATTGCAGAAGGCAACGATGCTGACCTGTGCATGATGACAAAGGATTTAGAAATCGACACCGTTATCGCAATGGGACAGACCATGATCCAGGGCGGAGAAATCCTGGTGAAAGGCGCGTTCGAAGCGTAACCCCACATATCAAAAACATGAAAAGCCGGCAGGTTCATCCTGTCGGCTTTTTTTATACTGTTATCTCGTTGATGCATCGGCCTCTTCCAGTTCCACATCTTCTGCGGCTGCCGGCACGTCAAAGCTGACCCGCAGCACCGCCTGCGGCCAGTTGAATCTGACGCGGGCATGCTTTTCTTTCTTTGCGGCTTCCTCTTCAAAGATGCTCAGAAACTCTTTCAGTCGTTCCCGGGTCAGATAGTCTCCTCTCCAGTGGAAGGTCAGCACCTTCCCCTTCTTTACCGCCTGGGCACAGCGCTTGCGGACCTCTTCCTCCTTGGTCCAGGACAGTTTCTTTACCTTGTAATAGAAGTTGTCACTGTCTTCACACTGCGGCATCTGCCATACCAGTGGCTCATGGTCACGGAAAATCTGCTTATCCGGAAGACAGAAATAGTCATAACGGACATCGTCAGTCTCCCTGCAGAGACCGTTATCAAAAGTGGCGTCCAAGTGATAGTACTTCCCACCAATCTTCACGATGTTCCATGCGTGACGGTATTTGACGCCTTTGTCCGCGTTGGCTTCGGAGATAGCGATGACACACCAGATGTTCAGCGCATCGCAGAGAATCTTGACCGATTTCGCCATGCCCTCGCAGACGCCGACACCCTGACCAAGGGGCCCGATGATTTCATGAGCATAAGGTTTACGCAACTTGTCGTACTGAACGTTCTGGCAGATAAAGTCGTGAATGTAAACCAGCTTGTCCCATTCACTTTTCAGTTCTTTTGCCGGTCTCGCCAGCTTCTCTACGCGGGCTTTTAGCGCCGCTTGATGCTGCTGGATCTTTTTCTTCTCAAACAAATATTCCGGCATCAGCTCCATACTGTCTGCATGCTCGTAGTAACGATACTTATAGCTTGCTGAATAGAAGATTTCCGGATGGTCCAGACGGAGCAGGAAATAGACCTGCGCCAGGTCTTTTCCATCGATGCGAGGCACCTGAATGGATGGTGCCAGGGCTTCCAGTCCTTTCTTGATGGCGTGATATGCGGCCTGCTCGGGCTTTGTCATACGGTTGTAGTAGTAGTTTTCCATAAGCTTCGACTTCCCTTAAAAAAGAAGCCGCGGGCACATCGCCGGCAGCTTCTTTGATTTTTATGTAATTTACAGTGCTTCGATTTCAGCCTTCAGAGTAGCTAAAGCATCTGTCAGTTCAACCGGCAGGGAATCGAACTTGTCATAGAATTCCTGGATGCCTTCTACTTCTGCTTCCCAGTCAGCCTTGTTTACTGCGAACAGCTTTTCCAGAACTTCGTCGGACAGATCCAGACCGGTAACGTCTAAGTCACCCTTCTTAGGAGCTAAGCCCAGAGGAGTCTCCTCTGCGTCGATCTTGCCATCGCAACGGTCTAACATCCACAGGATTGCTCTTAAGTTGTCACCAAAACCAGGCCACATGAACTGATCGTTTTCATCAGTTCTGAACCAGTTTACATGGAAGATCTTAGGAGGGTTTGTCATCTTCTTACCCATATCGATCCAGTGCTGGAAGTATTCAGCCATGTTATAGCCGCAGAATGGCAGCATTGCCATTGGGTCATGACGAACTACACCAACCTGACCGTTTGCTGCAGCTGTTGTTTCGGATGCCATTGCGGAACCGATGAATACACCGTGGTTCCAGTCCTTTGCCTGGTAAACCAGCGGTTCTGCCTTTGCTCTTCTGCCGCCAAAGATGATAGCGGAGATCGGAACGCCTTCTCCTGTGGAGAATTCGTCAGCAATGATAGGGCAGTTTGCTGCAGGTGCAGTAAATCTGCTGTTTGGATGTGCACCCTTCACGTCTGCTTCCGGTCCGTTCCATGGGTTGCCTAACCAGTCTTCGCCGTTTGCAGGCGGATTCTTGTCCATGCTTTCCCACCAAACTGTATTGTCGTCTAAGTTTCTTGCAACGTTTGTGAAGATGGTACCCTTCATGGTTGTCAGCATTGCGTTAGGGTTGGACTTCATGTTAGTACCAGGTGCAACACCGAAGAAACCGTTTTCTGGGTTTACTGCATATAATCTGCCGTCTTCACCGATACGCAGCCAGGAGATATCGTCACCGATTGTGGATACCTTGTAGCCCTGTTCCTTGAAGTATTCAGGTGGAGTCAGCATTGCTAAGTTTGTCTTACCGCATGCACTTGGGAATGCACCGCAAACATACTTAGGTTCTTCGCCTTCTTTTTCCACTTTCAGAATCAGCATGTGTTCTGCCATCCATCCTTCCTGTTTACCCAGGTAAGAACCGATACGCAGAGCCAGACACTTCTTACCCAGCAGTACGTTACCGCCGTAAGCGGAGTTGATGGACCAGATAGTGTTATCTTCTGGGAAGTGTGCAATATATTTTTCCTGTTCGTTGATGTCAGCCTTGGAGTGCAGGCACTTTGTGAAGTCTGCACCGGCATTCAGGGCGTCAATCACGTCTCTTCCAACACGTGTCATGATCGCCATGGACAGAACAACGTAGATGGAGTCTGTAATTTCAATACCAATCTTAGAGAACTCTGTACCAACCACACCCATGGAGAATGGAATTACATACATCTTTCTTCCCTTCATGGAGCCATCAAAGAGCTTGCCCATCTTGTCGTACATTTCCTGAGGGTCTACCCAGTTGTTTGTAGGGCCTGCATCTTCCTTTCTGCGTGTGCAGATCACAGTTCTCTTTTCGTCTCTTGCAACGTCTGTAGGTTTTGTGCGGTAATATAAACAGCCTGGCAGTTTTTCCTGGTTCAGTTCCAGCATTTCCTTTGTTGTCAGAGCGTCCTGCTTAATTGCTTCCAGCTGTTCTTCGCTTCCGTCAATCCAAATGATCTCTTCTGGCTTTGTCAGTTCAGCCATTTCCTTTACCCAATCATTTACGAATTGATTTGTAATCATTGTCATAAATCTTTCTCCTTTTCTCTTTTTACAACAAATACTCATACATCTTCATTCTATACCCTTTGTAACCATTTGTCACGTTAATATTTTCGTTTCATCAAAAAAGACTGCCCGCAGGCAGTCTTTCTTCGCTTATTTTCTATATGCTCTTTCTACGTAGGCGCTGGTTGCAGTCTTCAGCATGCCGCCGTAACCCAGTTCGAATTCTACGATGTCGCCAACTTTGTATTCTTTGTCAGCGTGTGTTACGTCCAGGATGATGTGGTCGGAGCTGCCGCCCATGATTTCTACCTGTGGATCGCATGGAGTCATGCTGCCCAGGTCTGTATCCTGCTTACCGATACCGATGATAGCTCTCTTCATGATACCTCTGTCTTCGTAGTAAGGCTTTTCACCGAATGCGTCAACACCAACTTCGCCGATTGGCAGGGATGGTTTTTCCTTCAGTTCAATGATTTCTGCCTGCAGAATCAATGCATCGCTGACAGTGCCTGGCAGCTTTGTTTCGTAAGCTGTGTCGTTACCTAATAAGAAGGATTCACCCAGTCTCAGGTTGTTGATACCTTCTGGTAATTCGCCCTTGCCTACCAGATAGATGGAACTGGAGTTACCGCCGGATACCATTTCCAGCTTGATGTCGTATTTCGCTTCCAGCTTGCGTGCGATATCAACCAGCTGGGACAGGTTGTCGTTTTTCGGAATGATTGCACCATAGCAGGTCAGATTTACACCGATACCATACAGGTTGATGTTTTCCATCGCCAGGATTTCTTCTACTGCTTCGTAGATCAGGTCTTCGTTCTGGAAGAAGATACCTTCTCTCAGGTCGCCCAGGTCGATCATTAACAGGATATCCTGCTTCTTACCCAGCTTTGCAGCTTCTTCGTTTAACAGTCTGATTGTGGACAGTTCGGAGTTGAAGCAAAGGTCAACATACTTCGCAACTTCTGCCACTTCGCTGTGCATAGGGATTCTCAGCAGAACCGTCTTCTTGCCTGCACCTCTTACGATGTCAGCATAAGAAGCGATGTTCTTTACTCTGGAGTCAGCAACAAAATCAACATAGTCATTTGCAGCAACCATCTTAGCCATTTCTAAGTCTGCACAAAGACCCTTTGTTACGATCATCAAAGAGCAGCCGCCGTCTTCCTTTGTAATCTTGCCAACAGCGTTTAAGTTGTCTTCTAATTTCTTTAAATCGATTACTAGTTTAGGATACATGTTTTTCTCTCCTTTTTTCTTCTTCCCGGGCCTGGCCCGCGTTAGTGATCTATTTACAGAGGTTTTGCTCTGTTTGGACAGTTTCTTCTGGTGCAGTGTGCACAGTCGTGGGTGCAGTCGCCCATGTACTGGCCTTCGCCTTCTGCCGCAGCCCACTTGCCTTTGATGCCTTTGCCGGCAGCCAGGTCGGCCTTGCCTTCTGCCGCAGCTCTTGCAGCCTGCACTTCTTCTGCGCTTGCGCCGCCGATTTTTTCTTCTTCCTTGTAGCAACTCATGTCATAGCCCAAAGCTTCCATTTCTTCAATGTGCTTCTTGTATTCTTCGTCGCGCTTCTTTGCTTCTTCTGCCTCACGGTTTACATCAGCCATGTATGCAGGTGTGGAGAAGTCCTGTGCTTTCTTTTCAGGGAACTTGAAGTCTAAGCTCTTTTCCAGCAGTCTGATGGCAGCTTCTCTGTATCTTGTGGACAGAACGCCCAGGGATGCCATGATGTAATCGTTATCTACCAGGATTTTCGCGTGCTGCGTTGGATACAGCTTCATACCGGTTTCGTTGTTCTTCGCGATTTCTTCCATGATTTCCACTCTGTGAGGAAGTCTTGTCAGGGCGCCGCCTGTACCGATGATGTATTTTACCGGTGTCAGGTCCTTACCTTCTGCAATGGTGCTTCTGCCAGATGGGCCGTAGATGTATCTGATGATACCAGCGTGACGGTCAACCGCCTTCAGCACGGCTTCCTTTGTCAGGCGTTCAACCAGCTTGAATTCTGCCTCTGTCTTTGGAATCGCAACGTAGCTTTCCAGCGTTGCTTCTAAATCGATACCCATCTTTTCGCAGTCTTTTCTCATCTGCTCTTCGCCGATGGATTCGATAACCTTCATTCTGTTTACATATACACCCAGGTCACCTTCTACGGTTCTCTTCGCTTTTGGTTCCGGAGAAGTCATGATACGGGCGATCTTGTCGGATTCTGTTGCAACGGAGTGCAGGTCGGTTGTCGCACCGCCAACGTCCAGTACGATCAGGTCGCCCAGGCAGTCATATAACAGCTTGGTGCATTCCATAACCGCGCCCGGAGTCGGGATAATCGGGCCGTTTACCATGTCTCTCACGTGTTCCATGCCCGGTGCGTGGGTGATGTGATCCTCAAAAGCATCCTGAATGACCTTACGACAAGGTTCTACATTCAGCGCGTCAATTTTTGGATATACGTTTTCTACGTTATATAATTTCTGACCGCTTTCTTCGTCGAAGATCAGTTTCATTTCTTCCTGATTTTCGATGTTGCCGGCGTAGATGATCGGTGTCTTCAGACCCAGTGCACGGATCTTTTCTGCGTTGTCGATGGCAGTTTCTCTTTCACCGTAGTCAACACCGCCTGCAATCAGGATCAGGTTTGGATTGATTTCTTTGATTTTTGCGATATCTGTTCTTCTCAGCTTGCCTGCTGTGATGTAATGCAGGATACCGCCGGCACCCAGGGCTGCTTCCTTTGCCGCCTTGGCAGTCATGTCGTACACCAGACCGTGTACGGTCATCTTCAGGCCGCCAGCCGCGGAAGAAGTTGCCAGCATTTCATCGTATTCCAGACTATCTATATTCATCTTCTTACAAAGATCATCCACAGCACCCTGCAGGCCGATTCTAACGTCACCTTCCAGTACGGAAGTCGGCGCCTGACCCTGTGCCCAGAACACCGGGTTGTCCGTGTGCAGACCGGTAAATGCATTAACTACCGTAGTGGTTGATCCAATTTCAGCTACTAATACGTCTACTTTCATGTTATCCTCCTTTTGATTTCAAATACTTTACCACAACAAAAGCGTCTGGTTTTGCTCTGGAAAGGTATTTGTGTTTTAAAAAAGGGCGGGCTTTTGGCCCGCCCTTTCAAGACTTTGTTTGGTTGTAAACCTTATTCTCTGCGTAAAACGCAGGATTTTTCATTCACAGCTAGGCAGCAAACTGCCGAAGCGCGGAGCGTACTGAAGTACGTGAGCACTGCAGGACAGTGCAGCTAACAACGCTGTGGTTGAAAAAGACAAGTTTTACAGATCGCCTCTTCTTCTCATAGCTTCTTCAGCTAAGAATGTAGCAACATCGATACCATGGGAGTCTCTGCCGAAACCAGCGTCGATACCAGTCTTTACTGCGTCATCAGGAATTACCTGAGTACCACCAGCTGCGATAATAACCTTATCTCTGATACCCTTTTCAACTGCTAAGTCGTTGATTCTCTTCATGTTCTTGTAGTGGATGTTATCGTGGGAGATGATTGTGGAAGCCAGGATTGCTGTAGCGTTTAATTCGATAGCAGCGTCAACCAGCTTTTCTACTGGAACGGAAGTTCCTAAGTAGTTAACCTTGATACCCCATTTTTCGATACCACCGTGCTTGATGTTGATGATTTCTCTCAGACCTACGGAGTGTTCGTCTTCGCCAACTGTACCACAAACAACTACCATTGGGTGTTCTTCGAATTCCTTGTACAGAGTAGCGTCGTCTAAGTGATGAGGTGCAGGTGGAATTTCCAGAGTGGAAGGATCTACATCGAATGTAACCTTACCCTTCATTTCAATTCTTGTACCTTCAGCTTCCTGCATAACTTCCTTGGAGTTAACTTCTGGATTTTCCAGACCTAACTTACGGCCGATTTCCAGAGCAACTGCTTCAGCAGTTCTTGGTTCTGCAGGGATCATCATTGTCATCAGAACTACACCGTCGCCGCACCATTCCATTTCAGGCTTGATTGCTTCGCCGTCTAAGTACTTCTTAACGTTTTCTAATCTTGTAGCAACTGTATCTTCTTCTTCTAATTCGTCGATGAATACGATCTTGCTTCTGTCTTCGAATGTACATCCGCCGATTAATGCAGATGGATTTTCAGGATCGCCGCCGTACTGTTCTACGTTGTTGTAGCCGTAGTGAGCAGTTACAGGAGCCATGTAGTCTTCTTCTCTTTCGAAGATGTAACCATAGCCTACGCCGCCTTCGATCTGTCTTGCGATACCGTCGCCGTTTCTTTCAGGATACTTCGCGGAGTCTACGAAGAAACCTTCCTGAACAGCCTGGAAGTAGCCGCCAACTTCTACGATTTCTTCCATGAACAGAACTGCTCTTTCCTTGATGTCTCTAGCCATTTCGCCCAGAGGACCATCCATCTTCAGTTCTACTAAGTCCATTAAACCGTCCATAGCGATCAGAGCCTGCTTAGCGTTGTCAACAGCTTCCATGTTGTAGATGTGCCATGGAACGTTTCTACCTTCGTCAGGAGTGATTGTGGACTGGATGTCAGCTCTTGTCAGCTTGGAGATCAGCATGTTCATTACGTGAGTAACTGTAGCTTCTCTTACGGAGGAGCAGATGTACTTCGTGTTCTGCTGAGCTCTCATCTTGTATCTTCTTAAGAAGTCTCTCAGAGCTACTGCATATGGTAAATCGTAGTATACGCATGGAGCTGGAGTAGCTGTTGGAGGAACTGTGGATAATGCGATGTTTTCTGGCTTGATACCAACCTTTTCAGAGAACAGGGAGTTGATAGCGTGCTGAACGATCAGTTCTGGCATTACCTTCCAAGCTTCTCTTGCTGTTGCGTTAGCATTGTGTGCGCCGTCGATCTGCAGAATGTCAGCCCAAGCTAAAACTTTCTTGGATTCGCAAGCGTCTACGAAAGATCTAACACAGTTGATATCTCTGTATAATACGTTGTACTGAGGGTCCTGGTGAGCACCGTTGATACCTTCTTCAGCGAACATTACAGCTACGTCTGGACCAGCAACGCCGGAAACGTAGGAATGATAGTTGATTGGACGACCAACTTCATCTTCGATGATGTCCAGAGCCTTTCTCTGAGCTCTAACCTGTTTTCTAGTTACAGGAATACCACCGATACCCTGTGGAGTACCTTCCATCAGACCGTCGATGTGGGACTGACCCATATGTCTGATAACCATGATATGGTCAGCACCATGCCATGCAGCCATTCTCATTCTTCTGATATCGTCTTCGAATCTACCGGAAGCGATTTCAGTTGTGATTACTGGCATTGGCTGTGGGTCGATGTTTTCGAAGTACTTAGCTGGAGGCAGGCCAACGGAATTCTTCAGAGGTTCTGTACAATCTTTGAATTCGAAAGGACCCATCTTCAGACCAGGAGCAGGTTTTCTCCAAACCCATCCTCTTCTTCTTGGTTCATACTTGTCAAGATCTTTTAAAATCTCTCTTACGTCTAACTTTTCATTTGGTTTTAATTCGAAATCTGCCATCGTTATTTAACCTCCTTCTTGAATAATGCTACTGCGTCATCCCAGTATTCACCCTGAGCTAACTTTTCGGAAGCTTCTCTGATGGAGATGCCCTTTTCCTTGGAAACCTTGTAAACTACGTGGCCAGTACCGTGTCCCATCAGACCTCTGTCCATGCAGCCTTCAACGATCTTCTGAGTGTCTAAAGAGGAAACACCCATTCTCAGTAATACAGCTCTTTCTACGGAAGGAGTTGTATTCTTCTTACCTAATTCAAGAAGTGGGTCAACAACCTGAGCTGTTAATTCCCAGAATCTGTCGTATAATTCTTCGTCAGTAAGATTTGCAATATGCGCTCTTCTCTGTTCGAAATCGTCTGCTCTTTTCATTCTTTATGTTCTCCTTACTTCTCGCAGGAGACGGCGCTTTGACGGTTGTCCATCAAAGCGCGTATCCCACGTTAATAAACTTTGTTTTTAGTATTCTACGCCTAATTCGTCTAATGCAGCCTTTACGAATGCTTCATCAGATCTGGTATCAACTACTAAGAATGCGATATCTTCAGCAGTTAACTTACCAGCAGCTCTAGGAACGGATCTCTTGATTAAGGACTTTCTCATCTTGTCTAAGCTTAATTCCTTAACCTTGAATACGCCTGGGTTTTCTGGCAGAACGATGTTCTTACCAGGTTCGTCCTGATCTGGGTTACCGAAGAAGATTTCGATACCGTTTTCTCTAGCGAAGTCTAACTGAGGCTGAATGTGCTTACCAGCGCCAGTGTATTCTGTTTCAGTTACAACCAGGATTTCGTCTTCTGGTAATTCCTGAGCCAGGGAGAATGCAGCAGCTAATGCAGTGTTACCTGCAGGACCTCTTTCCAGACCTTCCAGGTTAGCTAACATTTCTGTCATGTACATTACTTCACCCTGTGTAGTTGTAACGTATCTGTCCATATATCTCAGCGGTCTTGCTGCGGAACGAGGAACGTCACCTGTGTCAGGGTTTGTAGCGTGTGGTACACCGAAACCAGTGTGACCAGTTGTGCAGGACTTCTTGTTAAACTGTACGTCGGAAGCCATATGTAAACCAGTCAGGTCGATGGAAGCAGCAACTACTTCAGTGTTTTCAGCGCCAGCCTTGATCAGACCTCTTGCTGTACCTGTAACCATACCGCCGCCTGCCTGTGTACATACTACCATTGCAGGATCCTTGCCGAATCTTTCACGGCAGTCCATAGCGATTTCGTAACCTAATGTTTCAACACCAGCGATACCGAATGGGGAGTACAGGGATGCGTTGAAGTATCCGGAGTCTTCCATTACGGACAGGTGTTCGTAGAATAATTCAGGACCTACTGTCAGCTGAATAACTTCTGCGCCTAAAGCTTCGCACTTTCTAGCTTTTTCAACGATTTCAGGCTGACCTACGCCCTTGGAGTCGTAGCATTCCTGAACGATGATGCACTTCATGCCCTGCATAGCAGCCTGGGAAGCTACTGCAGCACCGTAGTTACCGGATGTAGCAGCGATAACGCCCTTGTATCCTAACTTCTTAGCGTGTGCAACTGCGCAAGCAGCTCTTCTGTCTTTGAAGGAACCGGAAGCGTTTGCAGCTTCGTCCTTAACCAGAATTCTTGCACCGTAACCTGGCTTAGCATACTTTCTTGCCAGAGCAGTGATGTTTCTTAATTCAAGCAGTGGAGTGTGTCCAACGCCTGTTCTGGACTGGATCTTGTCGATTTCTTCGATAGTGTAACCAGTCGCTGTCATTAATCCTTCGTAGTCAAATGCTACGGAACCGGATTCGAAATCATTGAAGTCCAGACCCAGGGAAGCCTTCATGATTTCAGCAGATCTTCCCATTACGGAATTATAGTCTTTTGCTAATTTCATTAGTTTTCACCTCCGAACTGCATGATTTCTCTTAACTGCTTATCGATTTCAACGATTTCAGGAACGAACTTACCATAGCTGTGTGTATAGTAAGGATTTACTTCTAATAATTTACCAACTTCTTCACGGCCTGTAGCTGTGATGATAGTAACTTCTTCACCAATTTCTGCTGTTTCGTTCTGCAGAGTTCCCTTTACCCACATTTCGAAGTCAACGTTCTTTGTGTCTTCAGGAATTTTTGCTGTTCTTTCAGCTGCAGGTAAAACTACCTTATGGATACGAACCCATTCGCCTTTTTTAGCCATTTTTAAAAATCTCCTTTTGTAGATATTGCCCGCAGAAAGATTCCTGCGGGCATAGAAATAGTTTTTTAAATACTAAGTACTAAATTTGCTTATTTAGCGATTTTCTTTTCTGGCTTAATTCTGTCTCTTACGTCGCCCATTAAGCATCTTGGAATTGGCAGGTCGATCATGGAAACTAAACCAGCATCAGCGTTGATAACCTGAGGGATCATGTTTACGCACATAGCGATTGTACCTAAACCACCTTCAACTTCTGGGCTGTTAACCATGTTAACGTTTGGAGTACCCTTGATGATTACATAGTCACCAGTCTGAACGCCAACCTGTTCAGGTTCGATCTGCTGTGGGTGATCCATGTGAACCTTCATGCCGTTGTCTAATACTGCTTCAGCTGTCATTGCAACACCTGCGCAAGAACCAGCAGCTGCGAAGCCGTATGGAGACTTTCTGTCAACATCTGTAGTGATAGGGTTCATGTCCTGAGAGAATTCAGCAACCTTTAAGCCTAAACCTTCTGCGATCATGCCTACGGATTCAGCGAAACCAACGTGACCGGACATAGTGTTGTTAGCTTTTCTTTCGAAGAATTCTTCTGTGGAGATACCGATACCCTGTTCTTCCATTACAGCTGGACCGAATGGAGATAAGGAGTTAACTCTTCTGGAAGTGATTTCTTCAACGTCAGTTAAGCAACCAGTCATAACCAGAACTAATAAGTCCATGATGTGACCTGGGTTGATACCAGTACCTAAGCAAGTAACGCCGTTTTCCTTAGCGATCTTGTCTAATTCTGCAGCTAATTCAGGCTGCTGAGCAGCTGGATAAGCCATTTCTTCTGCGGAAGTGATTACGTTGATTCCCTGTTCCATGATGTACTTCAGTCTTGGGAATGCGTTCTTTGTGAAGGAGTCTGTGCATAACAGAACGATATCTGCAGCACCTGGTTTGATGATTTCTTCACCAGAGATTAATACTTCAGGTCTGTCGCCTTTTTCAGTCTTGATGTAGTCGTACATGGAAGTGCCGATCTTCTTGCCTCTACCAACAACGCCTACGATTTCAATACCTTTCTTAGTCAGCAGCATGTCTGCCATACCGCCACCCATAGCGCCTAAGCCCCAAATAATTACTTTTACATTTTCCATTGGTCTTTCTCTCCTTTTTACATTAAGATTTGTGAAAAATTAAATGATAAACTTAATTATTTATTTGCGTTTTTCACACCTGCTTATATATGATGCAAACTCCATGCCAACTTGTCCATGTATACAATGTACCATCTGGCGGCGTTTTTTCATAAAAAATAGTGTGAAAATCCGTCTTTTTTGGAGATACGTAACAAAATGTAGAGACACCGTCCATTTCGCCACGTTTCTTCTCTTATTATAATGCAAATATTTTTGCTTTTTCAACGCAAAAGATTTTGCACCTGGCCGCATTCCAGATCGAAAAACATTCCGAAATCAGTCTTTCATGCCGTACTTTCTCAGCTTATGCTGAAGCGTCTGTCTTTTGATCTTCAGAACCTCTGCGGTTTTTGATATATTCCCGCCTTCCGCAATCATAACCTCCCGGATAATTTCCTCCTCCAGGTTGGCCAGATACTCGTCTAACGGCCCCTTTCTGTCCCATTTGTCCACATCGTGTCCGATGGCATGAATCTGCATCGGCATCTGCAGCATCTTCTGCGACATCACGTGTTCCGTATCGGCCATGGCCATGGACTGCATGATGATGTTTTCCAGTTCTCTGACGTTGCCGGGATAGTCATACTCCATCAGCCGTTCAATTGCATTATCCGAAATCATCCAGATCTCCGTACCGAACTGCTGATTGTGTTTCTGCAGCAGCTTTTCTGCCAGCAGCGGGATATCCTCCTTGCGCTGTCTGAGAGGCGGAATCGCGATATTTACTACATTTAATCTGTAATACAGGTCCTTACGCAGTTTTCCCTGGGCCATCAGCTTCTCCGGATGTTCGTTGACCGTCGCCATAATGCGGACATCGATCGGAATGTCCTTGCTGCCGCCCACACGTCTGATATAGCTCTCCTGCAGTACACGCAGAAGCTTGCTCTGCAGATCATAAGGCATGGAGTTGATTTCATCCAGCAGCAAAGTGCCTCCGTTGGCCTGTTCAAAGAGGCCTGCTCTGTCTACCGCACCGGTAAAGCCCCCCTTTGCCGTACCAAACAGAATGCCTTCCAGCAATGATTCCGGCAAAGCCGCACAGTTCTGCGCCAGAAACGGCCTGTCCTTCCGCCTGCTTGCATAGTGGATACTCTGTGCCACCAGTTCTTTCCCCGTTCCGGTCTCCCCATAGATGAAGACCGATGCGTTGCTCTTTGCGGCCTGCTGCGCCCTTTCCACGACAGCAGTAAAGGGTGCACTCTTCCCGATCAGGTCATCAAAGGTATATTTTTTGATAACCGGTTTCGCTTCCTTCGGCTTGATTTTGTTCTCCTGCAGCTCCAGGATGGTATCGCTCATGGACCGGATATTGGTGATGTCTTTCGCCACTTCGACAGCCGCGACAGTTTTCCCGTCCAAAACGACCGGAACCGTACTGTTGATGGTGGTAACCTCTTTACCGTACAGGTTCTTGTAAGTCTGCTGCTTATTCTTTGTGGAGATATTCTTCTTGAGCGCCTGGTAAAGCGTACTTTCTCCCAGTTTTACCCCAGGGAAGGCCTTTGGAAATTCCTTGCCCACCACGTCTTCGATGTTTACCTGTTCCAGCGTCGCCATAGCCTCATTATAGAAGATGCCGACGCCTTCTTCGTCAACAATATATACACCGGAATCTATCAAAGAAATCAGTGCTTCGATGATTTTCTTATATCCCTCTTCATGCATCTTGGATGACCTCCTCTCCGCACTCTTATTCTACCGCAAAAACACTTAGGGTGCAAATATATTTGCACGCCTGCAGCGTTGAATTTTTTGTCGAATTGTTGTATATTGTTATGTAGCTTTGTATATGACACGGAGGACAAAAACATGAGAATCAGAAAAGAGCAGGAACTCTTTGAAGAAAAGGATATAGAATTCATCGCACAGGTTTCCGACGCCCTGGCCCATCCCGTAAGACTGCAGCTGTTCCGACACATCATGACCTGCAACAGGGCTATGGAAACGGTCTGCAACAAAGACCTGGTTGCCCACTTTGATTATGCACAGGCCACCATTTCCCAGCACATGAAGAAGCTGGTGCAGTCCGGCCTCATCGAGATCCAGAAGAAGGACAAATTTTCCTACTATTACGCAAATCTGGGAATCCTGATGCAGTATATCAACGCGACAAAGAAATATTCCGTAATCTAGACAAAATCCAGAGGCATGAAGCCTCTGGATTTTTAACTTTAACTTTATATCAATACAGTTCTTCTCTTCTGTTTTTCCACTTTCCCAGTTTCTCCTGCAGTTCTGCTACCTGGTCAAGATCCGCTTCCACATAAGCAAAACCTTCACCTTCATCGATTTCCGCCATAACGCGTCCATTCGGATCTACGATACGGCTCTTTCCAAGGTAAAAGCGGTTGTACTGGTTCACTGCACAGACGAACACCTGGTTCTGCAGTGCCGCCGCACGGGTCAGCACATCCCAGTTCTCAGAGCGCGGCCTATAGAATGCCGTCGGAATACAGAGCAGATCTACGCCCTCTTTGCAGACCCGGGTCAGATATTCCGGAAACCGCAGTTCGTAACAGATTGCCATGCCCACTCTGCCAAAATCAAAGTCCACAATGCAGATTTCGTCCCCCGCCTTCACCAGATCTGACTCCTTTAGTCCCAGTCCGTCAAAGAGGTGGGTCTTGCTGTACTGTCCAACGATGGCACCGTCGCGGTCCAGACACAGGCAGGTGTTGTACAGGCCGTTTCTTGACTTCCAAGGGAAACATCCGGTCACAATATTCACATGATACTTCCTCGCATAATCGGCCAGCGCGATGGTCAGTGGATTCCACAGCGACATACCTACGGTGTCCAGGTTCTTTCGGGTCGGATTCGAATAATACATCTCCGGCAGGCAGATCAAATCTGCCTTATCATGTGTGGACATTGCCTCGTCAATGAGCGCCAGTGCCCTGCGCAGATTGTCGTCTTTGTCCTCGGACCATCCGATTTGAATCGCTATCATTCTTACGTTCCGCATGATACAAACCTCCCTTACTCAATCTCCATCTGCCGGGCCAGTTCATACAACCCGTCTCTTTCCAATACCCGCATTTTCGTCCGTTCCTTTTCAATCCAGCCGGCTTCATCAAAATCCCGGATTACTCTGGACAGATGACGGTAGCTGGCCCCCAGATACTGAGCCAGGTCCGTCAGTTTCACGTACATCCACTGTCCATATCCGACTTCATCTTCCTTCTGCAGGAAGTAGGACGCCAGCCGGTTCTCCAAAGGATAGGTCTGAATCCCCACCAGCTTATTCACACTGCGCTGCATCTTCCCTGCAATCAGACGGCAGAGATTCTGCAGGAACCGGCTATCTTCCAGCATAATCTCTTTGCACTGCTCAAAAGGAAGGGCCAGACAGATCACATTGCCCACAGCCTCAATGGTCTGGGACTGCTGACGCATACCCAGAAGTTCCAGTTCCCCCAGAATGTCCCCCGGTTCATAATACTGCACCAGGGTCACATTCCCGTCCTGGTGAATCAAAGAAAGTTTCACCTTTCCTTCCAATATAAAATACAGATGGTCCGGTGTCTTTCTCTCTTCACAAAGATGCTCTCCTTTTTTGAAGGTGTGCAGCTCCAGAAACTGTTCGATTTCCGTGGAGAAATACTGGTGAACCGGATATCTCTTCATATAAGCTTTTCTTTTGCGCGGATCATGTACTTTCATGCAAAAAACTCCTTGAAAAGTCAATAATGTCTCCCTATATTATGCCATATGTCCTATTTTTTCACAAGTGCCTTTGATATACTATAGGCGTCAAATGCATTTTATTTAACTAAAAGGAGTTTCCTTATGGAAAAGAAAAAATATATCGTCGGCGTCGGCTCAGCCAACCTGGACGTCATGGGCAGAAGCAAGAAGGCCCTGGTACAGGAAGATTCCAATCCCGGACGCATTCAGGTTTCTGTAGGCGGTGCCACACACAACGTTTGTGAGAACGCCGCAAGACTGGGCGTGCCTGTTACGCTGGTGACTTTGATCGGAGATGACCACTTCGGCAGAACCATCAAAAACGCCTGCGACGAAGCCGGTCTGGATACATCCCATTTCATCCAGATCCCAGGACATGCAAGTTCCACCTATATGTCCGTCCATAACCCAAATGGTGAGATGGACATCGCTGTTTCCGATATGACAATTATGGAACAGTTTACAGTTGAAAAACTGAAAGAAAAAGACAAGTTGCTCCGTGAGGCTGCGGCAATCACCTTTGATACCGGCCTGCCTCAGGATATCATAAATTATTTGTTAGCAACTTATGGCAATGTGACACCAATTTTTGCAGATTCTGTGTCCACCACCTACGCACAGAAGCTGGTGGACAATCTGCAGGGTGTCTACACACTGAAGCCGAATCTGTTAGAAGCAGAAATCCTGTCCGGCATGGAAATCAAAACCTTTGCCGACCTGGAAGAAGCCGCACAGATCATCATCGGCAAAGGTGCGAAGCGCGTCTTCATCAGTCTGGGCAGACACGGTGTCTACTACGCGGATGCAGACGGCGTGACCCGCCACAGACGCTGCAAACCGATGGATCAGATTGCAAACGCCACAGGAGCAGGAGATTCCTTCCTGGGCGCGATGCTGTATTCCCATGTGAATGACTTTAATCTGGAAGAAACGCTGAAAACGGCGATGACCGTTTCCATGCTGACCATCCAGAGTGACAACACCATCAATCCGCAGATGTCCGAAAGCTTTATGAAAGACAATTTGGCCCTGGCTACAGAAGATACATCCATGAACAGCCAGGATATCACTTTTTAAATTATTACTAGTAAGAGAAAGAAAGAGGTAAAGAGACATGTACAAGAAGTATTTATCTGTAGCACCAGAAATCCAGGAAGCTTTAGATGCTGGTAAGCCAGTAGTAGCATTAGAATCCACAATCTTAACTCACGGCCTGCCATATCCGGAAAACTTAGATTTCGCTCGTAAGGTAGAAGAAATCGTTAGAGGCGAAGGTGCTATCCCAGCAACAACTGCTATTATCGATGGCAAAATGTGCGTTGGTCTGACTGACGAACAGTTAGAATTAATGTGCACAGACCCTACAATCGGCAAGGTTTCCCGTAGAGACGTTTCTACTTACATCGCAACAGGCCTGCCAGGTGCAACAACTGTAGCTTCCACAATGATGTTAGCAAACTTTGCTGGTATCAAGATCTTCGCTACAGGCGGTATCGGCGGCGTACACAGAGGCGCAGAAACTACAATGGACATCTCCGCTGACTTAGAAGAATTAGCAGAAACTCCAGTTGCAGTAGTAGGCGCTGGCTGCAAGTCCTTACTGGACATCGCACTGACTCTGGAATACCTGGAAACAGTTGGCGTTCCTGTAATCGGTGTTGACACTGACGATTTCCCTGCATTCTACTGCAGAAAGTCCGGTCACGGTGTTGACTACAACGCAAAGGACGAAGCTACAATCGCTAAGATCCTGAAGACTAAGTGGGACTTAGGCCTGAGAGGCGGCGCTTTAATCGCTAACCCAATCCCAGCAGAATACGAATTAGACTTCGACGAAATGGAAGCTGTTATCACAAAGGCTTTAGAAGCTGCTAAGGCTGAAGGCATCAAGGGTAAGGCTACTACTCCATTCTTACTGAAGCACATCAAAGAATACACTGGCGGTACTGCATTAGCATCCAACTTACAGTTAGCTTACAACAACGCTAGAGTTGCTGCTAAGATCGCTGCAGAATACGCTGCACTGTAAGAATTCCATCAAAAACTACCAAAGGAGCTCAATCGAGCTCCTTTTTCATTGCTTTTTTACTTATGATATGCTTCGTTCCTGTTAATCTTAAATGCCCGGTACACCTGCTCCAGCAGGATGACGCGCATCATCTGATGTGGGAAGGTCATTTCAGAGAAGGACAGCTTAAAGTTGGCCCTTTTACTCACCGCCGCAGACAGTCCTAGGCTGCCGCCGATGACAAAGACCACGTTGCTGTTGCCTTCCAGTCCCAATGCATCGATCTTTTCCGCCAGCTTCTCGGAGGACAGCATCTTGCCTTTGACCTCCAGCGTAATCACATACTGGTTGTCCTTAATCTTCTTCAGGATTTCCTCGCCTTCGGCTTCTTTGACCGCCAGTTCCTCGGCCGGGCCGGCTTTGTCCGGTAGTCGCGCTTCCTTCAGCTCGATGATGTCCAGGCTGCAGTAACTCTTCAGACGTTTGCTGTACTCGTCGATAGCTGCCGTCCAGTATTTTTCTTTCAGTTTTCCGATACAAATTACTGTAATGTTCATGTATTTCTCCTATATTTCCACGCTCTTTCCGATTTCGTCCCGCAGAGCGATATCCAGTTCCAAATCCTTGTCTATGTAAAAGTCCTCTTCAAATAGCACGTTGCGGATGGTCAGGTAGGCCTGTCCCGGCGTGTTGTTCTCTTTGCTGAGATGGGCCAGCACCACCTTCGGCACTTCCGTCCGTCCCTGTGCCTTTCTATGCTTCAGAATTTCACAAAGGCACTTCCCCGCCGTTTCGTTAGACAGATGTCCTTCATCTCCCAGGATGCGTCGCTTTACGCTGTAAGGATAAGCCCCCATCTTCAGGATATTCACCTCGTGGTTGGATTCCAGCACCAGAACGTCCGCTTCCTTTAGCTGGTCAAAGGCATCCTCCGTCATGCAGCCCGTATCCGTCACCACGGTAATCTGTCTGCCATCCTTACAAAAGGAATAGCTCAACGGCTCCGCCGCGTCGTGGGACAGGGAAAACGGTCTTACCTCAATATCGCCGATAGAAAAAGGCTGCTGTGCCGTCACCGGGCGCATCACCTCATCGCTGATTTTATCGCAGACCTGGGACAGGGTGCCCTTCGATGCGTAAACGCCTGCGTTTATGGCCTTGCGGCTCATCATACGAAGGCTCTTCACATGGTCGATATGCTCGTGGGTCAGCAGGATGCCGTCGATGCCTTCCACAGATGCACCTTTCTCTGCAAGTCCAGACAGGATGTGTTTCCCCGCTACACCTACGTCCAATAATAAGGTTGTATTTTCACTTCTCACCAGATAACAGTTTCCACTACTGCTGCTGGCGAAAGAACAAAATTCTAATGTCATGTATGTCTAATCCTCTCTTTTTACATTACATTTAATTATACGTAGAAACGAAAAAAATTCAACTTTTTATTCATTCCATACACTTTTTCATTGTACTTTCAGCAAAAATGATGCATAATATATATGTTAAAAATGAAAATGGGAAAAAGGGGTCTTTTATGACGATTTTGAGAATGTACACCGACGGCGGCTGCAAGGGCAACCAAAGCGACGAGAACGTCGGTGGCTGGGGAACCATCCTGGAATTCGGTGAACACAAGAAAGAACTCTGCGGCGGCGAAATCAACACCACCAACAACCGTATGGAGCTGACAGCTGTAATAGAAGGGTTCAAGGCACTGAAGAAAGATGGACAAACCGTAGAAGTTTTCTCTGACAGCGCTTACGTCTCTAACTGTTTCCGCGAGAAATGGTATGAGAGCTGGGAGCAGAACAAATGGAGAAATGCTGCGAAGAAATCCGTCGAAAACCAGGACTTATGGAAAGAACTGCTTGCCCTGGTCCGCAAACACCATGTAACGTTTTACAGGGTGAAAGGACACGTCAATCTGGCAAGCAAGTCTACAGATTTTGATAAACTTTATGCCAAGTTTACAGGCTGGAACGGTGACCGTTTCACCTTCGATGATTTCTCGTATATTACGACGATGAACAATCGTGCAGACGAACTGGCAAATCTGGGAATATCCCGTATAAAAGGAGAGATGTAATATGGAAAGAAAAGTAGGTACAGTGTCTAGAGGTCTGAGAGCCCCTATCATCAAAGACGGTGACGATTTAGCGCAGATCGTAATCGATACCGTTATGGGCGCTGCAGAAGCAGGTGAATTCACGGTTCAGGACAAGGACATCGTTGCTGTAACCGAATCCATCTTAGCTAGAGCGCAGGCTAACTACGCAACCACAGATCAGCTGGCTGCTGACGTAAAGGAAAAATTAGGCGGAGAAACTATCGGCGTTATCTTCCCTATCTTAAGCAGAAACAGATTCGGTATCTGTCTGCGTGGTATCGCAAAGGGCGCAAAGAAGGTTGTTTTAATGTTAAGCTACCCTTCCGACGAAGTGGGTAACCACCTGCTGGATATCGAACTGTTAGACGATGCTGGCATTAACCCATACACTGACGTGCTGACACAGGAAAGATTCGAAGAATTATTCGGACAGTCCAAGCACACATTCACAGGTATGGACTATGTAAACTACTATAAGAGCTTAATCGAAGAAGAAGGCGCAGAAGCAGAAGTAATCTTCTCCAACAACTGCAAGACAATCTTAGATTATACAAAGAACGTTCTGACTTGTGACATTCACACAAGAGCAAGAACAAAGAAGTTATTAAAGGCTGCAGGTGCTGAAGTTGTTTTAGGCATGGACGACCTGTTAACTGCATCCGTTGACGGCAGCGGCTACAATGACAAGTATGGTATTTTAGGTTCCAACAAGGCAACTGAAAACTCCATCAAGTTATTCCCTATTAACTGTCAGGAATTCGTAGACGGCGTACAGGCAAAATTAAAGGTTCTGACAGGCAAAACTGTAGAAGTTATGATATACGGTGACGGCGCATTCAAAGACCCTGTAGGTAAGATTTGGGAACTGGCTGACCCTGTTGTTTCCCCAGGTTACACTGCAGGTCTGGAAGGTACACCAAACGAAGTAAAGCTGAAGTACTTAGCTGACAACGAATTCGCACACCTGAAGGGCGACGAACTGAAGGTTGCTATCAGCGAATACATCAAGAACAAGGATGAAGACTTAGGCGACTCCATGGTTGCACAGGGGACAACCCCTAGAAAGTTAACCGACTTAATCGGTTCCTTATGCGACCTGACTTCCGGTTCCGGAGACAAGGGTACACCTATCATCTATATCCAGGGTTACTTCGATAACTACACAAAATAGCATACAGACACACAAAAGACGGGAGATGCTCCCGTCTTTTTTTATATATGTTTCTTCAGTTTATCCGGCTATCCAGATACAAGCGATAACAGCAAAGACTACGATTACACCAACGGCGATAAGAAATCCTTTTCCTATTTTGTTGCCTTTCTGTTCGAATTCTGCTTCCATTGCTGCAATTTCTTCTTCAGTCATATTGGCACGTTTTTCCTTCCATCTGGCAATATCTGCTTTCGTGTACCGCTTAGCACCGTTGATGCCGTTTTCTTCCGCGTGATCAAAGACCATTCGCTGGTTTTCTGTCATATTTTGATAAGGCTTCGTGTCTGAATAAACGTCCCACCTCTCATGTCTGTCTTCAGGCCGTAAGTTCGCTTCCTTAACCTTCATTTATACTTCCCCCATTCAATTACTTTAACCTCAAAATCCAGTAAAATCTGCTGCAAGCGGATTACCGGTCATTTCGCCATAAAGGAAAACTCCTGCGATGACAAGCACGATGATGCCAAATCCAAGCAGCCACCAGGTTCCGCGCTTACGATCGCGTTCATTCTTTTCTTCCATAGCCTGCAGTTCTTCAGGGGTCATATTTTCGCGGTTTCTCTGCCATCTTTCAATCTCTCTTCTGGCATTTCCCCTGTAAAAGCCAGTGTTTTCAATATGATCCATCATGGCTTTCTGCGTGTCGTCCATGTTTTGATATGGCTTCGTCTTTTGATAGTCGGAATATTTCATAGTCTTCATTTTATATGGCCTCCTTTCCCACAGATGTATATTTCTCTTTGTACTTATTATTATACACAGCCCCCATTTAGTCAAGTAAAGCATTAAACGAATATCATATAAATCAAAAAAAAGAGGAGCACCTGTAGGGAGGTACATAAGTCTACAGGCGCCCCTCATATATGTTATGAAAAATGAAAAAGTTGGACGTTAATATCTTTTCTACCAGACTTCACCGGTCTCGGCCTCATAAACGGTGGTTGCCGGTCCCGTCAGGTAGATGTCTTTGATTGTATCGTCCTCACGGACGATATCGATGTGCAGGATGCCGCCTTCCATAGAAACTTCCACGTTTCGGCCGCTGACTTTTCCCTGCAGTGTCAGTACGGATACCACGGAGCCCGTTCCGGTGCCGCAGGCATAGGTGAAATCCTCTACGCCCCGCTCAAAGGTCCGTTCAAAGATCCGGTCTTCGCCAGTCAGGTCGTAGAAATTCACGTTTGCACCTTTTGGCAACGCCGAATGGCTGCGGAGGGCAAGTCCCAGATTGAAAAGATCTTTCTTAGCCATATCCCGAAGTCCCGGCATTTCCACCACCAGATGGGGCAGACCCGGATTCCCAAGCTCCACATAAGTACAGGTATATGTCTTTCCCAAGGCTTCCAGCTTCAGGCCGTCCTGCAGCACAGTCACGTCATTGAGACGGAGACGATATTCCGACGGGCTAATCCGCCATGCCTTGACAAGTCCTGCGGTAGTTTCGATGGTCATCTCCCCGCCGGCAAGACCATTTTCAAAGCTGTACTTGGCGATGCATCTCGCACCGTTGCCGCACATTTCGCCCTGCATACCATCGGCGTTATAGAACATCATCCTGAAGTCTCCGCCCTGCGCCGCAGGCTCGATGACCATCAGGCCGTCAGCACCAACGGAAGTATGCCTCGGACAAAGGCAGGCAGCCAGCTCGCTATAAGAGGAACGATCAATCTGACCATTTATATTATCGACAATGATAAAATCATTACCGGCTCCTTGCATTTTGGTAAATTTCATCGTGAATTCCTCAGTTTTATTTTGTTTCTGTCCATGCCTTCAGCTGTGCCAGCGGCATTTCCTCGCCGGCCCACAGCATGTTCTGCGGAGTCTTCACAGACAGGCCGATTTTGATGATCGTTACATAAGGCTCGTTTTGAATCTTTCCTGCGGCTTTCTTTTTCTTTCCGCTTGGGCTGACTGGAGAATAGGCCAGTCCGGTCACGTCGTCTGTAATCAGCTTTAGTTCGCTTTCACAGTGCGGACACTTGAAATAGCTGTCGTTGCTGCCAATCAGTTTCCACTCTTCCTTATATAACCACTTCGGTTCTTCTGTCTTGCAGAACGGGCATTTCCCTATTTTTTTATCTGCAAAGTCTCTTGAAATATCAATCTTCTTGCTTTCATCTCTAGCATATTCTGCCATTGTATTTTCCTTCTCCTACAAATTACAAATATATACACAGAAAGCACAAATCCTGCCTGGAGTTGTGCTTTCCTTGAATTCCTTACAGAATTTCGTTCATTAACATATCGTCGTAAGACTGTGGCTTTACTACAACTCTGTCAGCGCCGTCCTTAACGAATACAACGCCTGGGATTCTGTTCTTGTTGTAGTTGGATGCCATTGTGTAGCCGTATGCACCAGTAGAGAAGATTGCGAAGATGTCGCCTCTTTCCGGATGTGCAATCTGTAAGTCTCTGATCAGGATGTCGCCGGATTCACAGCACTTACCGGAGATTCTTACGGTTTCTGTCTTTTCTTCTTCTGCCTTGTTTGCGATTACGCCAGTGTATTCAGCCTGGTATAACGCAGGTCTGATGTTGTCAGTCATGCCGCCGTCAACAGAAACATACTTTCTGATGTCTTTGATGTCTTTGATCTGACCGATTGTGTATAATGTGATACCAGCTTCTGCAACGATGCTTCTGCCTGGTTCGATTACTACGTTTGGTCTTGTGATGCCAGCTGCTTCATAGTAGTTTACGATTCTTTCCATCATTGGTTCGATGAAGTAGCTTGCAGGCTTTCTTTCTTCGTCAACATACTTCACGCCGAAACCGCCGCCTAAGTTGATTTCCTTCAGGTCGTAACCGAATTCGTTCTTGATGTTTTCTGCCAGCTTCAGGAAGATTTCTACTGCCTGCAGGTGGGAGTCATTGTCGAATAACTGGGAACCAACGTGGAAGTGGATGCCGTAGAAATCGATGTATTCAGAATCGATGGCTTTCTTCACCTGTTCCATGATAACATCCAGAGGAATACCGAACTTGGAGTCCTTCTTACCGGTTACGATGTAGTCGTGGGAAGTGCTCTGTACGCCTGGAGTCACTCTGAACAGGATCTTTGCAGTCTTGCCCTTTTCCTTACAGATTTCTTCAATGATATCTAATTCAGTCAGGCCGTCAACGATGATTCTGCCGATGCCGTATTCGATTGCCATTTCCAGTTCTTCGTACTGCTTGTTGTTGCCGTTGAATTCGATCTTTTCAGCAGGGAAACCAGCCTTGATTGCTGTATATAATTCACCGCCGGATACTACGTCTACGCACATACCGCAGTCGTCAACCAGCTTCGCCATCGCTAATGGGAAGAATGCCTTTGCAGCGTATGCTACTCTTGTTCTTTCGTATTTTTCAGTAAAACATTCCTTCAGTTCATCAAATCTGCTGATGATATCGTTTTCAGAGTAAACGTACAGCGGTGTGCCGTATTTCTTTGCTAATTCTACTGTATCGCATCCGTCGAAAAACAGTGTGTTGTTCTTTGTCTTGATCATTGTATTGCTTCTCCTAAATTCTCTTTACATAATCATAGTTTTATATTCATCCCTAAACAAGGGAATTATATTCAAAATCTGTATTTTTGTTTTTTAATGGGAAGGCAGGACGAACCCACCTTCCCGTTAAATTTAGTTTAATGTATGATTATCTTTCAACCTTAAACTTAATTGTTTTTGTTTCGGTGTCAATGGTACACTCCGCGCCCATTGGCAGAGTCATCATTGGCTTACCGTGGCCGGACTGTACGTTGTACAGAACCGGAATATCTAATCCTTCCAGGACATCTTCAAAGTCTCTGATAGAATCATATTCAGGTAAATCTTCGTTTTCCACTTTCGTGAACTGACCTAAGATTACACCCTTGCATTCATTGAATACACCGGCGTTGCGCAGGTGGAAAGCCCACTTCTCGATTTTGCTCAGAGGTTCGCAGACTTCTTCAATGAAAATGATGGCATCCTTGGCATCCATCTGGAATGGTGTTCCCATGCCAGCAGATAACAGGGATAAGTTGCCGCCGATCAGTCTTCCGGTGGCTTTACCTTCCTTCAGCACTTCGATCGGGAATCCTTCCGGATTCTTAAATTCATATTCTCCATCAGCGTTGATTGCTTCGAAGAAGGATGCTTTTGTCTCTTCGTCAAAGTCGTCAACCATGTTGGAGGAAACCATAGGACCGTGGAATGTTACGAAGCCACAATTCTTTGTAATAGCCGTATGCAGATTAGTCACGTCGCTGTAACCCACGAAGACCTTTGGATTATTTTTGATTACTTCGTAATCTAAGTATTCCATGATACGGCTGCTTCCATCTCCGCCTCTTACACAAAGAATCGCATCGACTTCAGGATCCGCAAACATCTTGTTCAGTTCGTCTGCACGTTCCTTGCCTGTGCCTGCCATGAAGCCGGCATATACCGTATCAAGGTTCCCAGCAGTTTTTACTTTGTATCCCATGTCTTCCAGACATTTTACGCATTCAGAAATTCTTTCTGTGCTCAGTTTGGAGCTGGTTGCCACGATACCAACGGTATCGCCCTGCTGTAATTTTTTAGGATATTTCATAGTATTCCTCTAGATTAGAACCACATAACGTTTACGATTACTGCAGCTGCGATCAGGGAAGCTAAGTCACCTAACAGACCAGCAGCGATGGAATGTCTAGTGTTGGAAACACCAACGGAACCAAAGTAAACAGCTACTACGTAGAAAGTAGTTTCAGTGGAACCTAATGCTACGGAAGCGATTCTACCTTCTAAGGACTGTGTACCATATGTAGCTAAGATGTCGGACATCAGACCTTCAGCAGCACCGCCGGAGAAGGATCTCATGATACCCATTGGCAGTACGGAACCTGGTAAACCGATTAAGTTTGTCAGTGGAGCTAATAAGTCACAGATGAAGTCCATAGCACCGCAAGCTCTGAACATACCGATTGCACATAACATTGCTGTTAAGTAAGGGATGATCATTACTGCAGTGGAGAAACCGTCTTTTGCACCCTGTGTAAATGCAGTGTACACAGGAACTTTCTTAATGATTGCATACAGGGATACGCATGCAACTAATACTGGAATAGACCAAATAGAAACCTGTTCTAAAAATGCTGTCATAGTTTTCGTACCTCCTTAATTAAAATGCAACTGTGTTGTTCTTATCGTTAACGGATTTGTAGCCTTCTGGTAAAACGATTGGCTTGTCGCCGATGTAGTTTTCGTTGATTTCTAATGTACCAGCAGCGATTTCCTTTTCGATGATGTTTTCCCACTTCCATCTTGGTAACTTTTCGAAGATGATTGTGCAAGTAACACCTACGATTGTGGAAATAGTAGTTGCGATGATAACTGGAGCGATGATTTCAGCAGCGCCTTCAGTCTGAACTGCAGCTCTTAAACCGATAGCAGTTACAGGGATTAATGTGATGGATGTAGTAGAGATAGCCATCAGCATGCACTGTGCGTTAGTTGCAATACCTTTTGTAGGGTTTAAGGTCTGCAGTTCCTGCATAGCCTTTAAGCCGAATGGAGTAGCAGCGTTACCGATACCTAAGATGTTAGCAGCGAAGTACAGAGCCATAGCGGACTGTGCTGGGTGATCAGAAGGTACTTCTGGGAATAACTTTCTCATTACTGGAGCGATCAGGTTACCTAACTTTTCGCATAAACCAGCTTTTTCCATAACGTTCATTAAACCGCAGAAGAATGTCATGATACCGATTAAGCCTAAGCAGATATCTACTGCTGTCTGAGCGAAGTCAACGATGTTGTTCATTACAGCTTCCATTGTGCCAGTGAAGCCACCAACAACTGTAGCGATTACAACTAAGCCGACCCAAATATAGTTCATCATAATTTAGTGTCCTCCTTAAAGATAAATTTTACTTTTTCTACGCATTGATAAAGTTTCGCGTAATATGATGATTGCGTTATTTAAAACTCTTTCGTCTTCCGGCTTCGGAAAATCCCTACTTTTTCTGAAAGCTTGAAAATAAAAGAATTTTAAATTACTTTTTTTCGACACAAATATATATTGCAAATATCGTGCCAAAATTAAAATCGACAAATTTCTTCTTTTTTTCACTTTTTCTCCAAATTTTTTCACAAAATCTATAAAAGTCGTCCTTTTTTACGGACTAAAAATCCTAAATTTCGGACAAGCTTTCATTTCAGTGCGAAAACCGTGCAAAAACCCTGCGGAAACACCATTGCATTCAGGCACGTTTTTTGCTTTAATATAAGGTAGCGTAATTTCGCGATGAATCCGTTATCAATCATTTATTAAGGAGAGTATATAGAAATGAAAAGAATTAACTATCGTTACACCAATCTGCCAAAGCAGATTCTGATCTTTGCCGCATTAGCCTACGTTGTGATGCTGGCAATCATCATGGCGGAAATCGCTATCTTCAAACTGGATGGCTTCTATGAAGAAACCAACTTCCTGTTAACCATTCCGCTTTACATCGTTTATTTCTCTGTTCTGTTTGCATTTCTACGTCAGTATAAATTCTTCTACGGAGAATACAACGACGAAGTCTTAATCTACCACAATAAGCTTCTGCGCAAAGAGGTACAGTTTAACCTGTCCGACGCGAAGCTTGCTGTATTTGATACCTTTGGCATCAAGTTCTATGCAGATGCGAACATCGTTCCTGGCGAAGATAAGCCAATCTTCTTCTTCCCGTTCTTCCGCGGCGGCATCGTAGAAGCAGTCAGCTTAAACAATTTCTACAAGGCACTGTTGGAAAGAGATGATATGCAGGTGATCAAGAACTTCAAGGTTCTGCCTGGCTATACGAAGAAATGGAAGATTGTTTCCTTTATTTATGCAATCTTCGCGGTTGTTTTAGCCAGCTCTCTGGCAACACCGATTGCAACCATCGTTACAATTTTCCAGAACCACTAAATAATACACCGGCATCAAAGGAGATATGACATGAAACAGTATGGAAATTTAGTTCGCCTGTTAGATATGGATGAAGATTTTATCATCGATTTAGTTTATTCCACGCCGAATAACTTCACCGGCGCGGTAGTTTACCCGTTCAAAGACTGCTATATCGATATCAATACAGCAAAGAGACTGATCGTAGCAAAGAATTTAGCCAAGAAGGACGGCTATAGAATGAAGGTTTGGGACGCATATCGTCCGACCAGCGCCCAGCAGCGTTTCTGGGATCTGCTTCCAGACAACAATTTCGTTGCGTATCCTCCGGATATGGCTACACTGAAGGAATTTAAAAACGGCCACATGAATGGGCAGGCCGTTGACGTAACATTATGTGATATGGACGGAAATGATATTCCGATGCCATCAGAATTTGACGATTTTACAGAAAAAGCCCGCCTGGATTGCGAAGCAACCACTGGCGAGGCTCGTAAAAACGGAGAATATCTTCGCGATATCATGGTAGAAGCCGGCTTCACCCCTTATGCAGGAGAATGGTGGCATTTCTACGACAGAACCATCGAACCGGTAAGATATTCCGATATGCAGTTTGAATAAGCCTGCAGAAAGCTAGTCTTCGATGACTTCCGCATCTGCTTCTGCAGCTTCTGCGGCAGCCTTTGCAGCGGCTTCTGCCTGCATCGCTTCATATTGTTCTTTCTTTTTCTTTTGCAATCCGTCCATCATGCTCTGGCCCGGGTTCAGCATCAAATATCCGAAGGAACCAGCAAGAAGAACGATGCCAACAATTGCTTTTAAACCCACTTTTATACTCCTTTCTGTGTAAAAGATTAAAAGCATTATATACGAAACAAAATATAAAATCAAGGAGGTACTACTTTTGAACGCACATTTTTCTGTAGTAAACAAAAGGGGCGCGATGACAGCCGGCTTCATCATGGCCATTGCTATCGTCATCTTTTCTTTAGGTTTGGCAAAGAAATTATCCGGGGGCGGTATCATTTGGACGTTCCCTTTAATCTGCGGTATCATCATTTTCCTGTTAGCGTTGATGATTCTGATTTCCGTTATTACTGCCGGTGTAGACGTGCAGAACGGCAGCGTGGTTTTCGCCGACGCAACCGGCCAGGGCGGCAAACAACCCAGATTCATGCTTTCCGAGCTGGAAGACATCCAGTTACATAACCAGCATGGCGAAATCGACCCGGACAAAGACAGCCTGATCGGCGGCAGAATCGTCTTCTTCACCACAAGCGGTGAACAGTTCGTCTACTATCCGGTACAGATTACCGCAAAACAGTATAAGAGCGTAAGAAAAGGATTATTTGAATTAAAATCCAAGATCTAAATACAAAGAAAAAACGGCTTTCACCAATGGTGAAAGCCGTTTTTCTTTGTTAGGTGTGTTTCTTTATTAGGATTATTATGGATGTGCCTTGTTTATTTACCCAGAACGTCCTTCATCACTCTCAGTGCGTTCAGGTGTGTAATCTTATCGATTTCATCATAAGTGAAGTGATTTTCTAATCTTGCTAAGATCGGGCTGAATCCGCCGTAGTTTACCATTTCGCCGTTATCATCGATGCCGTCAAAGTCGGAACCGAAGCCGATTGCATCGATGCCAGCCTTGTTCTTCATGTATTCTAAGTGCTGGATAACCTGATCGATGGTAGCGTGGGAAGAACCTTCCTTCAGGAAGGAACATTCGAAGTTCACGCCTGCAACGCCACCCAGGTTACCTAATGTCTTTAACTGATCGTCAGTTAAGTTTCTCTTGTGGTTTGCCAGTGCTCTTGCACAGGAATGTGTAGCCATGAACGGCTGCTTGCTGTACTTCGCAACGTCGTAGAAACCGCCTTCGGACAGGTGGGAAACGTCGATGATCATGCCTAAGTCGTTCATCTTTTCTACTACTTCGATACCAAATGGCGTTAATCCCTTCTTGTGGATTTCCATGTCGTCGTGGCAAGGGAATCCCATGGAGTTTTCGTATCCCCATAAAATAGTTAATAATCTAACGCCCATGTCATAGATTTCCTGGATTCTTTCGATCTTGCCATCTACGAATACACCGTCTTCAACAGTTAAGAAGGAAGATAAGATGCCTTCTTCTTTGTTCTTCATGATGTCTTCTACTGTGTAAACCGGTCTGATGATATCCTTATGTTCTTCCATCTTCTGTGTGTAGTAACCATAGATACCCTTCAGGATGTCGTATGGATCCATTGTCTTCATTTCGTTTCTGGACAGGTACATAGCAAAGAACTGGCATAAGCTGTGGTTTTCCTTCAGTAACTTCAGATTGATAGAAAAGTCACCGTCATAAAAGCTCTTTTCCGGTTTTCTCCAGCCTTCGATCAGCGTATCGCAATGCATATCTACAATTTTCATTTTCGTCCTCCTATGATATTATATTGTTAATATGACTTTACTAAATCTATACAGTAATAGATAATGCAATTTCCGTGCCAAATTTCTCTTTTATGTGCAAAAGCGTCCAATGCACCTTTTGGCACAACTCTTGCATTACTTAATACCAGCTAGAAATACTTTGGAGGAAAATTCATGAAATATCAGATAGAAGAAATCCGCTCCCGTGTGGATGACATCTTTGACGAAGTGGTGGAATTCCGCAGAGAACTCCACATGTATCCTGAACTGAGTGAACAGGAATGTGAAACTGCAAAACGCATTCAGTCCCGCCTGAAACAGATTGGCGTCGAATTCACACCGGACGTTGCCGGCCACGGCGTGGTAGGCACCATCTACGGTCAGAACCGCGAGAAGGCTGTCGGCATCCGCGCCGACATCGATGCGCTGCCGATTACGGAGCAGACTGATTTCCCTTATAAATCCCAGACGCCCGGCATCATGCACGCCTGTGGTCACGATATCCATACAGCCATTCTTTACGGAACAGCAAAGATCCTGTCCGAAATGAAGGAACAGCTGCCAGGCAGCGTCAAATTGTTTTTCCAGCCGTCAGAGGAAACCGTCGGCGGAGCGAAGCAAATGATCGAGGAAGGCTGTCTAGCGCATCCCGAAGTGCAGAGCGTTATCGGCTTACACGTAGATTCCGGTATTCCTGCAGGCGCAGTCCTGTTTACACCGGGAGCCATGAACGCCGCGTCCTGCGAGTTCTATGTCACAGTAATGGGAAAATCCTGCCATGGTGCCCATCCTGACGAGGGAATCGATCCTTTGATTCCTGCATGTAATATGGTTACCGCCCTGCAGTCCATCATCACGCGCAGGCTGGATCCTGCGGATACCGGTCTGATTACGGTCGGACAGTTCCACAGCGGCACCAAGAACAACGTCATTCCCGGAGAAACAAAATTTTCCGGCATCATCCGTACACTGAACCTGGAGAACCGGGAAAAGCTCAAAGAAGAAATCAAAAGAATCTGTCATGGCATCGCCGTTGCACACGGTGCGACGGTCGACGTAGAGTTCTTTGACAGCTATCCTTCCCTGGAAAACGACGATCAGCTTTACCAATGGATGCAGGTTGCCGCGGAAAAAGCCCTTGGCAGTGAAAACATCGTCGTGCAGTCTAAGCCTTCCTTAGGTGCAGACGATTTCTCCTACTTCTGCCACGAAAGCCGGGGATTGTATTACATGATCGGCACCGGTCTTACGGACGGTCGCGAATCCTTCTCCATCCACAGCGAGTTCTTTAACCCGGATGAGGAGTGTATCCGTACCGGTATCCTGACGGAAGTTGTCGGTGCACTGAAAATCCTGGAGGAGGAAAGCAAGACATGGTAAGAACATTACGTGATACCCAGCTGGTTATCAATCTGAATAAAATTAAGAAGAATATCGAAATCGTAAAGGACATCATCGGCCCGGACGTTGCCTTTATGCCAGTAATCAAAGCCAACGGTTACGGCCATGGTGCATTGGGCATCGCCCCTGCCATCATGGAAACTAAACCGGCATACCTGGCCGTGGCGACTTTGTCCGAGGCAGTCGAACTGAAAGAGGCTTATCCGGACTATCCGGTATTCGTCATGGGACATACGCCGGACAAATATCTCCCTTATGTCGTAGAATACGGCATTGCCATCACGGTGTTCGAACTGAAACAGGTTGAGTTGCTTGGCAGGCTGGCTTGTGATGCGGGAAAGACCGTGACTGTTCATGTGAAAGTGGACACAGGGTTCCATCGACTGGGCAAAACGCCGTCACCTGCATACGCAGATGAAGTCTGCGCCATGTTCGACGTGGATGGCGTATACGTAGAAGGTATCTTCTCCCACCTGGCCCTGACCAATGAGGAAGAAAACGACAGGCAGTACGATATGTTCTGCGACTTTATCGAAGAAATTGAGCAGCGCGGCTATGATTTCAAATACAAGCACATCGCCGACAGTATTGCCACCGTGGATTACCCACAGTATCACATGAACATGGTACGTCCCGGCGCCATCATCTACGGCATGAAGCGCAACGAAGCGGCCACCGTACCGGTAGAACCTGCCCTCGTGTTCAAAACCGCCATCTCCCAGCTTCATGAAATCAAGGCCGGAGAAGGCGTAAGCTATGATTACTTATGGAAAGCGGAGCGTGATTCCATCGTGGCGACCCTTCCATTCGGATATGCCGACGGTTATCCCCGTAACTTAAGAGACAAAGGTTACGTCATCATCGGAGGCATGAAATGTCCAATCGTAGGTGTCATCTGCATGGACCAGTGCATCGCCGACGTAACCGATGTGCCGAATGTTGAAGCCGGCATGGAAGCTATCATCTACGGCGACGGCAGTGAAGCCTCTCAGGGTGCCATGACCATCGCAGAAGCGGCGTCCCTTGCAGGTTCCAACAAGAACGAAATCATCGCCAGATTCCTGGAAAGACCGCAAAGGGTATATATATAAGAAAAAAGAGGTTCGTAATGAACCTCTTTTCTAATATCTGATATTATACTTCTTCAGCTTATCATAGAAAATGCTTCTGGACATGTCCAGCTCTTCCATGGCCTTCTGCTTGTTGCCGTTATATTTCAGCAGTGTCATCTCCAGAATTCTTTCCTCTTCTTTCGCCAGCATTTCCTTCATGGTTCTCGGAATATTCCCCTTCCCGATGCGTAAGTGCTCTCCATAGATGATATTGGAATCACAAAGAGTAACGGCACGTTCTATGACGTTTTCCAATTCACGCACGTTACCCGGCCAGTTATAGGAAATCATCTTCTGTAATGCTTCCCCGGAAAACATCTTCGGTTCCAGACCATAATCGTCGCAGATGTTCTTCATCAGCTGGTTGATCAGCAGATACAGGTCTCCCTTTCGTTCACGGATCGGCGGAATCTCAATCGGAAATACGTTGATACGGTAGTACAGGTCCTGTCTGAAACGGCCCTGGGCTACTTCTTCCTCCAGGTTCCGATTGGTGGCTGCAATGACGCGGACATCCACCTTGATCGGTTTCGAAGAACCGACGCGATAGATTACCTTATTCTGCAGTACGTGCAGCAGTTTTACCTGAATATCCATCGGCAGCTCCCCGATTTCGTCCAGGAAGATGGTGCCTTTGTTCGCCGCCTCGAAAAACCCTACCTTACCGCCGCTGCTGGCTCCGGTAAATGCCCCACTGACATATCCAAACAGTTCCGATTCAAACAGGGAAGGCGCAATGGCATTACAGTTTACCTCTACGAACGGTGCGTTTGGATTTCCCATGTTGTGGATTTCCCGGGCAAGACGTGACTTCCCCGTGCCGCTCTCACCGGTGATAATGATATTAAACTTATTGTTGGCCGCTTTATAAGCCATGTATTTTACTTCGTTGGTCTTTGCACTCTGGCCGGTAAAACCCTCCAGGATACCTTCCGGAAGATCCAGTGTAGAGGCTGCAGAAACGTATCCTCTTCCTTCAATCTGGCGGATGATTTCGTTTCTGTCTTCCAGCAGCTGGTCGAGATGCACCGCATCACGAATGATCAGGAAGGCACCTCTTCCGCTCCAGCCCTCTTCATGCCACGGCACGATATCACAGATGATAGGACGTTTGTTGATTTCGTACAGGCGGTTGGCTACGCGTTTTCCATTTCCGTCCAGAATCGCGAACAGTCTTTCCGACAGTCTGGATTCATCAAAAATATCCAGGAATTTCATGCCCACCACGTCTTTGTTGATGTCTTCCGGAATTTTCGCAAAATATTCCTGACCGCGGAGAATCATACCGGCATCTTCATGTCTGATACTGTATCCCTTTGCCTGGAAAAACTTCACTTCCCCGCTGGACCCGTCGATGATGACCATGTTCCCTACGGAGGAGAAGAAGTCCATCTTGTATTGCTTCCCGTTGACCGTAATCAGGTTCTCTTTCTTTTCCACATCGATGGACGCCGTGATATGAAAACCGAAGTAGTTGACATCCAGTTCCAGCGGCACCATCAGCTGACCGCGGACGTATTTGTATTCTGCTTCAATCTTCTTGTTCCGATATACGCCTACGGCAACCAGCGTATCGCCTTCCTGGATATTCTTGTCGGCAATGTTCAACATCTCCAGTTCTTCACTGCCCAGATTCCCATCGTCTTCCCCCAGTTTGTTGTCGGCCAGGATGACGATGTCTCCTTCTGCAATCCGCCCTGCATCGTGGCTGGCATCAACGTCAAAGACAATCCCCGTAATTTCCTTGGCAATATTATTACAAATACGGATGCGACGCTCACCATCCACATAGATGACGCCCTTCTTCATATTATCCATCAGCAATTCGATTGCATGTGCATTACTTAAATCCATAGTGTACCTCAATCTGTCAAATTCTCTGCTTCTTAAAATTTTATCATTTTTCGCAACCTTGTCAATTCATTCCTTCTATTTGCACGTTTTTCCTATGCGGTATACGGCTTCGGCAGCCTTCCGAATCTCCTTCCTCGTATTAAACGGTCCGACGCTGAGGCGCACCGCTCCGCCCTCATAGGTGCCGATAGCCTGATGTGCCAGCGGCGCACAGTGATAGCCGCCTCGCACGGCGATGTCATACTCCCGGCTGAGACGCCCGGTGACCTCTTCCGAAGAAAGTCCCCGGATGTTAAACAGGGTGATTCCCGTTTTCCGCTCCGGAGCCGGACCATACACCGTCACGAAATCCATGTTTCGAAGATGGGTTTCCAGTTCCCTGCAGAGTTCTCTCTCATGAAAGGCGATGGTCTCCGTCCCGATACGTGCAAGCAGCTCTGCGGACCGGCCTAATCCTGCCAGTCCGGGTCCGTTGACGGTTCCCGCCTCAAAGTCTTCCGGAAACTCCCGGGGCTGACGGAGGGATTTTGATGCAGTACCTGTTCCCCCGAAGATCAAAGGCTGCAGCAGGTCTCCTGCATTTCTGCCAGAATCATCGGTGTTAAAAGTGCCGCACTGGTCCGCCGACACATACAGGACTCCCGTGCCCTGGGGACCGAGAAGCCCCTTGTGTCCCGGGAATGCCAGCATAGTCATGGCCAGGTCTTCCACGTTCACCGGGAAGCTGCCGATCCATTGCGCACCGTCGATCAACGTGAAAATACCCTTCGCGTTAGCCCAGCGGCAGACCTCTCTTACCGGCATCAGGGTTCCCGTCACGTTGGACGCTCCTGTCATGACGATCATCCGGGTTTCAGGTTTCACCGCGGCGATAATGTCCTTTGCGGAAACCTCCCCGAAGCAGTCGGCCGGTACGACGGTATGAGATACCCCGCAGGCTTCCATGGCATGCAGCGGACGAAGCACGGAGTTATGCTCCATGGCCGTGGTAACGACATGATCGCCTTCTCTCAGAATCCCCCAGAGAGCCAGGTTCAGCCCTTCCGTCGTATTCTTGGTAAAAATGAGCTGCGAGGGATTCTGAACCCCCAGCAGATTTGCCACGGCTTTCCGTGTTTCATATATTTTCTCGCCCATCATCATGGACATTTTGTGTCCCGACCGTCCGGGGTTACCGCAGTACTTTTGCATGCAGTTGTTCATTTCTTCTATCACACCTTTTGGTTTGGGAAAAGATGTTGCGCTGTGGTCCAGATATATCATAGGCGTTCCCCTTCCATTCAAAAACAGAGGACGTAATCGTCCTCTGTTATCCTATGATTTATCGTATGCTTTTGTTCCGGCGCCCTATTCGCCATGGGAAGGGATGCCGCTGCCGCTGATCGGGATTGCCTCTCCGCCCAGAAGCGCAGCCGGCTTCACGATACATTTGCCGAAATCTTTGATGCGGGCCAGCACCTCACGCAGTTCCCGCACAGGTTGTCCGCTGTAACGCTCTTGGTCTGCTGCGATACCCTTCGCCGTCAGATTCAGCTTTTCTGCGATGTACAGCGCCCTGTATTCGTGATAGGTCTGCGTCACGACGATGCAGCTTTCTACCTCAAAGATGCTCTTCGCACGATACATGGAGTCATAAGTGGAAAATCCTGCGTGATCACAGAAGATATCGGATTCCGGAACGCCTGCGTTCTTTACGTAGTTCAGCATCACGTGAATCTCGTTGTGTTCTTCCGTACCGTTATCCCCTGTCAGAAGAATCTTTGGTGCGACACCGTTCTGATACAGCAAAATGCCTGTATCCAGTCTGTCCTTCAGCATCGGGGATGGGGTCTCCGCGTCGATGATGCCTGCACCCAGAATCATGATGCAGTCCGCATTTATCTTCTTCATGTCCTGATATTCCGTCTGCAGGAAATCATCCTTCGTATCGGTAATGGCTCCGAGGATGTTGCCCTTCTGACTGTTCACCACATGGTTATTGATGGTCATTCCCGTGATGCCGGCCAGTGCCGCCGCCATAATCAGTACAAAGACCACCATACCAAAAAATCTCTTAATCCTGTTCATATACGATCCCTTTCCTGTATTTTGCAAATCATATGAAAATGTGTTACAATGCTCATAATAATTGTTTTCAGTATACCAAACTTTTAGGAGCAAGACAATATGAAGAAATTTCTGTTATCCACCGGAAACCCTTACGAAGTACTCATCGGAAAAGATTTCTTGAAAGATTCCGGTTTTTTAATCAACAAGTGTCTCCCTTCGCCACGCAAACTCTGTGTGATCACCGACAGCAATGTAAACACGCTGTATGCGCAGACCCTTTTGACTTCTCTAAAGGATCATGGATACGAAACTTCCAAGATTGTATTCCCTGCGGGTGAACATTCTAAAAACCTGACTACATACCTGAATATTATGGAAGCCCTTGCCGACGAAGGTTTTACACGCTCGGATGCACTGGTCGCCCTGGGAGGCGGCGTTGTAGGGGATCTGGTCGGCTTCGCCGCGGCAACTTACCTGCGCGGCATCGCCTATGTGCAGATTCCTACCACATATATGGCTGCCGTGGACTCTGCAGTCGGCGGCAAGACCAGCATCAACCTGCAAAACGGCAAGAACCTGGCCGGCGCCATCTGGCAGCCGTCTCTGGTTCTGTGTGACTGCGACACCTTTGAAACGCTGCCGCCGGAAAAACGGCTGGACGGTCTGGCAGAGGCAGTCAAAAGTGCAGTAGTTTCCGACGCCAGTCTCCTGGAGCACATCAAAGCCGGCGACTACGAGTACGTCATCGAGCGCTGCGTCTCCATCAAGAAATCTTTCGTCGAAGCAGACGAGCGGGACTATGGACTCCGCCAGATCTTAGGCTTTGGCCATACCATCGGACACGGGCTGGAAAAGCTCAGTTCTTATACGATTCCTCATGGCCAGGCGGTCGCTGCCGGCATGGTCGTAGAGGCCCGCGCCGCCTACAAAATGGGACTGACCCAGACGGATCTCAGCGGTGCACTTACAGAAATTCTGACGAATCTGGGATTTCATCTGCACGTGAACTACAGTGCGGAGGACATTTATCACTACGCCCTGATGGACAAGAAGATTAACGGCGATTACATTACCGTGGTCATCCCGGATACCATCGGCAAATGCCATCTTCACAAAATTTCCCTGACGGATCTGCGTCGTTTCATTCAGGTCGGTCTGAATCCTGCATAATAACAAAGAGGAACAATCCTGTATCACATTTCAGATTGTTCCTCTTTTTCATTTCCTTACTTTTCTAATGCATCGTACTCTTCTCTTAAGATGGAGAATACCAGCGAATCACGGAGCGTTCCGTCATAAACCTCATAAGTCTTACGAATCTTTCCTTCGAACTGGAACCCGCACTTCTCGATCACTCTTTGGGAGCGTTTGTTCACTTCTCCCGTACAGATTCCGATGATTTCCAGATCCAATTCTTCAAAGCCGTACTTCATCACAGCCTTGCAGGCTTCTGTCATGATGCCGCGGCCCCAGTAATCTTCGGACAGAGAATATCCGATTTCCTTACTCTTTGCATCCGGACGGTATTTATCATGTTCCAGCGCGATGACGCCAATCATCTTCTCTTCGCCCTGAAGACGGATGGTCCAGGCATTCTCGTGCATAAACCAGGCCTTCATGATTTCCTGCGTGTCTTCCACACTCTTATGAGGCGCCCATCCTGCAATCGGACCTACATTCGGGTTCTTGGCATATTCATAAAAATCTGCTGCGTCAGACTCTTTGAAATTTGATAAATACAGTCTTTCTGTCGTAATGGTACTCATGCTTCTCCCTCTTTTCTACTCTGTTGTACTGATGATTTCCTTGTTGGATGTGTCGATCTGGCTGACCTTCATATCCTTCGCTCTCTCCGGATCCACTTCTTCCAGCAGCCCTAACAGACTCGGTCCCAGGTAGATGGTCTTCAGCGGTTCCTCATCCAGGGTAACCTTACTCTTTTCTGTAAAGTTCTGTCCCTTAATATAGTACTTGCCGCCGATGTTTACGACGGAATCAATCTTGATTTCTTTGATGCCCATGCGCATGCCGGCCTTTTCAAACGGATTTTCGCCGCCATAGATATAATTCTGTCCATACATCATGTCGTATCCCAGCAGCTTCAGGTTGTCCAGATAGTCTTTGCTGTCGTGATCTGTCTTCTGGTGGTATGTCACGGTTGTACCCGTGTGGATGCCCAGTCTGTCAAAGACTTCTGCAGCCAGCTGGTATGTCGCCAGATCCTGTTCTTCCTTTTCCATGCCAAAATTGTTCCAGATCACATACTGCGTCGTATACAAATCCTTTGCCGCATAGGAGTCTTCGGTTACGTCCAGCGCAGGGATGTGGTCTCCGTACATAACCAGAACCACGTCCTCATCATACTCTGACAGCGTCTCCGTCAGATCTTTTACGAACTGGTCCATTTCGTAAATCTGATTTACGTAGTATTCGTACTGCCACTTCGTTTCTTCAGAAGGTGCGTCGGTTACCTTGATTACCGGGTTCTTAATCACTTCTTCGGAAGGGTACTTTCCGTGACCCTGCACGGAGATGGTATAGATGTAATCATGAGCCTTGGTAGAATCCATAGCCATGGTAATCTGTTCTGTCAGGATGCTGTCCTTCGCCCAGTTCTTCGGCGTCTTCGGTACATCGCTCATATACTCCAGACAGGTGAAGGTGTCGTAGCCGATGTTATCAAAGACGATATGTCTGTTATAGAACATACCGCGGTGATTATGAATGGCGTGGGTTCCATAACCCATAGATTTCAGGTCTGTCGCGATACTTTCTGCCGTAATGTCCTTCAACACGGCCTTAAACGGATATTCGCCCGGTCCGAAGAATTTGACACTGAGTCCGGTCATCACTTCGAATTCCGTATTGGCTGTACCCGCGCCGCAGGCCGGTACCGTTAAGTCTCCGGAAGAATAATCCTCCATGAGAGACCGGAAATATGGAATCGGATCCTTAGACAGCTTGATGTTGGTAAACAGGGTTGGATCCACGAAGGATTCCAGCTGCAGGAACAGGATGTTCGGATACTCCTGATCTACATCTTTCTTTACCAGTTCCATGTTGCCGTCTTTGTTCAAGTCCTCTTTGTCAAAAAGTGCTTTCACCGCATCTTCACTGTAGCCTGCCGGCTTGGAGATACCGGTATTCAGCCAGGTGTTGATGAAGCAGTACGGCACACCGTAATCGTTATATGCATATGGCAGGGAACCGAAGAAGGTGGACAGTACTCCCACCTGAATCAGTCCGAAGGTTGCGCTGAAGGTCAGTGCAATGACCAGAACTGCCGCCGTAACGTTTCGCTTCCAGTTAACCTTGTCCTTTTTCTTTGGCGCCTTGAACCACAATACCACAAAGGCAACAAAGACAGCGATGATACCGATACCGATGCCGATCAGCTGTGCAATGGTAAAGTAATTGGTCAGAATCGTCAGTCCGTCGGTCATGGCCGTCAGGTCCTTCATGGTGAACGGCGTCAGACGATTCATCAGGATAATCCCGTTGGTAATCCCGATGGCCATCCACAGGGTGGTAATCAGCGTAATAAAAAAGACTCTTCTCTGAAACAGGGTCGCGATGACCAGGGTTGCAAAGATGATCAGGCAGTTATAGAAGAAGACTACCGGACTCTCTAACATCCAGAGGATGCCGTTAAACCCTTTTCTTGCCAGTGTCTCGATGAGCAGATTTAACAGGAACGCCCACGCCAGACAGAAGCAGAAACTGTTTTTTAAGTATTTCTCGTAAAACGTTTTCATTATTTTTCCCCTTTGCTAAAATAATTTGCTACATTCGCAAATTCCTCCAGAGACAGGGTCTCTGCTCTTCTCTTTTCATCAATCCCCAATTCTTCCAGACAGGCTTTCACCTGTTCTTTCGTTACATCTCCAATACCCATCAGTGAGTTGGACAAGGTCTTTCGTCTCTGTCCGAACCCTGCTTTGATACAGCGGAAAAACATCTTTTCATCGATGAGTTCCACCGGTTTCTCCTTACGGATGACCAGTTTCAGGACTGCGGAATCCACCTTTGGTGCCGGGAAGAAAACTTCCTTTGGTACGATGGCTACCGTTTCGACCTCACAGTAATACTGCACTGCCACAGACAGTGCGCCGTAGGTCTTAGATCCCGGACCGGCCTTGATGCGGTCCGCAACTTCCTTCTGCATCATAATGGTAATGCTGTCTGCATGGGTATTGCTTTCCAGAATCCCCATGATAATCGGTGTTGTAATATAGTACGGCAGATTGCCGATGATCTTCGCTTCTCTGCAGCCGGACTCTGCAATAATCTGGTTCAGGTCTGTCTTCAATACGTCCTGATTGATAATCTCCACATTATCGAACTCGCCCAGCGTATCCTTCAGAATCGGAATCAGATTCTTGTCGATTTCCACGGCGATGACTTTCTTCGCCTGCTGCGCAGCTTCGTATGTCAGGACCCCGATGCCGGGACCGATTTCGATGACCAGATCCTCATCCGTAATATCCGTAGAATCGATGATTTTGTCGATGATGTTCTTGTCCGTTAAAAAATTCTGGCCCAGGCTTTTGGAAAGCTTGAAGCCGTATTGCTCTTTGATGCCACGAATCGTGGATGGTGCGTATAATTTCATTAGATCTCCTTTAATTTCTCCAGGAACTCTTCCCGTGGAATCTGAAACTGGTTCAGCTTCTTCAGGAAGGTCTTGCTGTTTCCATAGCCGATGGAAAGCAGGTTCCCCAGCTTTTCTCTTTTTTCCTTCGCCGTTTCCGTACCGACCAGACCGTACTGGAACAAGTCCTCTTTCGTGTATAAATCTACCTGCTCGGTTTTGGTGCAGTGGGCGTTTTCCAATGCTTCTATGATGTCCTCAGGTTTCGCGTTTTCCACGCCGATGTTGCCCTTCTTCAGTGCTTTTCCCTTCGGCAGGAAAGCCTGCTTGCATTCCGGATATCTTTCTACGATTTTCCGTCGTATCTTCTCCCCGGCATAATCAGGGTCAGTGAATACGATAATGCCTTTCTCTTTATAAGCTTTGTCAATCACAGGCCAGATGTGGTCCGGCATACCGAATCCGTGTGTTTCTATGGTCACCGCATCCACGGCCTTGCCGATTGCGGTCGTATCGTCTCTACCTTCTACGATGATGGCTTCTTTAATCTTTTTTCTCATCTTTTTTTTCTTCGTCCTTTTTGTCCTCTTCCAGAATGTATAAGATTTCTCCAGGCTTAATCAGCTTCAGCTGGATTCTTGCCTGTTCTTCGATGTATTCTTTGTCGCTGACGTTTTCCAGTTCATCCTGCAGGGATTCCTTCTCCAAAAGCAATGCGCTGTTCTTTTCTTTCAATGCCTTCTGCTCTGCACGCAGGGAGAAAATGGTTCCCACGGACATCAAAAGCACGACAACCAAAGCCCCGACAAAAACGGTCACTGCCAGGCGGCTTCCGTTAAACCGGGTTCTCTTCTTCGGCGCAGCTTCTCCTCTGGTGATAGCCCGCATATTTTCACTTCTCTTTTTTTTCCTCATGTTTCAAATCCCCATTTTGTTTTTGCACGGTATCATACAGAGTAATTATATCACATAATACTTTTTTCCACAATATGATGCCGAGGCCAAAGACCGCCAAACTATACCAGGATACCGCGCCGTATGCACCCCGGTATGCGAACTGGTACATCAGAAAGGAGGCCAGAATCCAGAAGCACAAATACAGACTCCGCCTCAGGTTCCTGTAATGGGAAACACGGTTACAAAGGATGTCTCTTACAAAAAAGAGCAGCATAACCGCCAGTGCACCAAAAAACAAATAGAAAAGTTCCTGCATCTCCCGCTGCATCAGCTCTGTCATCGGCGGAACCTTTCCCGCAGGCTCTTTTTTTCCTTTTTCTTTGCATATGCGATGCTTTCAATCTGTCCCGCCGCCGTCAGAACACCTGCTTCCAGATCCAGGCCTTCAATATGTAAATTCTTTCCATATATCAGAAGACCCTCCTGTTGCAGATTAACAAAAATGCAGTTTTCATCAAATCCGTCGATACTGCTGACCGCACTGACGGTGATGTTTGTCTTGTTGCAGATATTGATCTCATGGTTCATGACAATCCCTCCCTGTCACAATATATGCGGCAACCTTCCGGGAATTGCAAGAGGACGGCTTTCAAAGCCGTCCTCTGTTCTTGATTTATGAAGTTTTATTCTTTTAGTGCAGATACTGTAATGGGTCCTGTACAGAACCGTTTACCATAACCTCGAAGTGGAGGTGTGGACCTGTACTGTATCCGGTGTTTCCAGAAGTACCGATCTGCTGTCCCTGATATACAGCCTCGCCCGTGCTGACATAAATGTCATTCAGATGTGCGTAAGCCGTGCTGACACCGCTTCCGTGGGAGATTTCAACGTAAAGTCCGTATCCGCCGAACCATCCCGTATAAGTTACGGTACCACCATCAGCCGCATAAATCGGTGTACCAACGCCGCAGCCCCAGTCAACACCGTCGTGGTTTCTACCCCATCTCCATCCGAATTCTGATGTCAGAATCGCACCATAAATTGGGTATTTCAGCGTGCCTGTTGGCAGCGTCTTTGGTCTTGGCGCTGTACCTTCTACGATGATTTCCGTAACAGGTTCGATGATGATGTTCTGTTTCAGATTCTTTCTCTTTACAATTTCACCGTTTTCTCTGGTTAATCTTGCAGTTACAACACGCTTACCGTACTGACCTTCCTGTGTCACGCGGGATTCTCCCTCGTACATGTCAGAAGATTTCTTGTACTTGGTCTTGTATTTTACCTTTTCACCAAAAGTAGAAACTTCTACCGTTTTTACTGTTACTGCCGCTGTTGCACGGTTCAGCAGAATCTTATCGCCCGGATAGATGGATTCCTGTTTCAGTCCAGGATTCATTTCCTTCAATTCTTCCCATGTTACATCCAGCTTGTCACAGATGCCATAAATGGTGTCGCCGCCCTTTACCTTGTAAACGACTTCCTTTTCGCCACCCTTCATGATCTTCTTTGTAGCCTGCTTCACACTACTGATGTAAGCCAGCTTTGTATCTACCTGCTGAATCTGCACATCCTCTTTGAATCCGATTTGTTCATACTTCAGCTTTTCGCTTTCTTCTTTAACATAATCGTCGTAGACGTTGCTGAGTACTGCCTTCGCAGCAGCTTCACTTTCTACTGTGACAAAGAGCGTGCCATCGATAAAGATGCCGTATGCCTCTGCCTTCATGTCGGACATGTAAGTCAGTCTCTTTAATACCGTGTCGATGCTGTCGATTTCCTTATCTAAGATGAATACGCTTTTGAAGGTAATATCAGACTCTTCGTTAATCTGGATATTGGAGTCATATTCCTTAGACAGTTCTTCACTGACCAGACCCAGTACCTTGGTTACGTCTTCCTGGTTATTTACATAGCCCAGATGTTTCCCATTATAGGAATATTCGTACCCTGTCGAATAACTGAAAATCGCAACCACTGCCACTGCAATCAGGACCGTACCGGCGAAGTGGGTCAGCAGTGCCTTCTTATAATTACCCAGTTTCTTTCTCTGCTTATGCAGGAACTTCGCAACATGGTACTGCAGAATGAAGGTCTTTCTGTCGACAACCACATGCAGGTTATCGATGAAAGTGATAGTCATCGCAGCCATATTGACGAGATGCATCAAAGCGGTCTTTGTCCAGGTGTCCGACTTGATCAGCAGGTCATCCAACCAGTAGACAAATCTTGCTGCCGCATCTTCTATTTTTTTGTATTTTTCATATTTAGCCATAATTCCGCCTCTTCCATACGCTGTTTAATACATGAGCAGCGTTCTCCTAAATCCGTAATTCCCGTGTCATTGCATTTTTCACAAGCATATTTGATATCGGTGTAATCCATTGCGTAGTTGTTCTCTGTTAGGAGAATGGCCCTCTCTACTGCCAGACCGTCCATAACAGTATTGATTCTCTTGGTCTCCTCTTCGGAAGCACCCGTAATCAATGCCTTCGAAAGCTGGGAACCCATCTGACGAATGTTATCGTCAATCTCCTTGATTCTCGGCAGCTTTTCGTAGATTTCTTTCTTTTTCTGCTCCGCAGTCTTTTCTGCCTTGTCACGAAGCTCGTCTAAATACTGGTTGAGAACGTTTTGTGTTACCACAATCTTCTTGTTCACATCCACATCCTTTGCCTCTGCCTCGTTTCTCCAGTTTTCCAATACGGAGTTTACATAGTTGAAATTCGGGCTGGAAATCCCCGTGGTCTTGCTGCAGGCTTCCAGCACACGTTCCAGAGAGAATCCCCACTGGTCGAACCAGGTGTCCATCATCTCTTCTTCGCTTTCCGTGGCATTTCTGGTAAAACCCAGCGCCTTCAGAACGCGCCTGTATTTATAATATTTTTCATCCAGTTCCTGCAGATGCTCCTCAACCTGTTCCGTGGTTTCCAGTCCTTCTGCAGTCCAGTTCTTTACCAGACTTTCGATGTATTTAAAACTTCTCTTATTCTTACCGACTGCGTGCTGCACCGCCTGCTGAATAACTTCTGTCGTCGCATGATAGTCCGACATCCAGGCCAGTACCTGATTGATTTCGGAGGAACTGAGCGCCCTGCCGAAAACATTTTCGATCTGGGTAAACATGGTTTTCACGGCTTTGTTGCCAAAGATGTTTTCTTTCGCAGGTTTCTTCGGTTCGCCTTTGGCAGGCTGGGTGTTCTTACCGTAGAGCAGCTCCTTCAGGTTCACAAACTCTACCGTAAACTCTATTTTCCCGAAGCTGTCCTGATATCTTTTTCTGATGACACCCATGCGTTCCCAGTACTCCCAGGCATCGGCCACCGTCTGCTCTGTAACACCAAGCTGCTTCGCCATGGTTTCGTTACTCATGTTAAGACCGTGTTCCGCATACATGGAGGCATAGAGGAAGATCTTCACGTAATCCCCCGGAGCCGCCGTCATGTACTCGTTGATAAAAATATTCTCTACTTTCGAGTCCAGTAAATAGAAGTCTTTGATCTTTTCTCTTACGAAATTCATTCCTTCTCCCTAACTCTCCTATACTTCCTTATTTAAGTCTTCCAGCAGCGCCTGTAAATCTACATCATGCGCCTCTGCTGCTTCCTGCAGTGTTTCCTGCATTGCACCGGGACATCCCAGACAGGACATACCGTGACGGTGAAACACCGCATCCAGGTTTTCATTGAGGTCTAAGATTGCAGAAACCATCATATCTTCTGTAATTTTCATCGTATTCCTCCCTTCAAATACCTTATAGACTCCCCAGACTTAAGCCTGGTCACTAAATTTCGTGTATCGGGATACCCACGTCAGCTCAAAACTTTCCGTAGGCCCGCTTCTGTGCTTGGCAAGGTTTACCTCACAGATGCCAACCTTGTCCGAGTTTTCTTTGTTGTAATATTCATCACGATATAAGAACATAACCATATCCGCGTCCTGCTCGATAGATCCGGATTCACGCAGGTCGGACAGAATCGGTCTGTGGTCCTGTCTCTGCTCCGGCGCTCTAGACAGCTGGGAAAGTACGATAACCGGACAATCCATTTCTCTGGCCAGCAGCTTCAGATAACGGGACAGGGTACTGATTTCGTTCTGTCTGCTTTCTGATTTTCCTTCGGAGTTCATCAGCTGCAGGTAGTCGATGATGATCAGATCAAGGCCCTTCTCCGCCTTCAGTCTTCTGCACTTGTTCTTCATATCCAGAATGGTGATACCTGGCGTATCATCAATGTGAATCTTGGTCTTGGAAAGAGAGTCCAGGGCAAAGTGAATCTTTTCCCAGTCGTTTCTCTCAATATTCCCTGTTTTCAGCTTCTGCATTTCTACTCTGGCTTCCATCGCCAGCAGTCTCTGTCCCAGCTGTTCCTTGGACATTTCCAAGCTGAAAATCAAAACAGATGCACCGGCTTTTTTTGCCGCGTTCTGTGCGATGTTCAGTACGAAAGCAGTCTTACCCATCGCTGGTCTCGCCGCTACGATAATCAAATCGGACTTATGCAGACCACTGGTCAGCTCGTCCAGCTTCTTGAAACCGGTAGTCAGGCCGATTACCTGCCCCTGGGTCGCGATGGCGCGGTCCAGCATCTCCAGGTTGCTGTTTAATACATCCTGAATCGGTGCGTAATCACTGCTCTGCCTTCTCTGTGCGATATCGTAGATTCCCTTTTCCGCATAATTCAGAATCTCTGCGGCCTCCAGGGTTTCTTCGTATCCCTTTTCTTTGATGTCTTCTGCCGTCTTAATCAAAAGACGCATGGACGCCTTTTCTGCCACGATCTTTGCGTACTGTGCCGCATTGATGGTGGATGGTGCCTCAGAAGACAGGGATGCCACGTAGGCTCTGCCGCCAACCAGCTCCAGGGCCTTTTTCTTCTTCAGCTCTTCACACACCGTTACGATATCTACGGAAACGTTGTTCCGGAAGAGCTCTATCATAATGGAAAAAATTTCCTTATGGGAAGCATGATAAAAATCTTCCGGCTTTACCACGTCGATGACGTCTGCCAGGGCGTCTTTGCTCAACATGGCCGCACCGAGAACAGATTTCTCCGCTTCTGTGTTATGGGGTGGAATTTTTTCTATCATTGTTATTCCTCTCAATATCTGTCCCGACTAGTCAGTAACTTCTACAGTTAATACGCCGACAACTTCAGGATACAGCTTTACCTTAATGTCAAATTTTCCCATATTCTTAATTGGGCTGTTTAACTGGATCTTTTTCTTGTCGATAACGAAACCTGTCTGCTTCTTTGTTTCATCTGCGATATCCTTAGAAGTGATGGAGCCGAATAATCTGCCGCCTTCGCCGGATTTTGTCTTAATCACAACCTTCACATCTTCCAGCTTCTTTGCCAGCTCCAGTGCCGCAGCCTTTTCTTCAGCCTTCTTCTGTGCTTCTGCCGCCTTCTGCTTTTCCAGGTTTCTCACATTGGCATCTGTTGCCTCTTTTGCCAGTCCCTTCGGGAACAGCATGTTTCTCGCAAAACCGTCGCTTACCTTTACGATTTCGCCTGCTTTACCTGTGCCTTTTACATCTTTATTTAAAATAACTAACATGTCTCTAACCTCCTGTATGTCTGATTAAATGATTTCTAAAATTTTCTCAATTGCTTCTTCCGGTGTGCAGGAAACCTGTGCACCAGCTGTTGTCAGATGACCGCCGCCGCCAAGCTTTTCCATGATAACCTGTACGTTGATTTCACCTAAGGAACGGGCGCTGACTACCGTTTCACCTCTTACGTTGCGTCCTGCCACAAAGGATGCCTTGATGCCTTTGATGGTCAGAAGTTCATCCGCAACCTGGGAATTGATGACCTGTGCTTCTTCGTTGCAGCCTTCGCACACAGAAACGGCGATACCGTTTTCCATAAATTCTGCTGCAGCGATGGCCTTTGCACGCACTTTGAAAGAGTCCAGATCTGTCTGGAAGAATCGCTTTACCTCTGTGGTGTCTGCACCTGCTCGGCGGAGCCATGCCGCCGCTTCAAATGTACGCACGCCTGTCTTTACCGCGAATCTGTTCGTATCGATGGTAATGCCGCCCAGCAGTGCTTCCGCTTCCAGCTTGATCAAAGTCTTCTTTGGTGCTGCATACTGCAGAATCTCACTGATCAGCTCGCATGTAGAAGATGCGTAGGATTCAATATAGGACAGAGTTGGATTCACAACACTGTCTTCTGCTCTCCTGTGATGGTCGATGACAACGATCTTGTCTGTCATGGTCAGCAGTTCACCGTTTTCCGCATAGCTTGGTCTGTGGGTATCCACCAGAACGACCAGCGTGTCCTTATCGATCAGGCTCTCTGCCTTCTTGTTGTTGATAAACTGGTAATTCTGTGTTTCCTTTGCCTGGCGATAGATTCTGTCTAATGTATCATTCACCTCGTTGATGAGGATGTAGGATTCTCTGCCGCACATCACACAGAGTCTGTGGATGCCGAGGGCCGCACCGAAACAGTCCATATCCGGGTTCACATGTCCCATGATAATGACCCTCTTGGACTGCTCAATCAGCTGTTTCAGAGCATGGGCAACCACACGGGATTTTCCCTTGTTACCCTTCTCAACAGTCTGCATCTTGCCACCGTAGTATTCTACCTTGTTGACCCATTTAATGACCGCCTGGTCGCCGCCGCGTCCAAGGGCCAGATCCAGTGCCGCCGTAGCGTATTCGTCGGTCGCCTTCAGTGTTTTGCCGCCGGTGCCGATGCCGATACTCAGACTGACAGGGAAGTCCGCTTCTGTCTCGATACTGCGGACGGTATCAAGAATATCAAATCTGCTCTCGATAATCTTATCTACCTGTGCATTCTCAATATGCATAATATACTGGGAATTGCTCAGCTTATTGATTGCACCATTCATTTTCTCCGCCCACTGTCGGATCAGCTTATCCACTTCTGTCGGAACGCTCATCTGGTTGTTGGCAGAGGTGCTGGCAATCAGCTCATCGTAGTTGTCGATATTGATCTTGCAGACACAGATTTTTTCATTATTATATCTGTCCTTCAGGCTTTCGTAATTGGTTACGTCGAAGAAGTATACGAAAAGCTTTGCCTCTTCTCCCTCGCCTACCAGTTTGGTCGCAAGTTTAAACTGCTTCTCGTTTCTTTCTAAAATATGAAGCTGCGTGTTATTTGTTTCGATTTCCTCAAATAAGCCTGCAGTTTTGATTCCGGTTAATGCAAAGAAGTCCGAATCCTCAATTCCTGCGTAAGCGAACACCTTATCCATGTGTTCGTTTGCAAACACAATCTTTCCCTTACGGCTGATTACGCACATCGGCTGCAGGATATAAGAGGACATCAGCTCTTCAAACAATGTCTCATTCATCTCAATTTTCCTCAAAGTCAAAATTCGCATTCTATCCCAATTTATCTTAATAGTATACCACATCAAGGGCTAAATTCCAAGTTTTTTATATTTCCGGCCTATTCTCTATATGCTTTTTACTGCAATAGAAAATGCTCCCCTCCTCGGGGAGCATCACGTTGTTTTTCCTATTTTATTATGTTTCACATGAAACCAGACCGCTAACCCACTGTTTTCAACAGTTCAATGAGTCGGTTCAGCTCTTCCGTGCTGTAATACTCCAGCTGGATCACGCCTTTTTTACCCTTCTTCTCGATAGATACCTTGGTTCCGAAGAGGTTCTTTAACTCGCTTTCCACATGCAGGGTGTCCGCGTTCTTTCTCTTCTTAGCCGGCTTCTTCTTAGGTTCTGTTTCCTTCTTCGCCAGTTCCTCAATCTTTCTGACAGACAAGCCGTCTTCTATGACTTTCTTACAAAGCATCATCTGCTTCTCTTTATCCTCTACCGCCAGCAGTGCTCTTGCATGGCCGGTTGTCAGCTGCCCTTCTACGACATAAGATTTGATGTCTTCCGGAAGCTTCAGCAGTCGCAGCGCATTGGTAATGTAAGGTCTGCTCTTGCTGACACTCTTGGAAACTTCAGCCTGTGTCAGGCCATATGTCTTAATCATCTGATTCAGACCTTCTGCCTCTTCGATTGGGTTCAGGTCTTCTCTCTGCATGTTTTCGATGATAGCAACCAGCATGTTTTCCTCATCCGTAAATTCACGGATGATACAAGGAACTTCCTTCAGTTCTGCTTTTCTGGCAGCTCTCCATCTTCTTTCACCTGCTACGATTTCGTAGTGGCCGTCATGTTTTCTGACAACCAGCGGCTGGATGATGCCGTGTTCTGTAATGGAAGCAGCAAGCTCGTTCAGCTTTTCTTCCACGAATGTCTTTCTCGGCTGTCCTTCGTTTGGCTTAATATCATTGATGCTGATATAGACAACTGCATTTCCGTCCGCCTGAACCGGCGCCGCAGTTTCTTCTTTTACCGGGTTATATACTGGAGCCTGATCCGCAAATAATGCATCCAGACCTCTGCCCAGGCCTTTGTTCTTTGGTTTTGCTGCAGCCATTACCGGTTATCCTCCCATTCTAAGAATTCATCGGCGAAATCTCTGTATGCCTCCGCACCTTTGGATTTTGGATCGTATTCTGTAATCGCCATACCGAAGCTTGGTGCCTCTGCTAGTCTGATATTTCTCGGGATGACTGTGGAATACACCTTGGAGCCAAAGTATTTCTTGACTTCCTGTACAACCTGTACAGACAGGTTTGTTCTGCCGTCGAACATGCTCAGGATAACACCCTCTATTTCCAGCTTAGGATTCAGATTCTTCTTAACCAGCTCAATAGTGCTCACCAGCTGGCTCACACCTTCCAGGGCATAGAACTCGCACTGGATTGGAATCAGTACGCTTCCCACTGCTGTCAGAGAGTTGATTGTAAGAAGTCCCAGAGAAGGAGGGCAGTCAATAAAGATGTAGTCATAATCGTCGATGACCTTTTCGATTGCCTTCTTTAATCTTGCTTCTCTTCCATCGATTGCAACCATTTCAATTTCTGCACCTGCCAGATCAACGCTTGCAGGGATGATATCCAGGTTCTCAATGCTCGTATGCAGAATAGCTTTCTTTGTATCGAAATTTTCTTCAATCAGTAAATCGTATGTTGTATATGGTAAGTCTTTTTTAGAAATACCGATGCCGCTTGTGGTGTTACCCTGCGGGTCAATGTCCAGCATCAGTACTTTTTTATTCTTCAGTGCCAGGCTGGCGCCTAAGTTGATATTCGTAGTTGTCTTGCCTACGCCGCCCTTTTGGTTAAATATTGCTATTGCTCTTCCCAAAGTCTTTACCTCCTGTGTTTTTTGCTAAAGCTATTATATATGATAATTGTAAAAGATGCTACTGTTTTCGTAAAAAAATAAGGGATGTTTCACGTGAAACATCCCTTATTTTTTGGTATGGTTATCTTTACTTCGACGTATTCTCCCTGATCAGATTCCTGAAGGCTGACACCCTCCTCCATCTCCTTAATCTGACGGAAGGTTTTATATATAGTATTCATATATATTTTATAACTTATGTAATTTATCTTGTTTTTCTTGCGGCGTTCCAGATTTTCCTTTGTCAAATAATCTTCAATCAGTTTCTCCGTCTGTTTCACATTAAGCTGATTGGCAATCACACGTTGCAGAATCTTTTCTCGCGCCCCGGCATCTTCTATCTTCAGCAGAGCCCGTCCATGACGCTCCGTCAGATTCTCATCTGTCAATTTCTCCAGGATATCCTGTGGCAATGTAAGAATCCGGAGTTTGTTGGAAATCGTAGACTGCTTCTTCCCGATCTTAGAGGCAAGTTCTCCCTGGGTCAGTCCATACTCATCCAGCAGCTTCTTATAAGCCCAGGCCTCCTCGATGAAACTCAGATCTTCCCGCTGCACGTTTTCTACGACCGCAATCACTGCTGCGTCCCGGTCGCTGAAGTCTTTGATGACCGCAGGAATCTTCGTAAGACCGGCCAGCTTCGCAGCACGGAAACGGCGCTCTCCGGCTATCAGGAAGTATCCCCCCTCCTTGTCCTTTTTCACGATAATGGGCTGCAGCACGCCATACTCCGTAATGGAAACTTTCAGATCCTCCAGCTCGGCTTCAGAAAAATGTTTTCTTGGCTGCTCCGGATTCGGATGAATCAAATTCATTGAAATTTCAATACTTTTCCTCTGTAACATATTTCATTCCCCCTTTTCTCTAGGGTAACACATCTTTGGGAAAACAGAAGGGGAAATAAACGACAAAAGAACCCATAATGCATTAAGCAATGGGTTCTTTCGCAGGTGTTCCCGCTTTTCTTGGATATTTCGCAGGTGTATCTTTGATTTTTTCGATGACCACAATATTGTGATCGTATCCGTCTAATTCAACAGATTCCAGTCGGACGAATTTGCCGCCCAGAATCTTAATCGCCTTTTCTGCCTTTGCAAGTTCCTCTTCTGCATCCGGACCTTTGTATGCCAGCAGATATCCGCCTTTCTTGATAAAAGGCAGGCAGTATTCGGCGAGAACTGCCATGTTAGCAACGGCACGGCTGATGCAGAGATCGAAACCCTGGCGGTAGGTTTTGTTCTTTGCCAGTTCTTCGGCACGGCCGTGAACCGTCTCCGCATTCTCAATACCCAGCTCCCCGGTTAAAGTATTGATTACCTTCAGTCTCTTGTTCAAAGAATCTGCCAGGACAAAATCCTTGTCCGGGCTGACGATAGCCAGCGGAATGCCTGGAAAGCCGCCGCCGGTTCCAACGTCTATCACAGATTCCGCATTGATGTATTCTTTGAAACCGTAACACAGCACGGAGTCCACAAAATGCTTCGCGATGAACTCCTCTTTGTCTGTGATAGCCGTCAAATTGATTTTCTCATTCCATTCCAGAATACCCTCCATGTATCCACGGAACTGTTCCACGATGGTATCATCAAAAGGAATATTCAGTTTTGTCAGTGCATCTGTTAATGATTTCATATTTATCTCTTTCTTCTCAGTTTTTCTAAGTGAACTAACAGTACGTTGATATCGGCTGGAGATACGCCGGAAATTCTGGAAGCCTGTCCAACGGATCTAGGCTTCAGCTGGTTCAGCTTCTGCATCGCCTCGATGCGAAGGCCATCGATTTCGCTGTAATCCATATCTTCGCTCAGTACCTTTGTTTCCAGTTTCTTGAATCTTTCGATCTGTGCAAGCTGCTTGGAAATGTAGCCTTCGTATTTAATCTGCACTTCCAGCTGTGCCAGTGCGTGACTGGAAAGCTGTGGTCTGTCGCCATCGATGACTATCAGGTTTTCGTAAGTCACTTCCGGACGTTTGATCAGTTCTGCCAGAGAAGAACGGTTCTTCAGCGGCGCGCTGCCCACGCTTTCTAAAAATGCATTGGCATCTTTCGGATAAACGATGGTTTCTTCCAGTCTTTGGATTTCCGCATCGACTTCTGCTTTTTTAGCCAGAAAACGCTGATATCTCTCTTCTGAAGCCAGTCCGATGGCATAAGATTTCTCTGTCAAACGCAAATCTGCGTTGTCCTGTCTCAGAACCAGTCTATATTCCGCTCTGCTGGTCATAATTCTGTAAGGTTCATTTGTCCCTTTGGTCACGAGATCGTCGATGAGAACGCCAATATAAGCCTCACTTCTGTCGAGAACCAGTGGTTCTTTTCCATTTATTTCCAGAGAGGCATTAATTCCGGCCATCAGACCCTGTGCTGCAGCCTCTTCGTAACCGGAACTTCCGTTAAACTGACCGGCACAGAACAGGTTCTTGATCATGCGGTATTCCAAACTTGGCTTCAGATCCAATGGATCGATGCAGTCATATTCGATAGCATATGCCGGTCTGGTAATGATGATGTTTTCCAGTCCCGGAATCGTATGATAGAAATCCCTCTGTACATCTTCTGGCAGACTGGAGGACATACCCTGGATATACATTTCTTCTGTATCCAGTCCTTCTGGTTCCACGAAGAGCTGATGTCTCTTCTTGTCAGCAAAGCGGTTCACTTTGTCCTCGATGGATGGACAGTATCTTGGACCGATCCCTTCGATTTGTCCGCCGAAGAGTGCCGATCTGTGGAAATTATTTCGAATCACTGTATGTGTTTCTTCATTTGTATAAGTCAGCCAACAGGAAATCTGGTCTTTTTCCAAATGGTCGTTCATGAAGGAGAACGGTACGATTTTTTCATCTCCCTTCTGTTCTTCCATCTTGGAGTAATCAAAAGTAGAAGCCAGAGCCCTTGCAGGCGTACCTGTCTTGAAACGACGCAGCTTCATGCCATGCTTCATCAGATTATCCGCAAATTCCATAGAAGGTGCCAGGCCGTTTGGACCGCTGTCGAAAGCACTGTCACCGATAAAAATCTTACTGCGCAGGAAGGTACCTGTTGCCAGGATGACTGCCTTGGCCAGGTAGTATGTATGGGTTTTTGTCACAACACCGCACACTTTGCCGTCTTCCACAATCAGATCCACGACTTCTGCCTGCTTCACATCCAGGTTCGGTTCCTTCTCGATGGTCTTCTTCATTTCTACATGATACTTATGCTTGTCTGCCTGGGCACGCAGAGAGTGTACCGCAGGACCTTTTGCCGTATTTAGCATTCTGCTCTGGATAAAAGTCTTGTCGATGTTCTTACCCATTTCGCCGCCAAGGGCATCAATTTCACGAACCAGATGACCTTTGCCCGTGCCGCCGATGGACGGATTACATGGCATCATAGCGATGGCTTCCAGGTTAATGGAAAACATCAAAGTCTTATTCCCCATTCTTGCGGAAGCTAACGCCGCTTCGCAGCCCGCATGTCCTGCACCAACGACGATAATATCATATTCCCCCATTAAAATGTGTTCCATACTCGTTCCTTTACTTTCCTAAACAAAATCTTGCGAAAACTTCATTGATGATGTCATCCTGCACGGTCTCACCGATAATTTCACCCAGCGCTTCGTAGCAGCTGTTTACATCAATTTCTATAAATTCCAAAGCTTCCATCATCTTCGTCATGCCGATGGCATCCGCGATGGATCTTTCCGCTTTTTCTAAAATATTCTTGTGGCGCACGTTTGTAACCATCATGCTGCTGCCGTGGCTCACACTACCGCCATATACCTTTTCTTCGATTTTTTCTTCAATTAAATTGATACCTTCCTGGGTTGCCATGGAAGTTTCCACGATAACCGCATGTGGCAGTTTCGCTTCAATTTCTTCCAGCGTAATGACACGATCCAGGTCAATCTTATTCAGCACGACAAGAGATTTCTCCTGATCAATCAGCTCCATGATTTCTCTGTCTTCATCAGACAGCTCTCTGCTGCTGTCCACAATAAAGATGACCATATCCGCATTGTTAAAAGATTCTTTGGATTTCTCAATCCCCATCTTTTCCACGATGTCACTGGTTTCACGAATCCCTGCCGTATCGGTCAGTCTCACCGGAATACCACGGACACTGAGATGCTCCTCAATGGTATCTCTCGTAGTACCCGGGATTTCTGTTACGATGGCACGGGCCTCCTTTAGCAGACTGTTCATCAAAGAGGACTTCCCTACGTTTGGTTTACCGATGATGGCAACGTTCAAGCCTTCCTGAATGATTCTTCCTGTATCGGCGCTTGCCAGAAGTTTCTCCAGTTCTGCACGAACTTCCTCTAAATCTTTTTCCAGATTGTCATAAGTAATCTGTTCAATATCCTCATCAGGATAATCTATATTTACGGTGATATTCACCAGAATATCTACCATCTTCTTTCGAATGTCACGGATCTTCTTGGAGAAAACACCTTCCAGCTGGTCCATGGCTACATCAAAGGTTCTGTCTGTCTTCGCTTTAATCACATCGACGACAGCCTCAGCCTGCGTCAGATCCAGACGGCCGTTTAAGAATGCTCTCTTTGTAAACTCTCCCGGCTCTGCCATACGCGCACCATGATTCAAAACCAGTTCTAAAGTCTTGCGAAGAGACACCATGCCGCCATGACAGTTGATTTCTACCACGTCTTCAGCCGTATAAGTCTTCGGTCCTCTCATAAACACGCAAAGAACTTCATCAATGATTTTCTTTGATGAAGGATCTACAATATTTCCATATGCTAATTTTCTGTTTTCCAGACTGTTTTCATTTACGGGCACGAAAATCTTGTCCAAAATCGATTTGGATTCTTCTCCACTGATTCTGATAATCCCGATGCCACCTTCTCCCGGCGGTGTTGCAATTGCAGCAATGGTTTCTTCCAGCATGTTTTTCTCCTGTTTAGATATTTTTTTCTTCCTTATTATATAACATAAGTGATTAAAAAAACAGCCCGCATTGAATTCTGCGGGCCATAAAAATTATTTCAGCTCAATGATAACCCTTCTGTACGGATCCTGACCCTCGCTTCTTGTGGTTACGCGTGGGTTATTCTGAAGAGTTGCATGAATGACCTTACGTTCATAAGGATTCATTGGTTCAAGCCTTACACTTCTTTTTGTTTTTACAACTTTATCAGCTAAGCGGTTTGCCAGCTTTTCTAAAGTCTTTTCTCTCTTAGATCTATAATTTTCAGCGTCTACAACGACTTTGATATAATTATTCTGATCTTTATTCACTACCAGACTGGTCAGGTACTGAATTGCATCCAAAGTCTGTCCTCTTTTACCAATAATTGTACCGGAGTCTTTACCCTGGATGTTTAAAAGAACACTGTCTTCATTTGCCTTAGCGGTTACGTCTACAACCAGACCCATCTGCTCTGTCACTTCCTTTAAGAAATCTAAAGCAATATGGTTTTCTACCGGGCTAAGGTTTCCAACTTCTTCTTCAATAGAAGATTTTTTAGGCTGAACTTCTTTCTTGTTCTTTTTCTTTTCAGCCTTAGTCTCGGACTTCTGTGGTTTCTGCTTCTGAGGAGCAGCTACAGGTGCTTTTTCCTCTACAACTACAGGAGCAGGTTCTTCAATTACTACAGGTGCTTTCTTTTCTACACGAACTAAAGCAAGTTTAGAACCGATTCCGAAAAAGCCTCTGGAAGGCTGTTCCAAAACAGTTACTTCAACTTCATCTCTGGAGCATTTCAGTTCTGCTAATGCAAGTTCAACGGCAGTATCCACATCCGTTCCCCATTTTTCAGAAACATCCATATTAATTTTTTCCTCCAACGGCCTTATTTTTTAGCCTTTTTTGTAGTCTTCTCTTTTACAATTTTTTTTCTAATCTGATTTAAACGCAAATTAAAGAAAACCTGAATGAACTGGCTGACAAACCAATATAATGCAAGTCCGGATGGATAAGATCTAGCTAACCATACGATCATGATTGGGAAGAAATACATCATCACTGTCATCATCATATTGGTGCTTCCCTGCATTGTTGGGTTTGTAAGCTTGTTCAGCCACTGAGATAAGAATGTAGCTACACCTGCTAAAATAGGAAGAATCCATAAGTCTGGCTGGGATAAGTCCTTAATCCATAAGAAACTTTCATGGATAGCGAAATACATTTCTTCATTGGAAATGTAAGTCATTGGATTTCTCAGCACTGCAAACAGAGCCATGATAACGATCATCTGAATGACCATTGGCAGACAACCCTTTGCAGGATTGTAGTTTTCTTCCTGATAGAACTCAGCAAGCTTCTGGTTCATCAATTCTTTATCTTTTGCGTACTTTCTTTGGATTTCCTGAATCTTTGGCTGCATATCTGCCATATTCGCAGAAGATAAAATCTGATTCTTATAAATAGGATATAAGATAATCTTCACAGCAACTGTAATCAGAATGATTACCAGCGCATAGTTTCCGATCATACCATACAGCCAGGTCATCAGCCAACCCAGAGGTTTAGCGATTATTCCCATATTCAATTTCCTCCACTATTTCAAAGTGTCCGGTACGGGATCGTAGCCACCGGGATTCCCCGGATGACACTTCAAAATTCGTTTCATTCCTAAGTAGCTACCCTTTACAACCCCGTGCTTTTCTAAAGCCTGTATGCAATACGTGGAGCAGGTAGGATAAAACCTACAGGTAGGTGGAAACAGGGGCGATATAAAAATCTGATAGATTCTGATGAAAAAAATCATGATCTTTTTTAAGAATAAAGTCACATACTTCATTTTTTCTTTATTACCCCGGTTCTCTTAAATGCAGATTCTAAAGATTTCTTTACTTCTGCACATTTCGCGTTGATAATGGTATTTCTTGCGATTACGATGAAATCATATCCGGTTGGAATGTCCAGATTCGTCAGACGAAAACTTTCTTTCATTAATCTTCTGGCGCGATTTCTCTTCACACTATTACCAACTTTTTTACTGGCCAGATAAGCCATACGATTGTAGGGCAGATTATTTTTCCTGTAAAACAGAACGACGTATCTATCCCCTACGGATTTCCCTTTGTTATAAATCGCAGAGAAATCACTTTTCCGTCTTAGTACATTTTTTTTAAGCATTTCCTATTAAGCAGTTAACTTTTTTCTGCCTTTAGCTCTTCTTCTCTTCAGAACGTTTCTACCATTCTTAGTTGCCATTCTTTTTCTGAAGCCATGTTCTTTCATTCTCTGTCTTTTCTTTGGCTGATAAGTCATTTTCATTGTGTTTTACCTCCTTATTTGTAAAATTTCATGCATAATCTAAATTCCAATCTATGCACATACGCCTAATAATTATACTCGCTGAACCTTGAATTGTCAACGTTTTTGTCGTCTAAAATAAAAATTTAGGTTCTAACACCACATCTAGTGTATCATGTAAACTTTGCACAAAGTTATCCACATATTATGGATAACTCGTGGAAATATTTGAAATACAAGCAAAAAAATTCTTCTTGTATATGGATAACTTATTAGGTAAAATGGAATAACCAAGAAAGTGAAGGTGAAAAAATGAACAATACCAGAAGCACATGGGAACAGGTTTTATCACATATCAAAGAAAATGTTACACCAATCAGTTATGATACATTTTTAAAACCTTTGAACCTGCATAGCATAGATGAACAGTTAAAGATTGCTTACATAGAATCAAAAGACGATTTTACTATCTCCGTCATCAAAAACAGATATATTCCTATGATTGAAGGCAGTTTTCTTACGGTTTTAGGTGAAGAATACCGTGCCGTTATCAAAAATGCATCCGAATACAATACAATTAAGGAAGAAATCAAAGAAAAACAACCTGTTTTGATGGATCCGAAGCTGAGAAAACAGAAGATTTTTAATCCGAGATATACTTTTGATAATTTTGTTGTAGGAAACAGTAATAAATACGCACATGCTGCAGCTCTGGCCGTGGCAGAATCTCCATCAGAAGCATATAATCCGCTGTTTATTTACGGTGGATCCGGTCTGGGTAAGACCCATCTGATGCATTCCATCGGTATTTATCTCTTAGAAAACAACGAAAGCCTCAATATTCTCTATGTTTCCTCTGAAATGTTCATCAACGAATTCATCAAAGCACTGAGAGAAAATAAAACAAGAGAATTTAAGAACAAATACAGAAATGTAGACGTTCTTCTCATAGACGACATTCAGTTTTTAGAAGGCAAAGACACCATGCAGGAAGAGTTCTTCCATACTTTTAATGCACTTTACGATTCTAACAAGCAGATTGTCATTTCCAGCGACAGAGAACCGAGCAAACTGGACAAGCTGGAGGAAAGGCTACGTTCCCGTTTCGCATGGAACCTGGTTGCCGACATCCAGCCGGCAGACTACGAAACCAGAGTTGCAATTCTGTTGAAAAATGCTGAAAATCTGAATCTGGAAGTGGACGATGATTTATATGAAGTCATCTGCCTCATTGCAGAGAAAATCAAAGACAACGTCAGAGAACTGGAAGGCGCATTTACTAGAATCGTCAGCTTCTCTTCCCTGATGGACGAAAAAATAGACAAAGGATTCGCAAAACGAATCCTTAAGGACATCATCCAGAACAGCAGCACCAGTCCGACACCGGAAAAAATCAAAACCATCGTCAGCAGGCACTTCAAAATCAAGGTTTCTGACATGGAAAGCGCAAAGAGAACCAACAACATCGCATTCCCAAGACAGATTGCAATGTACTTATGCAGGGAAATGACAGATTACTCTCTTCCTAAGATTGGTAATCTCTTTGGTGGAAGACATTACACGACGGTTATGCATGCCTGCGATAAAATTCAGGATGAAATCAAATCCAACGAAGCTGTGGCAGAAGTCATCAAAAGCCTGAAGAAGGATATTTCTGAATAACTTTGAAAAGTTTTCCACATGTTATCCACAACAAAAAACGTTGTAAATACAAGGGTTCAAAAGATTATCCACAGTATCGACAGGGCCTACTACTAATACTACTAAATATAATATAAGAAAAAGAAGAGCATTTTGGAGGTTTTTATGAAATTTAAATGCAACCAGTCTGTACTAACCAAGGCTTTAAATATTGTTTCAAAGGCAGTCACATCCAGAACAACCATTCCTATTCTAAAAGGTATTTTACTGGAAGTATCTGAAGAAGGTATTTTAAAAATGTCTTCCTCCGATTTAGATATTACCATCGAAGAAACTTTAGAAGTCGAAGAAGCTGTAAGCGGATCCATCGTTGTACAGTCTAAACTCTTTGGGGACATCATTAGAAAATTGCCAAACGCAGATGTAACGGTATCTTTAGAAGATAATAACGTGAACATTAAATGCATGAACTCCCAGTTCAGCATCATTGGTCTGTCTGCTGATGAATTCCCAAGCATCAAGAATATGGAAGAAAAAGAAGATGCTATCGTTTTTGATAAGCAGATTCTGAAGGATATGATTAGAAAGACATCTTTTGCTGCCAGCGTAGATGAATCAAAAGGTGTAATTACCGGTATTCTGATGGAATTGCTTCATGACAGTGTAAACATGGTTGCCATCGACGGTTACAGAATGGCAATCACGAGAGAAAACATGATCAACAAAGAAGAAAAGAATGTGATCATCTCCGCGAAAATCATGAACGAAATCAGCAAGATTTTAAGTGAAGCATCCGAAGATACGGAAGACCTGAAGATTATCTTAAACGAAAAAAGAGCCATCTTTATCATCGGAAACATCAAAGTAGTTCTCCGCTTACTGGATGGCGAGTTTATTAAATACAGAGATGTACTTCCAAAGGAAAGCAAGATTCAGGTTCGCGTAAATAAGCACGACTTAATGGAAAGTATCGAAAGAGCTTCCCTGTTATCCAAGGAAGGTAAGAATAACCTGATCAAGTTATCCATCAAGGACACCATCATTACCATTACATCAAAATCTGAAGAAGGTAATGTAAGAGAAGAAATCATCGTAACTAAAGATGGTGAAGATTTAGATATCGGATTTAATGCGAAATACGTATTAGATGTATTGAAATCCATCGAAGATGAAGAAATTTACATGTACTTCAACACAAGTATTACACCTTGTCTGGTGAAACCAGTCGAAGGAAATGCTTTCGAATATCTGATTTTACCTGTAAGAATTACATCCAACTAATCCATTATGTATATTAAGAATATCCAACTGACAAATTTCAGAAATTATGATGTTTTAGAAACAGAATTTCATAAAAACGTGAATTTGATTCTGGGTAACAATGCGCAAGGAAAGACCAATCTGTTAGAAGCTGTCTATATTTCTTCTATCGGACGGTCTTTTCGTACGAATAAAGACAGTGATCTGGTTCGTTTTGCTGCGGATTTCGCGAAACTCAAGGTTTCCGCAGAAAAAGAAATCTATGATACTTCTGTAGAAATCATCATTAAGAAAGATTCTAAAAAATCCATCAAAAAAGACGGTGTCATCGTCAAGAGAACATCAGATCTTCTTGAAAATATATATATTGTTATATTTTCTCCTGAAGATTTAAAAATTGTGAAGGATGAGCCGGAAAAGAGAAGAAAATTTATAGACAGAGAGCTCTGTCAGATGAAACCGGCATACTATGAAAGCCTGAACAATTACAAGAAAATCCTTCTGCAGAGAAATACCTATCTGAAAGAAGAAACCATCGATCAGAGCATTTTAGATTTATGGGATGTACAGCTGGCGAAGTACGGTGCCAGAATCATACAGATGCGAAAGGTTTTTATAGAAAAAATCAGCCGTATCAGCCATGATATTCATGAAAGTATCACCAACGGCAAAGAGAATCTGCAAATTCCCTATCATCCAAACGTTCCTGTATTAGAAAGCCTGAAAGAGCAGGAAGATTTCTTTTATGAAGAAATAAAGAAATCATATGGAAATGATATGAAGCAGCGTACCACGACAAAGGGTCCCCACAAAGACGACATTTCCTTCATCGTAAATGATATCAATATGAGGAGTTTCGGCTCCCAGGGTCAGCAGCGTACCTGTGCCCTTTCCCTGAAGCTGGCGGAATTGTATCTGATCAAAGAAGAAACGGGTGAAGATGCTATTCTGTTACTGGATGATGTCATGAGCGAGCTTGATATTGAGAGACAGGAATATCTCATCAAAACACTGAAGGAAAACCAGCTGTTTATTACTACGACGGATCTGGATGAAAAGCTGTTTACTGCCTTCCCTGATGCGAAAATCATATATGTGGAAAGCGGTAAAATAAAAGATAAAAAATAGAGAAAAATAAGAAAATAAAAACCTGTGGAAAAGAGAGGATATATATCCTGTAATTTCGACAGGTTTTTTAATGTAAAATTTTCGATTTTACGGATTTTTATAGTGGTTTATAAGAAATTTATTAAAATAAGTATATTTTCTTGCGAAAAAGCCTGTTTTCGTGTATAATGTCACTTGGTGTGTTATGCCATTTTTTTGTAAAGTTAAAGTTTGAAATATTGATATAAAGGTGGATACAAAATGACAGAAAAGAAAAAAGTAGCCAACCAGTATGATGCGGCCCAGATTCAGGTCTTAGAAGGACTGGAAGCTGTAAGAAAAAGACCTGGTATGTACATCGGTAGTACCGGTCCGAGAGGTCTGCATCACCTGGTATATGAAATTGTAGATAACAGTGTCGACGAAGCATTAGCAGGATACTGTAAATCTATCAGCGTTACCATTCAGAAAGACAATTCCATCAAAGTAGAAGACGACGGCAGAGGTATGCCGGTGGACAAGCATCCGAAGCTGGGTATTCCAGCCGTAGAAGTTATTCATACGGTACTCCATGCAGGCGGTAAGTTCGGCGGTGGCGGATATAAGGTTTCCGGCGGTCTGCACGGTGTAGGTGCATCCGTTGTAAATGCCCTGTCCACAAAGATGGAAGTAGAAGTCAAGAGAAACGGCAAGATTTACAAGCAGGAATATGAAAGAGGTAAGACAGTCATGCCTCTGACGGAAATCGGTGAATCCAAGAAGACAGGTTCTACGTCTATCTTCTGGCCGGATCCTGAAATCTTTACGGATACAACAGAATACGATTACGATACACTGCAGCACAGACTGAGAGAAATGGCCTTCTTAAACAAGGGTATCAAAATCTCCCTGGCTGATGAGAGAGAAGGAAAGAAAAAGAAGGAAGTCTTCCATTACGAAGGCGGTCTGAAGGAATTCGTCCAGCATCTGAATAAGAATAAGGAAGCGCTGCATAAGGACGTAATTTACTTTGAAGTAAAGAAAGAAGATATGGAAGTAGAAGTAGCAATGCAGTATACAGGCAGCTACAGCGAACTGGTTCTTTCTTATGCTAATAACATCAACACCACAGAAGGTGGTATGCACCTGGCTGGTTTCAGATCTTCCCTGACAAGAGCATGTAACGATTATGCCAAGAAGAACAAGATTCTGAAAGAAAGCGATGCTGCCCTTTCCGGTGATGACATCAGAGAAGGTTTAACAGCCATCGTTTCTGTAAAACTGACACAGCCACAGTTCGAAGGTCAGACGAAAACCAAGCTGGGCAACACAGAAATGAGAGGTTTCGTGGAAACTTCCACAACAGAAAACCTGACTGCTTTCTTAGAGGAACATCCGCAGGAAGCGAAAGCAATTTTAGAAAAATGCCTGAGAGCTGCAAGAGCAAGAGAAGCTGCGAGAAAAGCGAGAGATTTAGCAAGAAGAAAGACTGCACTGGACAGCATTGCCCTGCCTGGTAAGCTGGCCGACTGTACAGAAAAAGATCCTGCAAAGTCCGAAATCTTCTTAGTCGAAGGGGACTCCGCGGGCGGCTCCGCAAAGAGCGGCCGTGACAGAATGCGTCAGGCAATTCTGCCACTGAGAGGTAAAATATTAAACGTAGAAAAGGCAAGATTAGATAAAATCTTAAACTCTGAAGAAATCAAGAACATGATTACAGCATTCGGATGCGGTATCGGCGACGAATTCGATGAAAAGAAACTGCGTTACCACAAGATCATCATCATGACCGATGCCGACGTGGACGGTGCTCACATCAGAACCCTGCTTCTGACATTCTTCTTCAGATACATGACACCGTTAATCGAAGGCGGCTATGTTTATGCAGCAAAACCACCTCTATTCTTAACCAAGAGAGGCAAGGAAGTTTACTATACTTACAGTGAACCAGAACAGGAAAGACTGTTAGCAAAACTGAATTCCGACGGTAAGAGCGGAAAAATAGACATCCAGAGATATAAGGGTCTGGGTGAAATGGATGATACCCAGCTTTGGGAAACAACCATGGATTACAACAACAGAACATTAATCCAGATTACCATCGACGATGCAGCTGCAGCTGATGAAATCTTTACCATCCTGATGGGTGACAAGGTTCCGCCAAGAAAGCAGTTCATCGAAGAACATGCACATCTGGCAGAATTAGATATTTAAGGGAAGGAGGGCAATACATTTTGAGTACTTTATTAGAAGATACAAAACTGGAACAACATGAGATTTCCAAGGAAATGAAGAAATCCTACATCGACTACTCCATGAGTGTTATCGTAGGTCGTGCCCTTCCTGACGTAAGGGACGGTCTGAAGCCGGTTCACCGTAGAATTTTATATGGTATGCACGAACTGGGTGTAACACCGGACAAGCCACACAAGAAATCCGCGCGTATCGTCGGGGAAGTAATGGGTAAATATCACCCACATGGTGACTCTTCCATCTATGATGCCATGGTAAGACTGGCACAGCCATTCTCCACCAGATACCTGTTGGTTGACGGTCACGGTAACTTCGGTTCCGTGGACGGCGACGGCGCAGCGGCAATGCGTTATACAGAAGCAAGAATGTCTCCGTTCTCCCTGCAGATGATCAGAGACATCGAGAAGGAAACCGTTGATTTCATGCCTAACTTCGACGGCGAAGAAAAAGAACCGGAAGTTCTGCCATCCAGATATCCAAACCTGCTGGTAAACGGTTCCAACGGTATCGCCGTAGGTATGGCTACATCCATTCCGCCGCATAATCTGGGCGAAGTCATCGACGCGACCATCAAGCTGATCGACGACGAAAATGCGACAGTTGACGACCTGATCAAAATCGTCAAAGGTCCGGACTTCCCTACCGGCGCACAGATTCTGGGTAAAAACGGTATCAAAGAAGCATATAAGACCGGTATCGGCAAGGTAAAGGTTCGTTCCTGCTGTGAAATTGAAGAAGCAGAACGTGGAAAGACAAGAATCGTCGTTACCGAAATTCCATTCCAGGTAAATAAGGCAAGACTGATTGAAAAGATTGCTGATTTACTGAAGGAAAAGAAAATAGAAGGCATTTCCGATATTCGTGATGAATCCAACCGTAAGGGTATGCGTATCGTCATCGAACTGAAGAGAGATGCAAATCCTCAGATTACCCTGAACAGACTGTTCAAGCATACGCAGCTGCAGGACAGCTACAGTCTGATCATGATCGCACTGGTAGATAAGAAGCCAAAGGTTCTGAACCTGTACGAAATTCTGGATGAATATCTGAAGTTCCAGAAGGAAGTCGTAACCAGAAGAACACAGTTCGATCTGAAGAAGGCAGAAGCGAGAGCACACATCTTAGAAGGTTTAAGAATCGCTCTCGATAACATCGACGAAATCATTAAAATCATCAGAAGTTCCTATAACGATGCAAAGGAAAGACTGATGGAAAGATTCGGACTCTCCGAAATCCAGGCACAGGCTATCTTAGACATGAGACTGGCAAGACTGCAGGGTTTGGAAAGAGAGAAAATCGACAAGGAATATGAAGAGTTGATGGAAAGAATCGCTTACTTCAAGTCCATCTTAGCGGATGAAAAGCTGTTACTGGGCGTTATCAAAGAAGAACTTCTTGAAATCAAGAAGAAATACGGCGACAAGAGAAGAACCAAGATCGTTGCCGACGTAGATGAATTCGATGACGAAGATTTAGTCGAAGAAGAGAAGGTAGCGGTAACGCTGACCCACAAAGGCTACATCAAGAGAGTACCGGCTGACACATACAAGGCACAGAAGCGTGGAGGCAAGGGTATCACAGGTCTGACAACCAGAGAAGACGACTTTGTGAAGAACCTGATTATGACTTCTACCCACGATTATCTGATGTTCTTTACCAACACCGGTAAGGCACACAAGATTAAGGCATTCGAAGTTCCAGAAGCATCCAGAACGGCCAGAGGTACACCGGCTGTCAACTTCCTGAACCTGCTGCAGAGAGAAAGAATCACTGCGGTGATTCCGGTACAGGATTTCACAGAAGATAAGTATCTGATTTCTGTAACGAAGGATGGTATCATCAAGAAGACACATCTGTCTGAGTTCGATACAAAGAGAACAACAGGTCTCATCGCTATCAACCTGAAGGACGATGACCAGCTGATTGCCGTGAGAGAAACATCCGGAACCAACAACGTTGTCATCGTAACCAAGAACGGCAAGTGCATCTGCTTCAACGAAGAAGATGTACGTCCAATGGGTAGAATTGCCGGCGGTGTTAGAGCCATCAAGCTGGAAAAGGATGACGAAGTCGTTGCAATGGAACTGGTAGAAAAGAATCAGGAACTGCTGGTTGTAACAGAAAACGGTTACGGAAAGAGAACGCCTGCCAAGGAATATAAGATTCAGGTGAGAGGCGGCAAGGGTATCCTGACTTATGACAAGGCCAAGTTCAAGAAGACTGGTGCACTGATCGGTGCCATGGTTGTAGAAGAGGATGACGAAGTCCTGATGATCAACTCTAATGGCGTCATCATCAGAATCAGAGCCGGCGAAGTTTCCAAGCTGGGCAGAGCGACCCAGGGTGTCAAGATCATGAAGGTAGAAGAAGGTACCAAGATTGTATCCATGGCCAAAGTGATCAAAGAAGATGACGCAGAGGAAGCAAAACCTGCTAAGAAGACCAAGGCTGCACCAAAAGAAGAAACAGATGAGCAGTTAAGTCTTTAATTTTGAAGGAATTTAAGGTATACTAATGTGCATAGGTGAGAAACCACCTGTGCACATTTTTTTATGCAGAGAATCTCTGCAAAAGGAGCAGGAAAATGGATAGAATCAAAATTACAATCCCGGGAAAACCAGAATATCTGACCATGGTAAGACTTGCAATCGGTTCTGTTGCAACCACAGCAGGATTTTCCATCGATGACATAGAAGATATTAAAACTGCGGTAGAAGAAGCATGCAAGAATGTTACCTGTCACGGCCACGATAAGCGTGCAGACGAGTACGAGGTGGAATGCGCCGTGGAAGCCGGAAGATTAGAAATCACGATAACAGATATCTGTGAATGCCATACCTTGGAAAAGGTAAATAAGGCATGCCGCCACTGCCCGGGCGAAGGGAATATCGCCTTATATATGATGCAGACTTTGATGGATGAAGTCAGCGTAAAGAATGAAGACGGACGTAAGTCCATTAAGATGGTGAAGGCATTATGATGGATCAGCAGCTATTTTTCGAATACAAATCAAATCCGAACCAGGAACTTCGAAATCAGCTCGTGGAAAAATATCTGTACATGGTGGATATCCTTATCCGTAAGTACTTAGGAAAAGGCGTGGAGTACGATGATCTGTATCAGGTCGGCGCCCTGGCTTTGGTCTCCGCCGTGGAAAGATTCGATCCCGACAGGGGTTTTGAGTTCAGTTCCTTTGCGACACCGACGATTTTAGGTGAAATCAAGAAATATTTCAGAGATAAACAGTGGAGCCTTAAGGTACCCCGCCGTCTCAAGGAAATGGCAGCTAAAATCCAGGAAGTAAAGGATACTTTCTATGCGGAAAATCTGAGAAACCCTTCCGTGGAGGAGATTTCCGCAGCGACGGGATTCGCCCAGGAAGAAATTATCGAGGCAATGGAAAGTTCCAAGGCCTACGGCACCTATTCCCTGGACAAGACCTACGACGATGCGGGAGAAGAAGGAGAAAGTTCCTTCCTGGAAAAGTACACGGGATTTGAAGAAAAGGGATATGACCGCATCGAGACATCCGAAATTATTGAAAGTGTTCTGGACAGGCTCAGCGACCAGCACAGATATATTTTCAAAGCGAGATTCTACTATAACAGGTCCCAGGCTGAAATTGCGAAAGTGCTGGGGGTTTCCCAGATGACCGTCTCCCGTGCGGAAAAGAATATGATCAACATGTTCAGGGAGGAGCTGGCGCGATGAAACCGGCGGAAAGAGCAGCAAAAGCGGCGGAAATCTTCGAAGAAGGCTATAACTGCGCCCAGTCCGTGGTGCTGGCCTTTGCAGATGAGCTGGAAATAGAGCCAAAGACACTGGCAAAGCTGGCTTCTTCTTTCGGCGGCGGTATGGGTCGCCTTCGGGAAGTCTGTGGTGCAGTCAGCGGCATGTTCCTTGTCTATGGTATGCTTCAGGGATACAGCGAAGCCGGAGATACCGAAGGCAAGAAGAAACAGTATAAAGAGATTCAGGCCATGGCCGCGGCCTTCGAGAAGAAGCACGGGTCCATCGTCTGCAGAGAGCTTCTGAAGAAACCGGAAGGCCCGGATTCCTACGAACCGGCGGCAAGAACAGACAACTACTATGCATCCCGCCCCTGCACAAGGTGCGTGGCAGACGCAGCAGAAATATTAGAAAGTTTTTTAAGAAAATGAGAAAAAGTTTATTTTTTTCATTTTCTTTTCATTTTTCTCCCTTATGATAAGGCTATAAAATCGATAAACAATATATTTCAGATAGAAATTTGAAGGGAGAGAGAAAAATGAAGAGATTATTCGCATTAGCACTGGCAACAGCAGTTGCAGCAGGAAGCCTGGCAGTGGTACCTGCAGAAGCATACACAGACTCCAGCTTAGGAGCAAACAAGATCGGCAGAGTGGGAGCCGCAACCAAGACCGTATACAAGGGTGGAGAACTGGACTTAGAAGTCCGTAAGGCACCAGGCATGAGTGACCGCAACATCAAATGGTCCATCGGCAATACCAACATCTTAAGATTCGATGACGACAGATACGATGACGAAGTAGAAGTCAGAGCACTGAAGGCAGGAACAACCAAAGTTACAGCAAAGAATCTGGTAACCGGCGGCAAGATCGTTTACACAGTAAAGGTAAAAGCACCAAAGCAGACCATCTCCAGAGTCGGCAACAAGGCGAGAACCGTAACCGCAGGTAACGAATTCGAATTAAGAGTGAAAAAGGGTGGAAACTTCTCCGACAGCAACCTGTACTGGACTACATCCAACAAGAACGTCGTAAGAATCGCTGATGACGACAGATACGATGATGAAATCGAACTGAGAGCAGTGAAAGCAGGAACAGCAAAGATTACCTGCAAGAATAGCCTGACTGGCGGCAAGATCGTTTACAATGTAACTGTAAAGAAAGGCAACGGCACCATCTCCAGACTGGGCAGCGCCAGCAGAACAGTAGAAGTTGGCGACGATGTAGAACTGAACGTAAAGAAATCCGGCCTGAACAACAGCCAGATCAAGTGGTCCGTATCCGATTCCAGCATCCTGAGATTCGAAGACGGTGACAACGTTGGCACAGAAGTAGAAGTATCCGGCAAGAGAACCGGCACAGCAAAGGTATACGCAAAGAATACCGTAACAGGCGGCAAGGTTACTTTCACAATCAATGTAGTTCCTGATTACGACGATGACTGGGACGACGATTACGATGATGAATGGGATGACTAATATACTTCCATAACAAACATAACAGAAAGAGGCTTCATTACGAGGCCTCTTTTCTTATGTCAATATAAATGATATTTTTATTTTACAGGCAGCATTACCGTAAATGTGCTGCCCTCCCCTAACCTGCTTTCTACCATGACATTTCCGTCGTGAGCTTCTGCAATCCACTTGACCATGGCAAGGCCCAGGCCGAAGCTTTCGCCGCTGCGGGTTCTGGACTTGTCTACCTTGTAGAATTTCTTGAAAATCTGATCTAAATCTTCTTCGGCAATGCCGATGCCGTTATCGGAAACAGACAGTTCAACGAAATCCCCTGCCGTCTGCAGACTCAGCTGAATCCAGGAATCCGGAATATCTCTCTTGTATTTCATTGCGTTGGTCATCAGGTTCATCATGACGCGCATGATCAGGGTCTCGTCTGCAGTGATTTCTATGCCGGGTTCAATCTCACCACGAAGCTGAATCCCCTGCTCTTCTGCCACATATCCCAGCTCTTCCACCAGACCTTCTGCCAGAACGGACAGATCGAAGGTTTCTCTCTCAATCTGAGTGTCCTTGTTGATGGTTCTGGACATCTGCAGTAACTGCTGAACCATGGACATGGTGCGGCGGGTCTGTTTTTCGATGGTTTCCAGGGACTCTTTGTATGCTTCTGCAGGTCTCTCTTCCTGGAGGATGTATTCACATTCTGCCAGAGTCACGGCCAGCGGTGTCTTCAGCTCGTGGGAAACGTCGGAGGTGAATTCCTTTTCTGACTGGAAGGCTTCTTCCAATCGACCAATCATGCTGTTCAGCGTTTCCGTCAAAGCGTAGAGCTCGTCTTTGTTCTCCCCCTGTGGCAGACGTTTGGATAAATCGCCGCCGTGCTGGATGGAGTTAGCGCCCTCTGTAATCTGTGCAATCGGTTCAAAGGCCCGCTTGGTAATCCGGTGGCCGGCAAAGATTGCCAGGACCAGAATCAGCGGCAGAATCAGGATCATCAGCCTGTGAATGGCAGCCAGCGTATCGGTGGCGTCATCCAGAGCATAAATACCGCGGACCCAGAGGCCCTGCCCGTTATCGTAGGTTTGATACAGGTCGTAGACCAGCCACAGATGGTTTTCCGTTTCCATTTCCTTATAGTCCCCCGTTTCCAGAGGAACGGAGCCAGGGAAGTCGCTCGGTACGGAGCCTTTGATCAGGACGCCGTCTTCGGTGTAGACCAGCAGGGTAACGCCTTTGACGTAATTGTCGAAGTCATTGTCGATTTCGATGATCTGGTTCTCGTAGTCGATATCCTCGAAGGATTCCTGCACCGCATGCATCAGGGTGTCCTTTGTGATGACGTTGATCTGCCGGCTGATGCTGAAGGAAAGCAGCAGGGAAATCACGAGGGTGATGCTGATGAGCACCAGCGCGTAATAGAGTGTGACACGCTTCTTGATAGAACTGTTCTTCATCATGGTATCACACTTCCTTTATCACGTAGCCGATGCCGCGGACGGTCTGAATCAGCTTCTGATCAAAACCGGCATCCACCTTGTTACGCAGCGTCCGGATATAAACGTCGATGATGTTGCTGCCGCCTTCGTAGTCGTAGTTCCAGATGTGGTGCTGGATCTTATCGCGGGAAAGAACGATGCCCTTGTTATGCATCAGATATTCCAGGATGGAATACTCCTTTGCCGTCAGGGAAATCTCCTTGCCGTCGCGGACAGCAGACTTCTTATCTAAATCCAGGGTCAAAGGCCCTACGGTCAATGTATTATCCACTCTCTCTACCCCGTGACGGCGGATCAGTACGCGGATGCGGGCAGAAAGTTCTTCCAACGAGAATGGTTTTGTCAGATAGTCGTCGGCACCGCTGTCCAGTCCGTCTACCTTATCTTCGATGGCGGTCTTCGCTGTCAGAAGCAGTACCGGTGTGGTCAGTTTCTTTGCCCGGATGCGTCGCAGGACGCTGATGCCGTCAAGTCCTGGCAGCATGATATCTAAAACAATGGCGTCGTATTCCGTTCCGTCGATATAGTCCAGGGCGTCGCTGCCGTCGTAGCAGGTATCGATGGTATAACCCTGTTCCTTGAAATATTTGGCGATGGTCTGGCACAGACGCTTTTCGTCTTCTACTATTAAAAGCTTCATTTTTCCATACCTCCTGATGTTATTTTTATGATAAAGCAAAAAAATGAAAATACAATGAATTTTTTCATTTTCTTTTCATTTTTCAGGTTTATGATAAGGGCAACATCAAAGAATAAGAAAGAAAGATATAGATAGACAGGAGGAATACTATGAAAGGGTTATTAAACAAGAGAAATGCCATCATCGCCGGCGTCGTTGTCCTGGTGATTATCGCCGTAGTCGTGGCATCTACATCCTTCAGCTCCGGCATGAATCTGGATAAAGCCAAAGAAATCGCACAGGGATATGTGCCGGCTTCTGCCAAATTCATCAGCAGCGAGGAGGAAGACAGATATTTTGAAGTGGCCTTCTACGACGAAGCGGGAAAGGAACACTTTGAGGTAGAGGTGATTAAAGAAACAGGGGAAGTAAAGAAGGTGGAATCTCAGCTGAGCAATGACGGGGGAAGCAATACCATTGTTCTGACAGAAGAGGAAGCACAAAAGGCGGTAAAAGATAGATTCGACGGCATTACAAGCAGCAGTGCCATCCTGACGAAGGACAACGGACTGTTCGAATATGAAGTCAGCTTCAAAGGCGACGGATTCTATGGCGACGCGGATGTCAATGCGGAGTCCGGCGCTATCCTGGACAGTGTTGTGAAATACGGTTCCGTCGTAACCATTCCGGCAGATACTTCCAAGAAAGCAGAAATGCTGACTTATGATGAGGCAAAAGAGGCTGTCATCAAAGAAGCCGGTGGAGGAACTGTCCGCGATATGGACCTGGATAAGGAAAACGGAGATTACTTCTACGAAATCGAACTGCACATCGATGGTATGGAACGTGACTATATCGTCAACGCAAAGACGGGAGAGGTTATGCTGGAAAGTGAACACCAGTGTGTATTTGAACACCACAACGATGACCCGTATGAAGTGAAGGAAGAATATGTACCAGAGCAGGAAGCAGCTTCCAGCCAGAGTGCATCTGCAGACGCAGGACAGAATCATGACAACGGCCTGATCTCTGAAGACGAGGCGAAGGAAATTGTCAGAGCCAAGGTTCCCGGGGCAGAATTCGTGGAATTCTATCTGGAACGGGATGACGGCATCTATCAGTACGAAGGGACTGCACATGCCGATGGATTCGAATACGAGTTCGAAATCAATGCCGCATCCGGCATCATCATCGGATGGGATAAAGAGACAATCGAGTATGATGAGTGGGATGATTAGATAGTTAGTTATGCATGTGGGTAAGTTTATGGATAATGTGGATAAATTGGAGATAAGAAGGGGAAAGATTGGGAAAAGAATGAGAAACATATCCATAGCAGAGGGAATTTTACCCCGTGAAACCATTGATTTCATCGAAAAACATGGAAAATGTTACACGAAAGCGGTATTGCACAGAGATTGATAAGAAAAAAAGAAAAAGTTATCCACAACGTTATGATAACATTGTGGATAACTTTTTTAATTTGCTCTGTTTTGATCTCTTTCTACTAAAATCGCCAGTCCGTCACGAACAATCTGTTCCACCTTTGCAGGAAGCTGATTCTGTTCGCTGCGGGCCAGTCCGGCTGTTTCAATTGCCGGATGGACGATAACGTCGATGACTGCACCGTTGGTGATGACATCGCGGTCTTCGAACATGTGGTATGAGCCGTTGATGGTAACAGGAACAATCGGCACCCCTGCTTTGGTAGCCAGTTTGAAGCTGCCTGGCTTAAAATCGCCCATTTCACTACTGTGGCTGCGTGTCCCTTCTGGGAAGATGATGAGGGAGTAGCCGTTCTTCAGCTTTTCCGCCCCTTCCTTAATGGACTTCAGACCTTCCCGGGTCTCCCCTCTTTTGATGAAGACACCCTGGCTGGCCTTGATCCAGTCGCTGATGAAAGGTAGTTTTTCCGCGCCGTCTTTGGCGACGAAGCCTACTTGTTTGCCTTCGCAGACCTTGAACATGGTCGGAATGTCGCCGTAGCCCTGATGATTTACGTAGAATGCGCAGGCACCTTCCGGGATGTTTTCCTGTCCCTCGATGGTCAGGTGCATATCGAACTTCTTTACGACTTCATTGACCCATCTGCCGGTTATTTCCGCGATGAGGGCACGTTCTTCCTCGTATTTTTCTTCCTGACGCAGGGTTTCGATCTTCTTCAAATATGGTTTATAGTCCGCGATGGACTTGAATAATTTAAATCCGTTTGGAATGTTCTTGATAATATTCACAGCATTGCCTCCAAATTCTTTTCTTCGTAGAATAATATACCATAAAAGGGATAGAAATAGCTATAGAAAAGAAAGGCATCCTTGATATATAATAAATAAAAGAGAAAAAAGAGGTGGAACATGTTAGAGAATAATCAGAAAAAGAACTATATCCGATGGACCATCATGGGCTGTGCCCTCATCTGCTTCGGTGTCATCGCCAGCCAGGTAGTGCAAAATCCAGTCATTGCCTTTGATGAAACCATCAGATTCTGGGTATATGAACAGCGGAGCCCATTCCTAAGTGCCATCTTCATCCCGGTTACATACATGGGGAACTGGCAGACTATTACGGTGCTGGCGGCGATTCTCATACTGATTCCGAAGACAAGAAGGACGATCGGCCTGCCCTTTGCTGTTATTTCCCTGTCTTCCACGGTGGTGTACAAAGTGGTAAAAGACATTTTCGAAAGACCGAGACCGGAACTGGACGTGAGACTGATTCCGCAGGGAGGATTTTCCTTCCCCAGCGGACACTCCATGAACTGCATCGTCTGTTTCGGGATTTTGATCTATTTGATTCGCAGATACTGTCCGAATCGCAAAGTGGCTAACGTCCTGACGGTACTGTTGGCCCTGCTGATCATCGGCATCGGCACCAGCAGAGTCTATGTGGGGGTTCACTTCCCTACTGACGTGTTAGGCGGCTGGAGCCTGGGACTGGCATTTCTGATGGGATCCATTTTAATACTAGAGAAAATAAGAGGAGAAAAATAATGCTATATCAGAGAATTGAAGATACGCTGGGCAGAACGCCCCTGATGAGATTGAACAACATTGAAAAACTGGAAGGACTGGAAGCAGAGCTTTACGGTAAGCTGGAAGGATTCAATCCGGCGGGCAGCATCAAAGACAGAGCAGCCCTTTGGATGATCAAAGACGCGGAAGAAAGCGGTCTGCTGCCACCAGGCGGTACCATCATCGAACCGACCAGCGGAAACACCGGCATCGGCCTGGCTGCCCTGGCTGCGTCCAAGGGCTATCGTGCCATCTTTGTTCTGCCGGATACCATGAGCATCGAGCGCCGCAAGCTGCTGGCTGCATACGGTGCAGAGGTGGTTCTGACGGAAGGTGCGAAAGGCATGCAGGGCTGCGTGGCGAAGGCGGAAGAACTCCACAGAGAGATCCCAGGCAGCATCATTGCCGGTCAGTTTGAGAATCCTGCTAACGCGAGAGCCCACGTAGATACCACAGGCCCTGAAATCTGGGAGGATCTGAACGGTCAGGTGGATATTCTGGTTGCAGGTGTTGGAACCGGCGGCACCATTACCGGTATCGGCAGATACCTGAAGGAGAAGAATCCGGCCGTGCAGATTACAGCCGTAGAACCTGCCGGCTCCCCGCTGCTTTCCAAAGGAGAATTCGGCAAGCATAATCTGCAGGGCATCGGCGCCAACTTTGTGCCGGAGCTGCTGGATAGAAGCGTCATCGACGAAATCGTAACCGTATGGGAAGACGACGCATACGATGCGGCCAGAAATCTGGCGAAGAAGGAAGGCTACCTGGCAGGCATTACGTCCGGGGCTGCGCTCTGGACCGGCATCCAGCTGGCAAAGAGACCGGAAAACAAAGGAAAGCGTATCGTCGTTATCCTGCCGGACTCCGGAGAGAGATACTTATCTACCGTTTTGTTCGAATAAGTTGAGGAAAAAACATGGCAGTAACGATAAATGATGTATTAGAACTGGATATCATGAAAGGGTTCAGGGTGGTCGCCGGAGAAAGGGGCCTGTCGGAAACCGTGAATGCGACGGAAATCCTGGACTTTGAGTTCCTGCAGGAAGGTACCGCGTACCGAAAAGAGAGGATTTTCGAGGGAGAAAGCATCGTCTTATCCAGCCTGCTCTTCGCCAAGGACCAGCCTGAACTGGTGCTGGATGCGGTAAGACGACTGAAGGCGCTTAACGTAAAAGCCCTTGCCTACAAGCCGGTATTTTTTCAGGAGCTTCCGCAGGATGCGCTGGATTATGCCGACAGCCACGGTTTTGTGATTCTGAAGTTTGGTTATGATGAGTTTTTCGAGGACGTCATTGCCGGTATCAAGGAACTGGTGGAAAAGGATCAGGCTGCGGATCTGACGGAAAGCCTCTTTGAGGAGATGCTGGAAAGAAAGTTTACACCGGAAGAAGCAGAAGCCGCGAAGGACAAAATCAATCCCCTGCTTCGCCCTGAAGCCATGGCTGTCTGCCTGCATCTGGAGGGATACTCCGAAGCGCAGATTCGTGACGTTGTCCGGCGCGGACGGGCTGACCAGAGGCTGTCCAGTAAGATCTTTGTGGGAAAATGCAAAGATAAACTGATGATAATTCTGTCTCAGGATAATCGTGACCTGAACAGATTCCGCGCACTGATGGAGGACGTGAAGGTGGCCTATGATCTGACAGGAGAAGTTTACGTGGAAGGTGTCAGTGAAATCCGCAATATCAGTGACGGACTTGACCGCATCATCCCGCAGGCCTTTTGGGCCCAGGCCGTGGCGGAAATCGAAGGAGAACGGACCAAGTTCTACAAAGATATGGGTGTGTATAAGCTGATTATTTCGGATATTCACGCTGCCAGCATAGCAGAATACATGGAAAGCTATCTGAAGCCTCTCTTTGACGAATCGGAAAAAGATCAGGAGCTGTTACATACCGCCATCGAATACATTCTCGCAAAAGGTGACAGCCAGAAGACGGCGGACCGGCTCTTCTGCCATAAGAATACCATCCGTTACCGTCTAAGCAAGCTGCAGGAGAAACTGGATCCGGCAGTCAACGAGCGGGAATTCTATCAGAACCTGGCGATGGCCATCAAAATTTATCTGCTGCTTGGGAAATATGAGAAGGATTGTATATAATACAAAAACTGCACACAAGTTTTGTTTTTCATGACAATGAAATCGGGGGTGCGACTTGATAGAATAATGATAAGAAAAGGCAATGTAAAACGTTCGGATTTCTGTTCACCTATCAAAAGTCCTTAAATCCAAAAATCCTACACTTAATAATATATTAGTTATGAAATTACAAACAGCCTGACGGACGTTTACGAAGCAACGCAAAAGGAGCCCCTTACCCAAGGCTCCTTTTTTCGTTGTCTGTATTTATTTGTTGTGCTTCACAGCAGAACCGCGCCTGCACCGCGGTCGAAGTAGATGCTCTTGGCACCGGTATACAGTGGAATGCCGTAGCAGACTCTCACGTCTTCCGGGAAGATACCCATGCGTAAGGCACCCTTGCCAGCGGAATACATGACTCTGTTGTCGATACGGTGGTCTGCCGCAACGGAAACGGCGGAGCCGACAGCGATGCCTAGATCGGTGATATTAAAAGCACAGTTGGCACCGGCTTTCATCATTTTGCCACAGTTTTCAAAACCGCACATGCTGCAGTTTGCAAGACCGAACGGCTCAGACTTCACGCCGATGAGAACGATGCAGTGGCTGGCATCTACATTATGGGAGTCTCTGTCGATGAACTCCTCGTTGACTTCTTCTGCAAAGGCGCGCATATGTTCCGCAAGTTTATCCTTATCTTCTCCGGTCAGGATCATAGTGATAACCTTGTCCTTGCCGCTTCCCTTCGGTGCCGTTCTTGCCGCCGCTGCCATGAGATCGGCAACGTGCAGTGCGGCGTCTCTTTCCGCGTTTTCCATATATTTGATCATGGTGTCCCTCCTTGTGGTTGTTTCTTTTGATAGATTGAGTATAGCATTGAATCGTGGAAAAAGCTACTTTGTCTTGCATAGAAGACGGAATTGGCATAAAATAAGGCTATATTATATTTTGGAACGAGGACAAAGATATGAATAAACCGGTATTAGTAATTATGGCTGCCGGCATGGGCAGCAGATATGGCGGACTGAAGCAGATTGACCCGATCAGCGATCAGGGCGAAATCATCCTGGACTTCTCTTTATATGATGCGTTTATGGCAGGTTTTGAGAAGGCCATCTTCATTATCAAACGTGAAAACGAGGAGGACTTCCGTGCATTGGTAGACGAAAGAGCGGGAAAGCACATGGAAATCGCATATGCATTCCAGGAACTGACCGATCTTCCTGACGGATACAGCGTTCCGGAGGGCCGCGTGAAACCATGGGGTACCTGTCACGCGGTACTGAGCGCACGTCACCTGATCGATGGACCTTTTGCGGTAATCAATGCCGACGACTATTACGGTCCGGGTGCATTCCAGACTATTTACAACTATCTGGAAGCCGCCGCCGATGATGATAAGTACCGCTACTGCATGGTAGGCTATCAGCTGCCGAACACCCTGACAGAAAACGGCCATGTGGCAAGAGGGGTCTGCTCCGTCGACGAAGCGGGACAGCTTGCTGACATTGTGGAAAGAACTAAGATTATGCGCCGCGACGGCGTGATTCAGTTTACGGAAGATGACGGAGAGACATGGACCTCCCTGCCGGAAGATACGACAGTATCCATGAACTTCTGGGGATTTACCCGCTCCTTCGTGGACGAAATGGAAAGCCGCTTCCCTGCCTTCCTGGACAAGGCCATGGTAGAAAACCCAATGAAGGGCGAATACTTCCTGCCGGGCGTTGTTGACCAGCTGATCAAAGAAGACAAAGCTATCGTACGCGTGCTGACTTCTGCGGATAAGTGGTATGGCGTAACCTACAAAGAGGACAAACAGGGCGTGGTAGATGCCCTCCAGGCAATGAAGGACAAGGGACTGTATCCGGAGAAGCTTTGGAAATAGGTATTTGAGATGAAAAAGAGTGTTGAAAAACACTCTTTTTTAGCAAAAAAGTTCTTGCATTTCAAATAAAAAATGATATAATTATAAGGCGTGTGATTTGACACGCGATTCTCTGCGTAAGCACGGGGCTTACGCCATTTAGTCCACAGGGAGGTGAAACATATGACAAATTATGAAGTTATGTTCGTTATCGAACCTGCTTTAGAAGAAGCTGCTAAGGAAGCTACAATCGAAAAGGTTAAGGCAGTTATCGAAGCTGATGGTGAAGTTGCGAAGGTAGACGTTTGGGGTATGAGAAAGCTGGCTTACCCAATCAACAAGAAGAACGAAGGTTACTACGTTGTAATCGAATTCAAGGCTAGCCCAGAATTACCTAAGGAATTAGACAGAAGAATGAGAATTTCCGACAACGTTATCAGACACATCATCATCAACAATGATGCAAAATAAGAGGAGTATGACATGAATAGTGTAGTACTAATCGGAAGACTGACCCGTGACCCTGAAGTAAGATACACTGCAGCAACACAGATGGCAGTTGCAACTTTTACAGTAGCAATTGACAGACCTGTAAGAGCCGGCGGTGAAAAGCAGACTGACTTCCCAAGAGTTACCGTTTTCGGTAAGCAGGCAGAAAACTGTGAAAAGTATCTGGCAAAAGGAAGATTAGTAGGCGTTCAGGGCAGACTGCAGACAGGAAGCTATCAGAACAAAGATGGCGCAACTGTTTACACAACTGACGTTGTAGCAGACAGAGTAGAGTTTTTAGAGTGGGGCGACAGACCGGCTGGAAACGGCGGTTTCAGTGCTCCAAGACAGAACAGCTTCGCGGCTCCGGCAGCTAACAGCATGCCAGAGGAAATGCCGGATTCTTTCCAGGCAATTGACGAAGACGTTCCATTCTAAAGAAAGGAGATACGATAATCATGATGGATAGAAGACGTGGTGGCATGAGAAGAAAAAAGGTATGCCAGTTCTGCGCTGATAAGACAGAAGCAATCGATTACAAGGATGTAGAAAAACTGAGAAAGTACATCACAGAAAGAGGTAAGATCTTACCTAAGAGAATCACTGGTACTTGCGCTGTACATCAGAGAGAAGTTACTACTGCTATCAAGAGAGCAAGAATCGTTGCTTTATTACCATACGTAGCAGACTAATTTCGAAACAAATAATTTTGTTAACCTCAAAACCGAGCTCATTCGAGCTCGGTTTTTTTGTTTTAATTTGGATGAATTCATGCTATAATGTGAACCAATTGTGTTAGAAAGGTTGAATAAGTGTGGTAGAAAAGAATGTTTAGAGGGAATATAAGAGTACTAAGAATCTCAGTGCTGTTGATTATGGTACTGGCGATTATCAGCAGTTTTTTTACATATAGTTACGCTGCCAATACAAAACCGGCGAAAAAGAACAAAGGAAATTTTGAGATACAGTATTATTTAGGTCCTGATGCTATGCAGATTGCTTCTGATGATAAGCTGGCAAAACGCATCGCTGATGCCGGATTTACTGTGATAGCTCTCCAACCCAGTTATAAAGATGTCAATGAAATGGTAGGGTTATGGGCTTATGCTGACGCAGAAGGTGCAGCGGCCCTCAAAAAAGCCTTAAAGCGTTTGGATGACAACGACATCAAAGTGTATTTGAAATTAGGTACTATCAGTGGAGATCTTGTTGAAGGCGGAGTTTGGAATGATCATAGTCAGAAGCTGGCAAAGAAATATCTGGACGGTAGGTATGATAATGTAATTGGTGTTGATCTCGGAGATGAGCCGCGAATATACTCAGCGCAGCAATATGCTGCTGCTATGGTGCAGTTGCACAAAACTTTTCCCAATGTGGAATCGTATTTTAATCTATTCCCTATCTATGCAGCAGATGCAGTCCTTGGTATAGGGGATTCCTATACCACTTATACGAGGGCGTATTATGAGAAGTATCTAAGAGCCTTCTTCAATCAGAAAAATGTGAATCATGGATTGTTCGTTTTCAGTGCAGATTATTATCCAAGACTGCGTGGATGGAGTGGACCACATGAGACGGATGTCTCCTATTACGAGAATCTTGATTATCTATTAACCATATCGAAAGAAAACAAGGGATCCATTCCCATGAATCTTGTTGGCCTGTCCGATGGACTGATTGATCCGACCCGGGAAGATCACATTATGTATCAAGTGAATACTAATTTAGCCTTCGGTATGAAGCGAATATCTTATTTTACCGGCATAGATCCTTGTGTGGATCCGGTTTATGATGCAATAAAAACTGAGGCTCATGCACAAGGAATTGCTTATGGATGGAATGCCGGGTGGGTGTTTGAAAAGGATGGGACTCCGTCGAAAATCTACGGAGTTATCAAGAAGGTCAATGCCAAGGTGAAGCCTCTTGGCAACTTACTCTATCCCAAAGAAGTTCTTTCTGTAGACAGAATTTGTAAAAAGAAAAAATCCAATAGATCTTATTATGGAAAACGAGAATATTTAAAGAAAGTGGGCGATGTTTCCATCAAAAAGAGTTCAGCAGCATCATCCGGACTTGTTACTGCTTTTTCCGATGGAACAATCATGCTGACTAACGGTAGTGCAGATACTCCGGTATCGTTTACCGTGACAAAATACGCCCTTAAAGACATGGACTACTTTAATACCAAAAGCGGTACATGGAAATCCATTGGAAAAATAATGAATGCACAGAAACAGAAATCTAAGGCAATTCAGTTAGAAGATGGAAAACTGTTTCCAGCAGATAATACTGTGCGACTTGATGGAGGCACTGCAATAGTGCTCCGTGTAAAATCTGGTGCCAAGCCACTCAAGAAGATTGGCAAGACTTACCTGTCTGTATCCTCTTATACCTATAATGGAAAGAAACAAAAGGAGCCAGTTATCTATGTGAAGGATAGCAAAGGGAAAAAGATAGCTAAATCTAACTATACAGTCACAAAACCTAAAACGCAGTTGAAGGCTATCGGCAAGTACACTTACACAATTAGGTTCAAAGGTGATTATATCGGAATAAAAAAGCTGACCCTAACGATTAAACCAGCCAAGCCAACCATCAAAGCACCTAGGGCTGCAAAGAACACGGTCATCGTAAAATGGAACAAAGGCAAGAAAGGCCAGGTAACCGGATATCAGGTTATGGCTGCAACCAACAGCAAGTTTACCAAGAATACGAAGGCGCTAACGATAAAGGGTTATGGAAAGACCTCCGCCAAGATGGCTAAACTGAAGGCAAAAACCAAGTATTATGTAAAAGTCAGAACATATAAGACCGTAAAGGGAGTAAAAATATATTCCAACTGGTCTGAAGTAAAGACGATTCAGACCAAATAATCAAATAAAACAATACAAAAGCCCTCCTGTCAAGTAGACAGGGGGGCTTCATTGTTTTCGTTGATTTCTATGCTGACTGACGTAATGGTGACCGTTTTCGTCGTGGAACGATATGGTTTATATTTGTTTTTTACCACGTAGCGAACCTTGTACTCCCCTTCTTTGTCGAATTGGAATGATGTCGCTTCAGAATAGGTATAGGCTTTTGACTCAACTTCCCCTGGTGCCTGGATGTAGACTTTGATGGAGGAAGTACGGGCACAGTCATATTGCTTGGCTGTTACACCGCTTACGGCATTAGTATCTCCTAAAGTTACTGTCCTGTCTTTGGCACCAGAAATTGTCGGTGCCTTAAGTTTGTCCACGACCTTGATTTTAATTGTCTTGTAAGTGGTCCCACCGTATTTATATTTCACACGATAAGTCACTTTATAGGTGGCTTCTTTTTTTGTAGAAAATTTTGCTTCTATGTATTTTTTCTTGGAAGGATCATATTTCTTTACTTTATAAACCTGCAGGAGCCCGGTTAGGTTTTGGAATGTGTTAGGATCCTGTGCGGTAACGCCGGACTTTAATTTGTAAGATTTACCTATCTGTACTTCTAACTTCTTGGAGTCAGCAATTTTAATTACCGGTTTTGGCAGCTGGTATTTTGTATTCTTTTTAGAAGGATCTGTCGGGTCCCAAGTCAGTTTCGGTTTTTTCGGCAGTTTAATCCCCTTCGGTTTTCCCAGAGGTCCCGGGTTCTTGCTGTTATAGACTGTCACCTTTGTGCCTCGCGGGATGTTGTCGTAAACCCACTTGGCGTCCATGAGGGACAGGCGGACACATCCGTGGGAGGCGTCTTTGCCCAGCTTATTGTACTCTTTTGCCGGCATGGATTTTGGGTTCTTATACTCCTCATAGGGCACGGAGTGGAAGAGGAAGTCTCCGTAGAACTGCACTACATAGCGGGCATACACCCCTCCAACCATGGGACCCCAGTCCCAGCGGCTGCTCACGCGGTAGCTGCCGACGGGGGTAGCCTCATAAGAGTCGCCCTTTCCTGTTCCCGTAGAACAGAGCATGGCGCGGTACGGCTTCCATTTCTTATCCACCTTCTTATATACGGTAACGACGTTAGCCTTGGCGTTGACTTTGACCCAGTATTTTGAAGATTTTGATGATGCGCCAAAGGCTGTCTGGGTACCCGCAAAGGTCATGGTAATTACAATTGTTAACATCAGGAGTATGCTGATGAGTCTGTTTCTTCGTTTCATTTCTGTTCCCTTTCGATCAATTTCTACAGAGAATTATAGCATCATACAGGGTCTTTGGAAACATCATTTCACGCTGGAAGGTGTGAATATTTATTAACGATAGGCGAACGACGGGATATAGAATCGTCGGATGCAGCTAGATATGCGCAAATTTGAGGGAAAGGGTTGAAAACATTGATTTTTCAATGTTTTCACTGATAATTCCTCCTGCTTATCCCATTTTTTATAAATATACGGTATAAAGTGCTAATGCGTTACCGTAATAAAGTGCCAAAATCACGATGCGTGCCCCGCTTGAATTTTCAGAAAATTTGCGAAAAAACCTTATAATTAAGGTGTTTTTCCAAAAAAGAGGTGGTGCAAAATCCAGAAAAATTGTATAATGGATGTGTTAGGTGAAAATATAAATGCTATTTATATTCATGCAAATATATGCATAATATTCTAAAGAAATGGAGAGAAATGTTATGGCAGTAATTATTAATGGACGTGACCTTACAGTTGAAGAGGTTATCCGCGTATGCCGTGGAAATGAAAAAGTAGAAATTGCTGAAGACGCTAAAGTAGCAGTAAACAAGGCAAGAGACTACATCGAAAAGAAATTAGAAGAGGGCGCAATTATCTATGGCCTGACTACAGGTTTTGGTAAGTTTGCCAACGTATTCATTTCCCCAGAAGAATCTGCTCAGTTACAGAAGAACCTGATTATCAGCCACACTTGTGCGCTGGGCGATCCTTATCCAAGAGAATACGTAAGAGCAGCAATGTTATTACGTTGTAATGCTTTATCCAGAGGTAATTCCGGTATCAGATTATCCACCATTCAGACATTAGTAGATATGCTGAACGCCGGTATCCATCCACAGATTCCTTGCAAGGGTTCCTTAGGTGCTTCCGGTGACTTAGCTCCACTGTCTCACATCGCACTGGGCTTAATCGGCTTAGGCAAGGTTGAGTACAAAGGCGAAATCGTAGATGCAAAGGTTGCGATGGATGCAGAAGGCATCGTTCCTGTTGAGCTGGCAGCAAAGGAAGGTCTGGCACTGAACAACGGTACACAGATGATGACAGCTGTAGGTATCAACGTATTATGGGATGCAATGCAGTTACAGAAAGTTGCTGACCTGGCTTGCGCATTAACAGGTGAAGCGCTGCACGCAATCAAGAAAGCTTATGACCATAAGATTCATGACCTGAGAGGTCATCAGGGTCAGAAGATCGTTGCAGAAAACTTATTAGCCCTGTTAGAAGGCAGCAAGAACGCATTAGACCTGCAGCCAACAAAGGTGCAGGACCCATATTCCTTAAGATGTATTCCGCAGATTCATGGTGCATCCAGAGATGCAATCCAGTACGTATATGAAGCTGTTTCCAGAGAAATCAACGCTGTAACAGATAACCCTATCGTATTCCCAGATGACGATGAAGTTATCTCCGGCGGCAACTTCCACGGACAGCCAATGGCACTGGCATTCGACTTCCTGAAGATCGCAATTTCCGAGCTGGCTGATGTATCCGAAAGAAGAGCAGAAAGATTAATCAACCCTGCATTAGCAGAAGGTTTACCAGGATTCTTAGCAAAGAACGGCGGTCTGAACTCCGGTTTCATGATTGCACAGTATGCCGCAGCATCCATGGTATCTGAAAACAAAGTATATGACCACCCTGCCTGCGTTGACTCCATCCCATCCTCCGGAAACCAGGAAGACCACGTTTCCATGGGTACAACATCTGCAAGAACCGCAGCACTGGTACTGGACAACGCACAGAAGGTTATCGGTATTGAAATCGCTGCAGCAGTTCAGGGTATCTACCTGAGACAGGAAATCGGTGAAAACGGCATCGACAACCTGGCACCTGCAACAAGAGCTGCATACGACTACATCAGAACATTATCCGCACCAATCGACGATGATGTACTGATGCACGACGAACTGGTGAAGTTTGATGAGATGATTAAGAACGGCGAATTACTGGCTGCAGTAGAAAAAGTCGTTACTTTAAAATAATGGAGGTTCCACATGTTAGATAACAAAGCAATTGAAGGCGCTATGACCATCCAGTTAGGAAACGAATATCCTGACTATCCTGAATTTAAGGAAGGTATCAGAAGAGCACCTGACAGAGGATTCAGATTAACAAAGGCACAGACAAAGATCGCTCTGAAGAACGCTCTGCGTTATGTTCCTGAAGAACTGCACGAAAAGTTAGCTCCTGAATTCATGGAAGAATTAACTACAAAGGGCAGAATCTACGCTTACAGATACAGACCAGACGAAATCATCACTGGTAAGCCAATCAGCGAGTACAAAGGTAAGTGCTTAGCAGGTAAGGCATTCCAGGTCATGATCGACAATAATCTGGACTTCGAAGTTGCATTATATCCTTACGAATTAGTAACTTACGGTGAAACAGGTCAGGTTTGCCAGAACTGGTTACAGTACAGATTAATCAAGAAGTACTTAGAAGAAATGACAGAATACCAGACACTGGTAGTAGAATCCGGACATCCTCTGGGTCTGTTCCCTTCCAAGCCTGAAGCACCAAGAGTAATCATCACAAACTCCATGATGATTGGTATGTACAACAACCTGGAAGACTGGGAAATCGCAGAAGAAATGGGTGTTGCAAACTACGGTCAGATGACTGCAGGCGGCTGGATGTACATCGGACCTCAGGGTATCGTACACGGTACATTCAACACAATCCTGAACGCTGGTCGTAAGGAACTGGGTGTTCCTGCAGACGGCGATTTGGCTGGATATACTTTCGTATCCTCCGGTCTGGGCGGCATGTCCGGCGCTCAGCCAAAGGCTGCTAACATCGCAAACGCTGTTGGTATCTTTGCTGAAGTTGACTACTCCAGAATCGTGACAAGACACGATCAGGGCTGGGTAGACGTGATTATGGATGACCTGGATGAAATCTTCAAGCTGGCTAACGAAAAGAAGGCAGCAAAGGAATCCATCTCCATCGCTTACCACGGCAATATCGTAGATCTGTTAGAAGCAGCAGTAGAAAAGGATTTCCACATCGAACTGCTGTCCGACCAGACTTCCTGCCACAACGTATACAACGGCGGTTACTGTCCTGTTGGCATGAGCTTCGAAGAAAGAACAAGAATGTTAGCTGAAGACAGAGAAAAGTTCGTAGAAGAAATCGATAAGACTTTACATAGACATTACAAGGCAATCAAGGCGTTAACAGAAAAGGGAACTTACTTCTTTGACTATGGTAACTCCTTCATGAAGGCAATGTACGACGCAGGCGTTAAGGAAATCTCCAAGAACGGCTACGACGACAAAGATGGCTTCATTTGGCCTTCCTATGTAGAAGACATCATGGGTCCTGTACTGTTTGACTATGGTTATGGTCCATTCAGATGGGTTTGCTTATCCGGTAAGCCAGAAGATCTGGACTTAACAGATAAGACAGCTATGGACTGCATCGACCCAACAAGAAGAGCACAGGATAGAGACAACTGGGTATGGATCCGTGACGCAAAGGAAAACAAGCTGGTTGTTGGTACACAGGCAAGAATCCTGTACCAGGATGCTGAAGGCAGAACAAACATCGCATTAGCATTCAACAAGCTGGTTAGAGAAGGCAAGTGCGGCCCTATCATGATGGGTAGAGACCACCACGACGTATCCGGTACTGACTCCCCATTCAGAGAAACTTCCAACATCAAGGACGGTTCCAACGTTATGGCTGACATGGCTGTACAGTGCTTCGCAGGTAACGCAGCAAGAGGTATGTCCTTATGCGCATTACACAACGGCGGCGGCGTAGGCATCGGTAAGTCTGTAAACGGCGGTTTCGGTCTGTTACTGGACGGCAGCGAAAGAACTGATGAAATCATCAAGTCCGCAATGATGTGGGACGTAATGGGCGGCGTTGCCAGAAGAAACTGGGCTAGAAACGAAAACGCTCTGTCTACTTCCGTAGAATACAACAAGAACTATGCAGGCAAGGGACACATCACAATCCCATTCCTGGCAGACGAAGACTTAGTAGAAAAGACAGTAGATCAGTTCGTAAAATAAGATTTTAACATGCAGGGCTGTATCGCAATCGAGACAGCCCTGTTACTGACTGTAAAGGAGATCAATCGAATGGCCACTTTATTAGTAAAGAACATCGGCCTGCTGCAGACACCTACTGGCAACTACAGCCATAAGGGCGCTGAACAGGGCGAAAACCTGAAATTAAAAGATGCGGCAATCTTCATCGAAGACGGCATCATCAAAGAAATCACGGCTGACGGCGCAATCCCTGCCGGCGGTGAAGATGCTGATATGATCGTTGACGCAGAAGGCAAACTGGTAACACCTGGTCTGGTAGACGGACATACCCACATGATTTTCGGCGGCTACAGACAGCACGAAATCCCAATGAAGATCAAAGGTGCTACCTACCTGGATATTCTGAAAGCCGGCGGCGGTATTCTGGATACAGTAAGAAAGACAAGAGCTGCAAGCTTTGAAGAATTATATGGAAAGACTGAAGGCTTCCTGGACGAAATGCTGGGCATGGGCGTAACTACCTGTGAAGCGAAGAGCGGTTACGGCCTGGACCTGGAAACCGAAGTTAAGATGCTGGAAGTGCTGAAAAAGTTAAACGAAGATCATCCGGTAGACGTGGTAACTACCTTCATGGGTGCACATGCAATTCCGGAAGACTATAAGACCATGGAAAACGGCGCAGACAAGTTCATCGAACTGCTTTGCGAAGAAATGCTGCCATACGTAAAGGAACACGGCCTGGCAGATTACGCTGATATCTTCTGCGAAGAAGGCGTTTTCGATGCACCACAGAGCCAGAAGTATCTGGAAAAGGCAAAGGAGCTGGGCTTCAAGCTGAGAATCCACGCAGACGAAATCGAACCGATGGGCGGCAGCGTACTGGCTGGTGAAATCAGTGCAGTTTCCGCAGAACACTTAATCGCCATCGACCAGGCTGGTCTGGAATCCATGGCGAAGGCCGGCGTCACAGCAATGTGTCTGCCTGCAACATCTTTCAACCTGGGTGTAAGCTTTGCGCCTGCAAGAAAGATGATTGAAATGGGTATTCCGGTAGCCACAGCTTCCGACTTCAACCCAGGATCCTGCCCTTCCCTGAACCTGCAGTTCGTTATGAATCTGGCATGCTTAAGATATAAGCTGCTGCCGGAAGAAATCCTGACTGCAGTTACCATTAACCCTGCCTGTGCACTTGGCATGGGAGACAAGGTTGGTACTCTGGAAGTTGGCAAACAGGGTGACCTGGTTATCTGGGATGCACCTGATATGGACTTCTTATGTTACCGGTTCGGTTCCAACTTAGCGTTACAGACAATCAAGAAAGGAATGTTAGTATAATGAAATTAATCGATATGCAAGTAAAAGATTACTTAGAACTGTTAAAATCCGATGCACCTGCTCCAGGCGGCGGCAGTGTATCCGCATTAGCCGGCGCGCAGGGTGTTGGCCTGTTCATGATGGTTGCTGACCTGACACTGGGCAAGGAAAAGTATGCAGACTACCAGGAAATCTGCGCACAGGCAAAGGAAAAAGGCATGGCACTGTACGAAGAACTGGTAGAATCCATCGATAAGGACACAGACGCGTTCAACCTGATTGCTGCTGCATTCAAGATGCCAAAAGAAACAGATGAAGAAAAGGCAGCAAGAAGAAAGGCAATCGCAGACGGTACACTGGTTGCAACACAGGTTCCTTTCAGAACCATGCAGCTGGGCTACGAAGGTCTGATGATCGCGAAGGAAATGATCGGCAAGTCCAATCCTAACGCAGCAAGTGACTTAGGTGTTGCAATCCTGAACCTTACAGCCTGCATCAAGGGCGCATGGCTGAACGTACTGATCAACCTGCCAGGCGTAAAGGATGAAGAAAAGGCTGCTTACTACAACGCAGAAGGCAAGAAGATGTACGACGAAGCAGACGCTATCGCAAGCGGTCTGTACGAAGACGTAGCAGCTTCTCTGTAAACAAAAGTCAATTATTGAATCACATATAGAAAAAGGAGAATAAAACAATGGCACAGATTATTGAAAGTATTCCTAACATTTCTGAAGGCAGAAGACCAGAAGTCATCGAAGCTTGTGTAGACCAGATCAGAACAACTCCAGGTTGCACACTGTTAAACTACAGCTCCGATGAATCCCACAACAGAACTGTAATCACTTACATCGGCGATGCAAAGGGCGTTGAAGAAGCAAGTGTAAAATTAGTAAAGAAGGCAGCTGAATTAATCGACCTGACACAGCACGTTGGTGAACATCCAAGAATGGGCGCTGTAGACGTAATGCCTTTCTTAGCAATCAAAGACTGCACAGTAGAAGACTGTATCGAATTATCCAAGGTAGTTGGTAAGAGAATCGCAGAAGAAGCTGGTGTTCCAGTATTCTTATATGAACATTCCGCACAGACTCCTGACAGACAGAACCTGGTTAAGATCAGAAAGGGTCAGTTCGAAGGTATGGCTGAAAAAGTACAGGAACCTGAATGGGAACCAGATTTCGGCGGCAGAAAGATTCACCCAACTGCAGGTGTTATGGCAGTAGGCGCAAGACCACCGCTAGTAGCATACAACCTGAACCTGAACACAGAAGACGTACAGATCGCAAAGAACATCGCAAAGATCATCAGAGAAAGAGACGGCGGTCTGAACTGTGTAAAGGCTATGGGCTTTGATATTGAAGACGAAGTAACAGGTAAGAAGTATGCTCAGGTTTCCATCAACATGACAAACTTCGAACAGACTCCACTGTACAGAGTAACAGAAATGGTTAAGTCCGAAGCTGCAAGATACGGCGTAGTCGTAACAGGCACTGAAATCATCGGCCTGTGCCCAATGAAGGCATTAATCGACTCCGCAGAATACTATCTGCAGATCACAGACTTCGACTTCCACAACCAGGTACTGGAAAACCACATCTTATAATTTCAGACGCGTCAAAAGACCACAAGGAGTAGCATCAAATGTCAGGCAGTCAGAATTTCGTCAATACCGTGTCCCTTACGGACGAACTGGTGGATATTATCCGCGACCGTATCCTCAAAGGGGAATACAAAATTGGCGAAAAGATCAAAGAAAATCAAATCGCAACAGAATTCAAAGTCAGCAGAACGCCGATCAGAGAAGCTTTTAAACAGCTGGAAAACGAGGGACTCATCGACTACATCCCGAACAGAGGCTGTTTTGCCAAAGGTTTTACCCGACAGGATATCGAGGATATCTATGCCGTGAGAAAGGCTCTGGAAATCATGGCCGTGGAATGGGCTGTCAGCCGCATTTCCGACAGTCAGATCGAGCAGCTGAAAGAGCAGAGTGAGCTGATGGAATTTTACACTGCGAAGAAAGACAGCGATAAGGTATTGGAACTGAATTCCGCTTATCACGAAATCATCTATGATGCTGCCGGCAGCAGATTTATGGCGCAGATCCTGCGATCTTACAAGGAGTACATCGAGCAGACACGAAAGGTTATTCTCTATGAGCAGGCATATCTGGAGGAAATCCTTCGGGAACACAAGGAAATCCTTGCAGCAATCCTTGCGAAGGATGCCAATGCCGCCAAAGAGGCCATGAGCGTACACCTGGCAGAATCCCAGCGTCGTGCAAAATCCCAGTATAAGATAGAAGAATAAGATAAAGCAAAAGAAGAGCCGCATTACTGCGGCTCTTTTGCATATACAAGTTCTAAATGATCCCCGTCTTTCAAAACGACATCGCTGATTGGTTTGTCCTTTAACTCGCCGTTGATCTTATACTGCCATGTACCGGCTTTGAATGTGACATGGTTAATGACACCATCAATTCCTTCCAGGGTGGAATAGGTCGTGTCCACCAGGATGGAGATTTCATTGACATTGCCGAATAATTCCACCACCTGCAGGACGGAGGAGTCTTCCTCCGCACGGAACGGCAGGGTTTTCAGATCCGGTTTCTTTGCTTTTACCGGGTAGTCGACGGAAATGGAAACGGAAATGGAATCCACATCCGGAATATCCTGATTGTTCTTATCGCCACAGCCGCACAGGGCAAACAGGGCGATGGCTGCCAGCAGGCAGAGCAGTGTCTTCTTCAAAAGGTTTGTTCTCATATATATCCCTCCCGATGCTCTATAACTGTAAGGAGAAAATCAAATCACACATCTCGTCAGCCGCGGCCTCATCGGCATCGTAGACAATCTGGCCATCCAGGATGGTCATGTCCGCATGCATACCGGAGAAGCGTTCCACGCTGCTGTCCAAAGGGTTTTCGCCGAAGACCGTGAAGTCGGCACGCTTTCCCTTTTCGATGGAGCCCAGAGTTTTAGACATACCGAGACACTCTGCGGCACCGGTCGTCAGTGCGTCGATGGCTTCTTTGGTCGAATCAAAATGTCCAAAGAAGCTGTCTTCCCAGATATCTGTCGGCCAGGCTGCCAGATAGGCATCACGGTAATCGGAATCGTAGCCGTAACGGGAGGCCAGGACGAGAGTCGTATTGCGGTATCCCTTCTCGCGCAGCATACCAAAGGTCTGTGCAGCTTTCTCGAAGGATGCGCGGTCTCTGGCATCCAGATGGATACCGTAACCGTGTTCGGCAAGCTCCAGACAGATGGTGTCCAGCGCTTCCTGGGAAAAGGCCCATTCTCCTTCACCTTCACAGACTTCCAGCTTTGCGAAGTCTGCCGTGATGAGGCTGTCCAGTTCGATGCAGCTGGTTCTTGCTGCAGCCAGTCTGCGGAGGATCATCTGCGGATGGAACGGACGGTTTACGAAGATACTGCCGTGGAATCTCTGCATGATGTCTCCCTCACCTTCTCCGATGGCCATCATGATGTTGTCTAGATAGACGTCGGTAAAGCAGTCCGGCGCACAAAGGTTAAAGACAGAGGTAAAGCCTTTGTCTGCCATGTCTTCGGCGTGTTTCTTCCAGGCCGTTTCCAGTTCCTCCAAAGGCAGCGGAGACAATGCATTCAGAATAAAATTCGTCGTAATATACTCTTCTTCTTCATCCTCCGCAACGGTACGGATGATGGCTGCCGCGGCGGAGTTCACCCAGCAGTGGTGGCCGCTTTCTCCCAAGAGGAGAATCGGTTTGTAACGGTCGATTTCATCCAGTGCCGCGTGGGCAGCTTCCGCGCTGTCGAAGCGTTCCAGGATTCTCTCGTGGAAACCGTATCCGAAGATGACATCGTGTTCACATTCATCGGCATAGTCTGCCAGGATGTCCAGAATCGGCTCCACATCCCATTCGTTGCTGATCTTCAGGTAAGAACCGTCAAATGCCTGTAGTACCGGGGCACTGTGCAGATCGATGAAACCGGGGAACAGGTAACGGTTATTCAGATCGACAACTTCGGTGTCTTCCCCCGTGATGTCTTCCATCGCCTCAAAATCTCCAACGGCCATAATCTCACTGTCTTTACATGCGACTGCAGTTGCCCATGGGTATGCGGGGTCCTGTGTATATACATGTCCGTTCATATAAATGATATCCGCGGACACTTTCTTCTTTAAAAAGCTAAAAGCCATAGTAAACCTCCTGTAGTTCGATAAACCTATTGTATCACAAATTCAAAATGTGGTAAACTTTTGATATGAAGATAGAAACATACGAAAAAGAAATCAAAGTAACAGACTATATTGAAGGTTATGTCTGTGTAGAAGAGTTTTTAGAATACTGCAGAGCCTGTGAGAACTTTGACAGGAAATGGTCCTGCCCTTCCTATGGTTTTGATCCGGTGGAAGACTATTGGAAGCAGTTTGAAACTCTGAAAATCGTAGGGAAAAAGCTGGTTTTCGAGGAAGGAGAGAAGGAAAACTGGAAGGAACGCATAGAAGAGGTGCAGGCGCTATTGACAGAAGAGCTCTTTGTGAGAGAATTGGAAGAACCGGAAAGCAGGTCCCTGTCTGCGGGCAGCTGCAGGATCTGTGGATACGATAACTGCGCAAGAAAAAACGGAGAACCCTGCAGGTTCCCCGATAAGTTGCGATATTCTATTGAGTCCTTAGGCGGCAACGTAGGCCTGACCTGCACGAAGCTGCTGGGTCTTCCTCTGCAATGGGTAGAAGAAGGAAAGGCACCGGACTATTTCGTTCTGGTCGGCGGTCTCCTCTATTAGCATGCAGCTAACGAGGCACGATATCGCCTACCCCTTCCAGAATCAGACGCGGTCTGTATGGGAACAGGTCCACCTCTTCCCTACTGGTAATGCCGGAGAGAACCAGGATCGGATCCATGCCGGATTCCACGCCGCCAATGATGTCCGTATCCATACGATCGCCGATCATAGCGGCTTCTTCAGAATGGATGCCCAGCATGCGCAGACCTGTACGCATCATTAGCGGATTTGGCTTGCCTACGAAGTAAGCCTGTTTTCCTGTGGCCATCTCGATAGGCGAAATCAAAGCCCTGCATGCAGGGATGATACCACGGTTTGATGGTCCTGTCATATCAAAATTTGTACCGATTAATTTGGAGCCGTTACGTACCAGCGTGACGGCTTTACATATTGCATCGTAATTATAGTTCGGTGTTTCTCCCACGATAACGTATTCCGGATTTTTGTCTGTGATGTTGATGCCGTGTTGATACAAAGCACCAACCAGACCCGGGTCACCGATAACGTAAGCGCTGCGGTCGGTGGACTGCTCACTGACAAATCTGGCGGTGGCAAGCGCGCTGGTATAGAAATGGTTTTCTTCGATATCCAGGCCCATACCCTGCAGCTTCAGGCGCAGTTCTGTCGGAGTCTGGCTGCTGTTATTGGTCAGGAACAGGTATTCCTTGTTTTCCCTGTGGAGCCATTCCACGAAGTCCTTTACGCCCGGCAACAGTCTGCCGCCCCAATAGATGACGCCGTCCATATCACAGATAAATCCTTTTTTAGATCTTAGTTTTTCCATATATATATCATCTCCTTTGATGTATTTTTCCCTTCTCTTTATACCCTATTTTCCCGGAAAAAACAAGAAAAGTGCGGGAATTTCCGCACTTTTCGATAGAGATCTTTACTTTTTCTTTTTCCCTGACAAAGCGATGCCCAGCAGGATGAAGTAATACACGATCAGGCATCCCAGCGTGAGGAAAGCCATCATCGTGGATTTTGGTGCCATGCCTACCAGAATCAGAAGTGGTACGGCAAGCAGGATGGCACAGCTGGAGCCGAGAACCAGATTGTTACCGGCAGGCGTCTTCATCTGTGGATCCAGTTCACGAAGCAGCAGGACACCGGAGCTGATGGTACCGGTCATCATACCGAACATGGAAACGAGGCCTTCATAGTAGTAATTTGGATATACTCTGCGGCATACGAACTGCAGGTGCAGCAGGGTGCCGATGGCGCCGAATACAACCATTAAGATAAATGGCAGGATCAGACCAGATAAATCCTCCATTTTGATACATGCAAGTCCTGCAACAATCATGACGTCGAAAGCCAGGCCGGAAATTCTGCTCAGCAGGTAATTGTTCTGGTACTGTCTGTTCATCAGTTTCACCTTGCGAAGGTGAGACAGCACGAATCTGCCGCCCATAGCCAGTGCAGATCCGATAATGAAGTTAAATCCCCAAAGAAGAGGGTTTACTGTATTGGCAATACCTTCAGAAATCATGGAAATACCGGAAGTCGCCCCCCAGGTTACCAGATAAGTAATGCCGTATACCACCAATACGAGGGCGGCCTGCACGGAGAACTTGTCCAGAGATTCTGAAACGGGGATTTCGTTTTCATCCTGGAAGGTGTCGATGGTAACGGAGCCGGAAATTTCGTCGTGATCTGTTTTGGTCAGTCTGCCTTTCTTGATCAGGTAATTGATGTAGAATACGCCCACAACGCAGGCACAGACATAACCGGCTGCAGCGATGGCAAGACCAAAGGACTGGCCGCCTTCAAAACCCAGTGCCTGATAAGTTGCACCAATGTTGTTCGCCTGCCCAGGTCCCTGACCATAGCCCATCGGCAGAAGGATACCCGCGGCTTTGAACATATCCGGTTTGATGGTATAAGCCAGACCTAACGATATCAGCAGACCGATGGTTCCCTGCACCATATAGGAACTGACGATGATGGCACCGCTCTTGACACCGATGTGTTTCCCGGATTCCAAACCATTATCTTCAGGTGTCCTCAGAGACATGGCAATAAAACCGATTGCGATGGCATGGTACGTGAGCATTTCAAAGAATTCCACGTTGACCTGGATAACGCCTGCAAATTTGCCAATAAGCATGATAAACCCAGCCAGAACTGCGGTTGGAATCATCGCATTACGAATGAGGGCAATTTTTCTTCTCATGACGTTTGCCAGCAGGATGACACCCGCTACGATGGCAACTTGAATAATTGGGCTCCAAAGCCCGGTGTTCATTGCTGAATAATCCATAAGTTATAGAGGTTCTCCTTTCACGAGTTTGTAGAGATATAGGTATTTCAATGCACAGAACATAAGATCCCCTTTCATCTCATAGTGTGCAGCGTCTTTTCCATAGTTCATGACTATGAAATTTCTGGAAAAAATATCTAATCCCAGCATTTCCTCATAAAAGAAGCTCCGGCCGCAGCATTCGATGCGGTCCGAATATGCAGTTAATGTACCCTTTTGTGTATTTTGAATTTCATGATTTTCGTCGATTGCAAACAAAGTTACTTCATCGGAGAAGAAGGCCTCTTCTGATGAGGCGGCGACAGCGCTCTCATAGCGGAGACGAAGCTGTTCCTGCTGCCACAAATCCCATTCTGTAATGGAACGTTTCTCCCCTTCCGGCGACAGCAGATCCCCGTATTCTGTATAAGTAAAACGGGTGCCGCAGCTGCAGGTGATGGAAGTATCGTTACTTTGCATTGTATCAGTCTGGCCGCACTTTGGACAAAGGAACAGCGTGGATTCCATGCCCAGAGCCAGTTTTTTTCCTTTATATGGAACCGGGTCCTTTGCCTGGGTTGCATAGGCATCTTCATGCAGATCCCTTACGATCAAAGCGTTGACCTGGTCTTCTGACATAGCCTTCAGCTCTTCGGAAGAGTAAATCCCAGCAACTACACCCTGGATTCTGCCTTTGCGCAGAGACAGACTCCATCTGGGCTGGCTGAAGTAACCGCCTTCCATACGGTAAGTAATCAGTGCGCTGCCGGAACGTTTCACCATCTTTCCAGTAGAAGGAAGGATGCTGCAGGTTCTGCCGTTAAAGGAACGTGCGCCCTCTGCGAAGATGCAGACATTGTGGCCCGCCCTTGCGGTCCGCAGGATTTCTGCGACAGTTTTCACTTCCACCTTACCTTTCATACGAATGATTGGTTTCAGGAAGTGCATCAGGAACCAGCCACCAAAGCCTTTGCGAAGGATATGTTCGCTGGCTACGAAGTACATCTGCTGCGGGAAAGCCAGTGCTACCAGCGCAGGGTCCAGCTCCAGATTGTGGTTCGCTAAAACGATGTAGGGTTCTTTGACCTGGTCCACAATAGGAAACTGGTAGTTAAACATAGTCTTAAATATCGGCATTGCCAGCTTCCGGATGACTCTATAAGAAAGTTTGTGTCTTTTGATGTCGTTCATAGTTCTCTCCTAATACGCGGGGAATGCACACCCCTAAACTTAATTATAACATTTTTCGCTATGAAATAGCAAGAAAACAGGTCAAAAAATGGGTTGGGGCCCTGCTTGCGCAGGGCCCCGCTGTGTAGGATTGGGTTGTATGGTGAGGGTCGCAAAAGCGACCATCTCGTACAAAAAGTACGAGCATACAAAATACAAGATAGCACAAAAAGCTGAAGCTGTGGATATAATATCAAATTCAGCGGATTATATTACAATTTCGTGCGAAATGTGATAGAATAGAAACAGACTACTTGGAGGAATTGACATGTTTAGAATTGCTATTTGTGAGGATCGACCAGAAGAACGAAATGTACTTGTAGAGAAGGCGAAGATCTATTTTGAACGGAAAAATCTGCGCTATTCGATACAGACCTACAGCAGCGGGGATGCCATCTTTGCGGAGATAGAAGACGAAACCGCTGTTTTTGATTTGATTTTAATGGATATTCATCTTGGAGCTACCAACGGGTTTGAAACTGCGGTAAAGATCCGCGAGATTGATCCGGAGATGCCCATTGCATTTGTAACGGCAAGCAGGGATTATGCTGTAGAAAGCTATGATGTAGATGCCGTAGGCTACCTGCTGAAACCGGTGCAGGAGGACAAACTTTATGCCCTGCTCTCGAAGATGACCAGAGGGGAAAAGCCGGGAAGTCTGACAGTGAAGAAACGGGGAAGAATCCGCAACCTGGATTACCGGGACATTTTTTATTTAGAAAGCAGCGGGCACAAAGTGGTGATCCACCTTGTGGATCAGAGTGAAGAAATCGTCTATGCGAAGCTGGACGCACTGGAGTGCTGTCTACAGGACGAGCGATTCGTTCGCTGCCACAAAAGCTTTCTCGTGAATATGGATTATGTACAGAGCGTGCAGAAGGACTTTGAAATGGAAAGCGGCATCCTTGTGCCAATCCGTACCCATGGCAGGAAAGACGTTATCAAAAAGTACGAAGCATACTTTGAAAAAAGACAGAATCCTGTGATTGAAAACTAAAGAAAGAAACAAAAATCGGACCCGGCGGGTCCGATTTTTTCGTATGACAATCGTCAGTTATTTTACATATACCTTTGGCAGTCTCTGGCCGAATGCGCAGCAGATTTCGTAGTTGATAGTACCGGTTGCCTTTGCGATGTCTTCTGCGGAGACTTCGTGTACGCCGTCGGAACCCATCACGATGACTTCGTCGCCAACTTTTACGTCAGGCACGTTGGATACGTCAACCATGCACTGGTCCATACAGATGTTGCCTGCGATTGGGCACAGCACGCCGTTTACGATAACCTTCGCGTGTGCGGAATATGGACGAGGATAGCCGTCAGCATAACCTAATGCTAATGTCGCGATTCTTGCAGGCTTTTCGGAGATGTACTTTCTGCCGTAACCTACGGAGAAGTTAGCAGGAACATCCTTTAAGTGGATGATGTTTGCCTTTACGCTCATAACTGGCTTGATGTGCAGGCCGTCTCTGTCAACTTCGTCGGATGGATACTGTCCATACAGGATGATGCCTGGACGAACGGTATCAAAGTGGATGCTAGGCAGTTCCATGATGGAAGCGCTGTTTGCCAGTGTCTTCAGAGGCACTTCGATGCCTGCTGCGATTAATGCATCGTAGAACTTGTTGAATTTTTCTTCCTGCTGATGGGAATAAGTCTTGTCGTAAGCGTCTGCTGTGGACATGTGGGAGAATAAGCCTTTGATCTTGAAGTTTGGCAGCTGTGCGATCTTCTTCACGTCGAATACTGCGTTTTCGATGTCGTCTGCCAGGTAACCGATTCTGCCCATGCCGGAGTCAACTGCGATGAGACCTGCTACGACTTTGCCTGCTTCTGCAGCAGCATCGCTGATTGCCTTCGCGTTAGTTGCATCACATACAACAGGAGTGATGTCGTATTTTACGATGGTGTCAGCATACATATCAGGTGTCAGACCTAACATGATGATTTCTTCTGTAGCACCAGCTTCTCTCAGTGTAACTGCTTCCTGCAGTGTTGCGATAGCAAAAGTCTTGACGCCGTTCTGTCTTAACACTTCTGCACACATTACGGCACCGTGACCGTATGCGTCTGCTTTGATTACGCCAATCAAAGGTCTGCCGACAGCCTTTGCCTGGATGTTCTTGATGTTATAATCTAAATTGCTTAAGTTTACTTCGACCCATGCCGGTCTGATTGCGTCTTTATACATGTCTGAAACCTCTTTCTCTCAAAATTCTCTAAACTACATTTTATCACAATAATATTCGTCCTTCAACATGGACATTAAATGCACGTCATATAATACGCCGTTCTTGCGGCAGTTGCTTCTCAGCACGCCTTCGTACTGGAATCCCAGTTTCAGGTACAGCTGGGATGCAGGGTTGCCTGTATAGTGGTCCAGATACAGTCTCTCGAACTTCAGCTCGTCGAAACAGTATTTCATCATGGCTTCCAGGGACTGCTGGCCGTAGCCCTTTCCTCTTTCTGCTAAGTCGCCGATGTAGATTCTCCAGATTTCACCCTTCCAGCCTTCGATGATGTCGCCTAATACGATACGTCCGATCAGCTTTTCGCCGCCGTCAGGCTGCTTCAGGAACACGCTGAACTGGTCAGAGGAAGGATCTGCCTTATCGGCAAAGTACTTGTCCATCAGCTCTTCCATGGTCTGGTCGTCTTTAATGCTGAAAAACTTCGTTACTTCGGGAATTCTTTCCCATTGGTAGAATGTATCTAAATCTTCGAAAACAGTTCTCTTAATCAGTAAGTCTTTTGTTTCTAAAATCATGTGTATCATCCTTTCTCCTGGTTTCGATAACAGTATATCACAAAACAAAGAAGTTTTCTTAAATATTCCTTAAGAATCTTAATTTGTTTCGGGCTCTATAGACTGCAGCGTGGATTTGATGTAGTATGAAGGTAACAGAAGAAAGGGGGAAAGTCATGTTAAGACTGGAACGCGTATCAAAATTCTATTCCGCAGGAGGCATGGTGTCGGCGGGATTCTCCAAGGTGGATCTGGAGTTTCAACTTGGAGAGTTTGTTGCCATAACCGGGGAAAGCGGAAGCGGGAAATCCACCCTGCTCAATGTCATCTCAGGGCTGGATTCTTTTGAAGAGGGTGAAATGTACATCCAGGGGCAGCCGACCAGCGGCTACTCCAAAGAAGATTTAGAGAACTACCGCAAGCAGTATATTGGAAGCATTTTCCAGACCTTCAACTTGATTAACAGTTATACCGTTTATCAGAATGTGGAACTGGTGCTGCTGCTCAGCGGCTACGATAAGAAGGAGATTCCTGACAGGGTTCACCAGATCATCGACAAAGTCGGTCTGTCTGGTTTTGAGAAGAAAAAGGCCTCCAAACTATCGGGAGGACAGAAACAGAGAGTCGCCATTGCCAGAGCCCTGGCGAAAGAGACACCGGTCATCGTGGCAGACGAACCCACCGGAAATCTGGACAGCCAGTCGGCGGCGGAAATCATTCAGCTGCTTCACGAACTGTCAAAGGACAAGCTGATTATCATCGTTACCCACAACTACGAGCAGGTAGAGCCTTATGTGACGAGAAAGATTACCATGCATGACGGACGTGTGGCAGAGGACAAACAGCTGAAAGCGGAGGATCTGCTGCCTGCAGTGGAACTGAAGGCGGCAAAAGCGGACGAATTGACTTTTGGCAGTCAGCTGCGTCTGGGTCTTCGCAACACCTTTAATATTCCTGCGAAATTCGGACTGCTGCTCCTGGTATTTCTGTTCCTGTGTTTCGGTGCGGTGTTCGAATACGTATCCTGGCAAAACATGGGGGATTCCATGGACGACGGATGGAGTGAGTACTTCCGTTACACAGGGAAAGACCGTATTCTGGTTACGAAGGAAGATAAAAGCGAATTCAGACAGAAGGATTATGATAAACTGGCCGGCATTTCTAACGTAGAGTCGGTGGTAGAAAACGATATTACCCTGGACCTGATGATTGGTCTTGCAGGTGCAGACGGCGACGGTAACTGGTGGGGCAGCGTTTTCCTGTCTGAGACAGCGCGGTATGCGGATCAGGTAACGGAAGGACGCCTGCCGAAAAACGCCAAAGAAGCCGTACTTCTGGTTGGTCAGGACAGCTATGCAGGCGACCATCTGGAGGAAATCACCAAGGGAAAACTGGAACTCACAGACGATTATTCGGGACGTTCCCTGCTGACACATCCGGTAAAAGTGGTCGGTTACGGCTTCCTGACAGAAAAGCAGCTGGAAAATCTGCGGGGAAACGGCAGTTACAGTGATGGCTACCTTTGCATGAACGATAAGGCCATGGATCAGATTAGAATGGGCAATCTGGTGCAGTACTGTACCCAGGAAATTCATTTTGCAGACACGATTATGGAAGCCGGTGGCAGATGGGGATCTTATCCAATCTATAGTTCAGAGTATGTACCGGAAGGTCAGATTTATATTCCGGAAGATATTGCAATGGCTTCCCCATACGAGGCAGCGGGGCAGGATCTGAGGCTGGTCAACAAGAGCCTGTATTTCGAAGATACATACACCTACACTGTAGGCGCCGCATATAACAAGAATAATTGCTACTATTATCTGGGCATTGAGAACCTGGACAACGTAGACAGTACCGCCATCTACGTAAGTCCAAAGGACTACAGGAAGCTCTTTGATAAAGAGAACTTCCAGTCCAGTGTTCTGGTAGCGGATGAAATGCTGGTCTATGAAACAGAAAAGGCCATCAAAGAGGCGGGATATAAGACATTGGTTGTCAACGATGCGAAGATCAGTTATAACGATGATTTTGAACCGGTTTACGACATCCTGATTCTGATGCTGCTTATCGGAGGCCTGCTGGTGCTCTTCTTTATCACCTACTTTATCGTGAAGCTGATTCTCAAGTCGAGAAACGTATACTTCTCGACCATCAGAATGCTGGGAGCAACCAAGGCAAACTGTAGCAGTCTGCTGAAGATTGAACTCTTTGTGGTTTTCAATCTTGCATTCTTTGTCAGCCTGGCGACGGTCCTGTTTCTAAAGCAGGATACACTGGGCATCGACATGCTGCCGCTGATGATGTCCTACCTGGAAACAGGGGACCTCATGGCACTCTATGTGATTCTGTGCGCCATGACTATTCTACTGGCCGCAAGATATGCACGGCAGCTCTTCTCCAAGACAGCTATGAACGCGTACAAAGAGGAGGTGTAAGGGATGATTCGGTTAAACAATGTAAATAAATATTATAATAGAAAGAAAAGCAATGAAATCCATGTCATCAATGACACCTCTCTGGTTCTGGAAGAAAAAGGGCTGGTCACCTTCCTGGGACCTTCCGGCTGTGGCAAGACCACCCTGCTCAATGCCATCGGCGGCCTGGACAAAGTCCACAGTGGTGAAATCTGGCTGGATGATGACAAGATTACATGCAAATCCAACAACAGGAAGGACGAGATCCGTAATGCATCCGTGGGATATATCTTCCAGAACTATAATCTGCTGGAAGATGCGACAGTCTTTGAAAACGTGGCGCTGGTACTGAAGATGATGGGTGTCCGCGACAAGTCAGAGATTGAAGAACGTGTCATGTTCGTCCTGGAGCGCGTGGGGATTGACCGCTATAAGAACCGTCCGGCAAAGATGCTGTCCGGCGGGGAACGCCAGCGTGTCGGTATCGCCAGAGCCATTGTCAAGAACCCGAAGATTATCATCGCCGATGAACCGACGGGCAACCTGGACAGCAAGAACACCATCGAGATAATGAATATCATCAAGGCCATTTCCAGGGAAAAGCTGGTGATTCTGGTAACTCACGAAAGAGAAATCGCTGAGTTTTACGCCAGTCGTATCATCGAAATCCTGGATGGCCGCATCGTCAGCGACCGTGCCAACGATGAGCAGGGGCTTTTGGACTACCGGCTGGAGCACAAAGTTTATCTGAAGGATATGCCGGTTCAGAAAGAACTGGTATCGGACGGTATTCGAATCCGCTACTTCAGCGACCGTGAAGAGGATGCTGAGAATTTGGAAGTGAAAGTCGTCATCAAGAACAACCATCTCTACGTGGAACTTCCGGATACCATCAGCGAAGGCTCCCAGGCCGTAGAGCTGGTGGACGACCACTACAAGCAGATGTCCAAAGAAGACTACGAGGATTACGAGTTCAATTATGCGGAAATCAAAGGCCGCGGCAAGGGCGGCAGGATTAAGTATACTTCCATTTTCAACCCGGTGACCCTGATCATCGGCGGATATAAGAAAGTTTTCTCCTACTCCGTCATCAAGAAAATCCTGCTTGCGGGCTTTGTCATGGCCTCCATGTTTACCATGTACGCCATCAGCAACGTAGCCGGCATTACCAACATCACGGACGAAGAGTTCGTAACGGTAAACAAGCAGTACCTGACGGTGGAAACCGGAGCCGTAAAGGCAGATACTTACGAGAAATACAGGAAGATGGACGGCATCGACTACGTTATGCCGGGGGACTCCAGGGTCAGCTTCATCATGCCGCTGGACGATTACTATCAGTCCGTCGGCGCATCCACCATGCTGGAGGGTTCCCTGGCGGCCAGATCTTTGATTGACAAAGACGCCATGGTTACAGGAAGAATACCGACCGGCAAGAGGGGCCTTGTGGTAGATAAGATCATCGTCGACCAGATGCTGAAAGGCAACATGGCCCAGCAGATCGGCATCGACACTTACGAAGAATTCATCGGCAGAACCGTCAAACTGGATGCCTTAGGAGACTTTGTCATCCGGGGTATCACGGACCAGGGCAGCCCTTCCATCTATGGGGCGAAGTCCCTGCTGCTTTCCATCCTGCAGTGCCAGCCAGAAGACGGTGCCGAAGATGCTATGACCATGAATGAGGCGCTGGAGAACACCGCTACCAATGTAACGGACTACAATCTGGTTAAGGGAAAAGGGGACATTACCATCGAGTATGGTGATGCGCCGGATGCGCTTTATGAAGCGCTGGTCAGCCTGGACAGACAGTATGAGGTGGCCATTGGCAGCACACTGGATACCAAGGTAAATGGGAAAAATCTGGTTGTCTGTGGCTTCTATACCAGCAGGCGTGGCGGCGGAGATAAGGTTTATGTCAGCAGTAAAACGGCGTTATATAATTTCTTTGGCACGCAGAAACACCTGACGATTTGTCCGGAAGACAAGGATGCGGCCTTTGCACAGCTCAGTGAAGCAGGCGTCAAGGTGAAGGATCCTTACGCCGATTCTAAAAAAGCGTATATAGACAGCATCAAAAAACAGGTTCTCGCAACCATCTGGGTAGCGGTTATCCTGCTGCTGGTATCACTCATCGAGATGTACCTGATGCTGCGGGCATCTTTCCTGTCCCGCATCAAGGAAGTGGGCGTACTCCGTGCCATCGGCCTGAAGAAGAAGGATGTCTACAAGATGTTCCTTGGAGAGATTATCGCGCTGTTCACATTAACCGCGATACCGGGCATGACAGTCATGGCCTATATTCTCAACGAACTGACAAAGATGCCGTTCATCGGCGATACGCTGATGATGAATCCTTTGATTTTCGGTATCTGTTTCGTATTGATTTTGGGATTTGATATTTTGGCAGGATTGATTCCGGTATTCAGAACCATGCGGAAGACGCCTGCAGAAATTCTGGCAAGAAATGATGTGAATTAAAAGTTAAAATTAAAAATCCCGGACATCGTCCGGGATTTTTAATATACGATATGGATTTTACAGAGACAGCTTGCTGGTATTCTTCCAGATACCCATCTTTTCTGCATCCTTGATCAGGTCTTCTCTGAAATCAGGATGTGCGATATTGATTAAGGATTCTGCTCTCTGCCATGTGGACTTACCCTTCAGGTTTGCTGCACCGTATTCTGTTACGATGTAGTTTGTAGCCATTCTAGGAGTGGTTACGATGGAACCTGGAGTCAGGGTTGGCGCGATTAAGGATTCCTTGGAGCCGTCCTTCAGTGTTCTTGTGGATGGTGTGCAGATGAAGCTCTTGCCGCCCTTGGATAAGAATGCACCCATTACGAAGTCTAACTGACCGCCTGTACCGGAAATCTGCTGATAACCTGCAGATTCGGAACAAACCTGACCGTATAAGTCTAACTGAATACAGCTGTTTACGGAGATAAAGTCATCGATGCTTGCGATGACGTTTACGTTGTTTACGTAGTTAACCGGTGCGGAGCAGCAGAGAGGGTTGTTGTCGATGAAGTCATATAACTTCTTTGTACCGCCTGCGAAGGTGTACAGGATTTTGTCTCTGTCGATTGGCTTACTTCCGCACAGCTTGCCTGCGTTATACAGGTCAACGTAAGCATCTACAAACATTTCTGTGTGTGCGTTGATGTTTTTGATGTCGGATTCAGCCAGCATACCGCCGATGCAGTTTGGCAGACCGCCGATACCCAGCTGCAGTGTGCTGTTGTTCTGAATCAGAGGCACAACGTGACCTGCAATCTGCTTGTCGATTTCGGATGCAGCCTTTGTTGGCAGTTCAGCTAGTGGTGTGTTGCTGCCTTCTACTACGTAGTCAACGTCAGCGATATTCAGCTGTGTCTGGTAGCCGTGTGCGATTGGCATGTTCTTGTTTACTTCTACGATAACCTTCTTTGCGCCTTTCAGCACGCCCCAGATGTCGGAAACCTGAGGTCCTAAGTTGAAGTTACCGAACTGGTCCATTGGTGTAACCTGCAGGAACGCGATGTCAACCTGGTTGTCGTTGATGTCCCAGTAATGTGGCAGTTCGTTGAACAGCATTGGGATGTACCAGCATCTGCCGTCCTTTGCCATCTTTCTGTCGTTGCCGCTGAAGTGTGCGGATGCGAATACAACCTGTTCATTGGAAGTTGTAGCCTGATACAGCTTGAAAGGTTCCTTTCTGATGGTAACGGTACTGCAGACTTCGATACCTCTCAGTTCGTCAGCGCGTTTTGCTAACGCTTCGTCAATATCAACAACGCAGCCTGTACCTAAACCATAGTGGATTCTGCTGTTGTTTTCAACCATAGCCGCTGCCTGGTCCGCTGTGATTAACTTGTTCTTGTACTCTTCAGCGATTCTAGAAATATTGTACATAAATTCCTCCCGTGTAATGCACTCTGCTAAAGTAATGCGGTGCAAATAATAAAAAAATATGCGCCGGATTGCTTGTGCGCGTCCTCCCTCAAATTGTTAAAAACTAAACAATCACAAGTACGATTATTGTACTATATTGCGGGCGATATAGCAAGCAAAATCAAGTTTTTTGTATACAGGATTAACCTGGTTTTTCTGCTGGCTATTCTGACAAAAGAACCATTCCTTCGATATTGAAAAGGTTCTAAGAAAGTGGTAAGATAAATAACGTAAAACTCCATACATGTCGACCTAGTTAAATGGATATACGAACCTCGCGCGGTTCCCGAAATCTAAGATTTCGACCGCAGGCGAGAACCGTGATGCTCGCAGGCTCGCATAATACAGTGCTCTCAATTGTACGCTTTAGTCGAGCCCTGTTATCCATTCCTGCGTCGTCATGCATTCCGTAAAACTCCATACATGTCTCCGTAGTTAAATGGATATAACAGTGCTCTCCTAAAGCATCGTTGGCGGTTCGATTCCGCCCGGGGATACCAACATAACGAAAAAACCTGCCGGTGGGAGCACTTGCAGGTTTTTTCTTATGCGCTTTGCGTTACTTTGGAAAGTATTTCTTTTATTTCGCCTTCTTTGCAGCAGCTAATTCAGCCTTCTTCTTAGCCTTTGCTTCCTTCAGGGCAGCGCCGGTTAAGCCATCATATTCCTTGTACTTGATGCCGATGCCCAGATATGTAATCACGATTGCATATACAGGGT
>JAFWZZ010000023.1 GCA_017522185.1 Bacillota bacterium | reverse complement strand
GTTTGTCTGTGTCAGCTGGTTTGTCTGTGTCAGACGGTTTGTCTGTGTCAGACGGTTTGTCTGTATCGGACGGCTTATCTGTGTCAGATGGCTTATCTGTGTCAGACGGTTTGTCTGTATCGGACGGCTTATCTGTGTCAGATGGTTTGTCTGTGTCAGACGGTTTGTCTGTGTCAGACGGCTTGTCTGTGTCAGATGGCTTGTCTGTGTCGGACGGCTTGTCTGTGTCAGATGGCTTGTCTGTGTCGGACGGCTTGTCTGTGTCAGACGGTTTGTCTGTGTCAGACGGTTTGTCCGCTTCGGCTTCCTCCTCTGCCTTCAGCTGTGCGTCTGTCTTAACCTTGTCCAGTTCTGCCTTCGCTGTAGATACGGCTGCTGTCACTGCATCCACATCTTCTGCTGCATCGATAACCAGCTCTGCAACCTGAATCATATCAGACAATTCTTTCTGCTGTGCTGCTCTATAGTCTGCAGGATTCTTGTATTCCGCAAGTTCCTTCTTTGCTGCTGCTTTCGCTGCTGCCAGTGCTGCTGCCGCAGCTTCATCTTCTTCTGCCTTCATCTGTGCGTCTGTCTTGATTGCGTCCATCACTGCCTTTGCTGCAGATACTGCCTCATCTACAGCATCGGTGTCTTCTGCTGCATCGATTGCCTTCGCTGCGTCTTCGATTGCCTTGGACAGTTCAGTCTGCTGTGCTTCTCTGTATAAGGATGCATCTTTGTACGCTGCAACTTCAAGCTTCGCAGCTGTCTTTGCTGCTGCCAGTGCTTCCGCCGCTACTTCTTCTTCCGCCTTCATCTGTGCGTCCGTCTTGATGGCGTCCATTGCTGCCTTTGCTGCAGATACTGCTTCTGCTACGGCTTCCTTGTCTTCCGCTGCATCGATTGCCTTCGCTGCGTCTTCGATTGCCTTGGACAGTTCAGTCTGCTGTGCTTCTCTGTATAAGGATGCATCTTTGTATGCTGCAACTTTTGCCTTTGCTGCTTCCTTTGCTGCTGCTAAGATCTCTGCGTCAGTTAAGCCTTCTACTGTCAGCTTGAAGTATGCCGGACCACATTCTGTACCTGCGGATACGAATCCGTCAGATCCTGCTTCACCGGTACCTTTGATAAAGCCGCCAGTTGTGGCGATGTAGTATACGCCTGGTTTAAGGTCTGTTGTGTCGATGACAATTTCGCCCTTGCTATTTGTCTTGAAGTCTGCAGCCTTCATGGATCCAAAGCCTGCACGATTCCAAGTGGTCACATCAACGCTTTCGTCGCCTTCTTCTGTCCAATACAGAACCTTATCTGGTCCGGTAATAAACTTTGTTGTATAGTTTGGTCCCTGTGTACCAATGTAGTGGGTCAGTTTGATTTCTTCCCCCTGTTTTACAGTAAAGCTGTCTCTTGTTTCGGTTTTGTTGTATTTGTTGTTGTTATCATTTACAGCGAACAGACCGAAACCGGATCCACTTGCATTTCCTGTAATCATATGAACGGAAAGCAGATCGCCATCCTTCAATGCCTGCTGGTCAGATGTGGAACCCCACTTTGGATAAGCCAGCGGATATTCATAATTAATGTGATAGTTCAGGTTAGTACCTAAGCCCCAGAAGTCCATGAAGCTGGAGCCTACGCCCTGTGTCCAGGATACGGCTTCATCAAAGTCACTGATTCCATCGCCATCGCTGTCAATGTTATCTGTATAGCCAGTTCCAGCTACGTCTGCATCGTAATTCAGGTAGTACATATCTGTGATATAGATGAATGCATGCATCGCAGTTACTACATTGTATGCTGTTTCGCGGTTACCTGCCTTCTGCTGGCCTCTGATTGCTCCATTTTCGTCTACATAACAATATGGGTTATAGTAGTACTTTTCGTAGCCATACAGTTCTAAATCAAAATATGGAATTTCAATCTGATTGTCCATGGTAATGGCACCAGTCTCTTCTGCCTGCAGGAACAGCATTTCTCCTTCTGTACAGTCAAAACCAATGGTTACGGAGTTCTGTCCAGGAATCGCATCTACACCGTCTACCGTAATTTTCTGCGGAATCATGACATTCTCGATGGTATAAACGCCGTTTTCATCTGCTTCCAGTTCAACTTCGCCGTAGCTGTCGGTTCTCTTTACAGTAAAGTCTTTGCCTGCTTTGAAGCCGTCAACAAAATCAACTGTAAACTTGAAGTCTTTGCCGCTTTCTACAACGCTGTTGTAGCCGTCACAAAGGTTTACTCTGTAACCGTTTCCAGTTCCAGGAATAGTAATTGGAACTCTATCTGTTAACGCTTTGATACCAGTCACCGTAATATAGAATGGTCCGTTTGGCTGTTCTACAGTATAAACGCCATCCACAGCTGTTACAGATGCGCTGTTTACAGTTACTCCGAAGCCATCTGCATAATATCCGTCTAAAATATTTACGGAGAATGTATAGTCGTTACCTTCTTTTACGGTTGTGTCACCAACCACTTCTGCGCCGTCTGGCAGTACAAAAGTTATCTTGTATTCTTCTTTGATTGTATTTCCTGTTTTGCAGACTGTACAAATACCGCCTTCTAAGTTATGTTCCGCAGTATTCTGGTTTTCAAAGACAGGAGATGGACAGCTCTGTTTGAAGCCGTCGCCTAAATCTTTTGCAAAATCTTCGCTACTCATGTACGCAGTGGTTACGGATGTGCCGTAGTAAGCTGTGTTCAAAGCAACTCCAGTCTGGCATTCATATGGTGTACCATGGGAACCCGTCATACCAAGATAATATGTGTTCGTAATGGATACCGTATTGTTGTAGATATTTCCTGCGATTGCATAAGGCGCAACACCTGTGTTATAGCAGTTAGAAACTTCTGCGCCATTGAATAAACTTCCGATGATACCGCCAGCAGCAGTATCCCCTGTTACTTTGCCGATATTATAGCTGTTCTTGATCGCACAAGTACCATTGATTTCCTGCAGATAACCTACAAGACCACCAATATGTGTTCCGCCAATGATGTTACCAGTATTGGCACAGCCGATTACGGTTGTACCAGCAAGGCCTTCCCCTAAGATGCCGCCCACGCAGGACATTCCGTTAATTTCGCCTTCGTTGATGCAGTTCTCAATTTTTACATAGCTGTATTTTACAGAATTATATTGCAGTGCATAAGCTACGCTTCCTACAATGCCAGCCACGCAAGCGTTGTTGCCTTTTACGTCAGCCTTATTTACACAGTTGGAAACTTCCATGTATCCACCAATGTGAATCAGAGGTGCATTTTTAGAAGTACCATCTGTGATGACATTCTTAATTACGGCTACGTCCTTTGGTCCAAAGTTATCGTCGCTTGTACCCATTACACGACTGAAAACGCCCCACACGGAACCATTCAGTGTAATCGTATGGTTTTGACCATCGAAGGAACCTTTGAATGGATTTGCAGAGTTACCAATGCCTGGCCATGTAATTGTTTTTCCAGTTTCGTCTTTCAGCTGTCCTAAATCCACGTCTGCAGTCAGCTTCCCATCGATATCGTTGAAGCCTTCATTTACAGTCTTTGCAAACCATAATAAATCAGCTTCTGTTTCAATCAGATAAGCGCCGTCTTTGTCCTTCGCCAGTTCCACATCCTGACAACGAGAACAGATTCTGGTTTCTTCGTCGTAGTCGTGGCCACGCTTTGCTATTGTTTCTGTTTTGGTGTGTCCGGAGGTTTCGGCAGTACAGCCATCACGTTTACAAGACAGAACCTTTGTCCCAGCTGTTGTACAAGTTGGTTCCACTGTCACCTCAAAGTTTACCGTGTCATAATCGTGGTTCAATGCGGAAATAGACGCTTCTTCTACATGACCTTCTGTTCCTTCAGGGCATACAGTACATTCGCGAATCTTTTTGCCGCTTTCTGTACAAGTTGCATTCTTTTTTACGGTCCATTCATCCGGATAGCTATGCCCTGCCTTAGGAATTACTTCCGACTCTACTTTGCCTTCTGTTCCTTCAGGACAACTTGGACAAGTACGGGTTTTTACGCCTTCTGCATAACAGGTTGCCTCTGTAATCTGCCAGTCACCATATTTGTGGACATGTTCACCGTCATAGACAAATAGCACGAAGAATTCTGCACTCCACGCCTGTGGCGCCTGAACTGAAATACCATCAAGTTCGCCGTCCCCGTTAGTGTCTTGTACTGCTACTGTATGTTCCGTGTCTTCTGACCAGCTTCCTTCATCAATATACTCTCCCTTGCTGTCATAATAAGTCCATACCTTTTCACTATCGAACTTCAGTGTCGCTTCGGTAGTACCTTGTGGTACTGTAACCGTGTACATTGGAATTTCCTCCATGCCATATGTTTCCATATTGAACCATTCGATTGTACCTTCATCAATTGTAGTGATCGGTGTTTCGTCTACCATGACTTTCAATGGTTCTGCATATTCAAATAAGATAAAATATTCCGTAGTATACGTTTCGGGAATCTGTACGGAAATTCCGTCTAACTCCCCATCGTTATTAGAGTCCTGAATTTGGAAAGAATCCTCTTCACATAGTCCTCCTTCGTTAATCATATTTCCTTTACTATCATACCAAAACCACTCTTTTTCCTCCTCAAAGGCTACAACTACTTCAAATGTTCCTTTGGGAATAGTTACGGTATAGCAAGGAATCTGAGAAGTTCCACCTGTCATCCAATCTTCCCATTCCAAAACACTTTCATCAATTCGAGTCATTTCAGTTTCATAATCAGCATCATACACCAAAAATGGAACATATTCCGCCGGTGCAGCAAATGCCATGGATGGAATCATGGTAAATACCATCATAAACACCATCAGCAATGCTACGATTCTTGAACGTTTCTCATGTTTTCCGTTCATATCTATCTTCCTTTCTCTATTTTGTATTTCGTCGGGCTTCGGTATGCCCATCGTACAAGTCTTCTTTGCACCTCCTAATTCATTTTTCCTCTTATAGCATTTGCAAAAGTTAATACTTTATCTTCGCTCTATGCATGTCTTCTGACTTGTGCGTCACTGCGTCTCTCCGCCTTCTCAGGCGCTTACAGCATCCCAATGGCATATTGGAGAGAAACTCTTCACTTACAGCGGCAGGTACCGTCCCGGACTTGCACCGGGTTCCATCTTCGTCCTGTATCACCGTCATACAGGAAACATAAAAGTAATATTTTTATTAACACGGCTCAATCAAAGCCGAATTAAACGCTACTGGTCAGATTTCTTGTTTGTTCTTCTCTTCTTCAGTTCCATCTCTTCCAGCTTCTTCTTGCGTCTTTCGCTGACTTGTTTTACGCCAGCCTTCTCCATAAATCTTGGCCACGGACCAAATCGTTCCTTTAGATACCATGGACAAAGCAAATCGTTCTTGGTCGGTATACGACCTAACTCGTCTGCTGTATTTCTCACAAACTGGAAAATTTCCTCGTCGGTCATTCGCTCATAAATTTCAATCATCTTTTTTTCTTCTGGTGTCATGCGTTCTTCCTTACCTGTCTAATCTATTTTTATGTGCGGTCCCGTTTATAACCAAAAACACAAAAAGGGCTGTAACACCAAATGGTGTTACAGCCCGTATTATTTCTGTACACTAAAATACTTTGCAGCTTGTCTGATAAATCCGTCAGAATCTCTGCCAATTCCAAGCAGGTCTTCTGGCTCGGGCCTCATCGCAATCGTCTGCCTTCCCATGACCAGCAGTCACAGTGACATATTAGACGATACTCTTCCCTTACAGCGGCGGTACCGCGCCGGATTCACACCGGCTTCCCTCTTAGCTCATGCCGTAGCATGAGAACATGAAATTTCGTGTTATTCATTTTGTGCATACTTTTGCATATCTAGTATAGCACCAAATGGCGAATTCGTAAAGGGGGGACTTGTATATCAATTTTCACTGCAGCTCAATGCAGAGCCCGGCATTTCCCATCCCTTTGCCGGGCTCTCCATGAGCAGGCATCCATTTTCTCTGCGTTTTAAGATCAATGCATTATGGGTGGAGACAAATGGATGAATCTCCCGTCATTACAGGCGGCCTTCTTCTCGCAGCTGCTTATGATATTCCATCAGCTTTGTCATGATGTAGTCGTAGTTGCCTTTTTTGTGAGGCACCATGCAGTTGCTGCAGTCTTTGATGCCATTTTCTAAATAAACATAGTTGCCGCCACAGTTTTTGCCCATAGGATACAGAGGACAGTAGCAGAATAAGCAGTTAAATGCTTCGCTGTCCGCTGTCTCATGACATGGGAAAAACTCACATTCTTTATGGCTGTGGAACTTGTAGTTTTCTGTTGTCAGTGGTTTCATAGATTCTCCTCTTTCTGGTTATAGGTTATAGATACAGTAGCAGTCGTAATGTTCTCCCATAAACATCCAGACATTTTCGCCCATTTCCAAATGCTCATCAAATGTCAGATCCGGAATGAACAGCTTGATGCTTGTTCTCTTTGTGCCCTTCAGCATCTGCCCTTCCTTTGTTGGATTGTCTGCAAAGGCCTTTACCTTTTCTCTTAAATTTTCAACACCGATTTCTTTTCCAAAATGATCCATAAATTCATTTGCGTCTACATAAGAAATGTTGTCCGGGTCCTTAAACCATTTGATATTTGTCATCTTTCTTTCTCCTTTCGTCATGACCGCGTTTCGAAAAGAAAACAATAAAAGACTGTGGCCAAAAAGCCACAGTCCGTATTTGCTGTTTATGTCGCTTTCTTTCTCGATGCTCCGTCGATAGAAATACAGTTCATGCAGGTCTCCTGGCTCAGGCCTCGTCGCACGATCCGTCTTCCCAAAGCCTTCCGGCCTCAGTGACATATTGAATCCTGCTCTTCCTTTACAGTGGCGGGACCGCGCAGGATTTACACCTGCTTCCCTCTTAGCTCATGTCGTAACATGAGAACATGAATGTTTCTTCAGTTGTACGAGTATTGTAGCATCGAAATCCGTTTTTGTAAAGCGGCGTCTTACTTTACTCTCTTTTCCACCGCAAAAACAATCACCGGAATCAGCACAAGCTGCAGGATAATACCCGGAATGGATGCGGTGATAGTCGTCGCGATGATAGCATCAAAGCCGAATTTTGCCGTATCGAATCCCAGCACGCTGAACATGGCCAGCCCCCATGCCGCCCTGCCGGCAATCATGGCCGTAATCAGTGAGATATACACGCTTGCTTTCTTCTTCGGCAGCATGCTATACAACAGGCCAGAAACAAATCCGTAAACGGCAAGTTCCACCGCCATGCAGACCGCGTTGGGGAACAGCACCGGCATGCCCAAAGTCATAGATCTTAAAATCGGCGCCAGCGCACCCACCAGACCGCCCCATGGTGCCCCACAGATAAAACCACATAAGATTACAGGTATATGCATCGGGCAAAGCATGTTGCCAATCTGCTGAATCTGGCCTGTCAAAAACGGCAGCACAAAAGCCAGCGCTAAAAATAAGGCAGAATAGGTTAATTTCTTTACATCAGTTTCTCTCTTCATATTGCTTCCTTCCGACAATAGAAAAAGGCGCACCGCCCCCTGCTGGGATATGGTGACACCTTCTGGTATCGTCTTTGTCATGTTAATTTTTTCTATAATGAAAAGACTTCTGTCTTCGTGGCATACTTCTGCATACCATAAACAGTATAGCATGGAAAAACCTAGCAGACAAGTTGGTTTTTCATTTTCGCGATCACGTCTTCAATCAAAGACGCCACCGTCGGCTTCGCGACCCCCGCAACCAGATTGTCGCATTTGTTCACCGGCAGCAGGATCCGTTTGGCGTCAGCCTGACCTACTGCCACAGCCATCTTTGGCGTCACTTCCCCCATGAGGGAATCTGCGATGACGATGCCGATTGGGCCGATAATCACATCTGTCTTTCTGCATGCCACGATGACCGGATTCTCCCCTGTTGCCGCCTGATGGGCACCTGCCCTCAGCATGGATGCCGTCGCAACGGCATTGGTGCCGATTGCCGTAATGTCAGCATCTGCAAAGGTGCCACCAATGGCTTTGATGAGCTGTGCGCCCAGCTGGCCACCCTGTCCGTCTATAATTAAAATCTTCATTGTTCTTCTCCTAACTTGTCCAGTCTTCTGTTACGGTAATATAATACCACATCTGCGCTGACCATCAAAGTGTTTAGCACATAAAGTGCCAGAACGTAGTTGATGTTACCTACGGTAATCTTGCCCAGGATGCCGCAGATATAGCCCAGGATAATAGCGTAAGTAAAGAAAACGCTCTTACCTTTGGCAGTTCTGCTGGTCCAGGATTTATGTACGGAAATGGGCCATGACAGGCCAAAACAGATCAGCATAATAGTTTCAAAGAATGCGCTCATTAGAATGCACCTCCCTTTTCAGATATAGCATGCATCTGGGTGGTTGTCAACGGAATTATGTTTCTTATGCCGTCTGATACAACAAAGAAAGCGGGCCTGTCGGCCCGCCTCTTAATCTTGTGTGCTTTTTACATTGCTGAAGTTGCTGTTCATCCTTGATCCATCCTTGTAGATGGATTTTACTTTGTAATAATATGTCTTGTCTTTCTTTGCTGTTTTATCCGTAGTAAAGCTCAGTGTTAAGGTCTTGATTTTCTTATATGGCCCCTCTGCTTTTGTAGCACGGTAGAGCACATATTTTTCTGCGTCTGCATTTGACCACCATTCAACCGCAACCCCTTTTTTATACTTAGAGTATTTAGCACTACAGAATCGCGGCGTCTTCAGCTTCGTATACACCTTGCACGGCTTGCTCATCCTGGCGGTTTTGTTAAAGCTTTTCTTTGTGGAATAAGGCTTTACTTTGTAGTAGTAGTTTTTCCCTTTCACAACATCCTTATCAACATAGGATACGTTTTTATTCCCTTTGATGGTCGCAACTTTCTTGTATTTTCCGTCTTTCTTCGTCGCACGATACACGTAATAGCCGTTACCTTTTGTCTTCTTCCATTTAATCTTAACGGATTTCAGATTATTTGGAACCATGGTTACGGTTGTCGTGCCAAGCTTCGCTTTTGTCTTTGATAACACGAAGGTTGAATTGTGATCCACCTCATATTCGTAGAAGTTGTCCTTTGCCGTGTCTACATCTGCATCTTCCAGTACCGGGTTCGTTGGTGCCAGATACGTCAGTTTCAGGTTCTTCTTGTCAAAGTTGTATTTTGCCGCCAGATAGTCATAATTGATGCGCATTTCAACTTCCCCCGGCAGTTCTCCATTATCACGGAAGACCAGCTTTGCGACCTTTTTGTCATCGGGGAATCCTGCAGTTCCACCAGAAACAACCTGAACGTAGGAAGTCAGATTGATCTTCTTACATTTGCTTTTTTGAATGTCTTTCCCATTGAAGACCCATTGGACATTATTGTCGACAAAAGCTACCGTTACGTCACGGCCTGCGATTGCCTCAAAAATCGCTTTTGACGCAATTTTATAATTTCTGCAATCTAAAACCGCCGTTTCACCTGCATTCATTTCTTTGAGTACAGAAGGCACCTTCTTGTTTCCTACGGACCCAAAATATGTAATATCGTAGCCTGAAGTCAGGGTAATATCCCCCTTTGCCAGCCGCTCTGTATCGGTAATCATGCCGAAGCAGCTACATGCATCCTGGCTTGGAATATAGTTTTCTACACTGATGCGATCCAGTTTCAATTCACCCTCTGTTATGAACGGGTGTACCGGAATCTCACTGTAATAGCTGCCATCGCTTTTCTTTTTCAACGGTCCTTCGAGACTGTAGGATTTTCCATTCTTGTCCACATAAAGAAGGCCTGCCTGATTCAGCTTATTTCCATAATCTTTAATCTGAAGATCAACCCGAATCACGTCCGGAGCCTTAATCTCATTTTTTGCAAATGCAAAGTCAATGATTTCGGGATCGCGGCGTGGCGCTTTTCCCTTAGTGATGTGAATCTTTGGATTCTCTACAATTGAACTTTCTGTTACGTCTATCCAGTATTTCCCATTAAAACAAATGCCGTATAGCAGCTTCGTTCCTTTGGTATATAATTCGTTAAACGGAAATGCCACCTTGTGGGTGCCACTCTTTAATCGTTCGCCTTCCTTAAAACTCACTTGCAGTTCTCTTGGCTCTTCTCTTTCGGTATCCAAATCATAGAAGTCCAACATGATAGAGGAAACCTCGAAGCTGGATTGGAAGCTTAACTCCACAGGGAGTTCTCCTTCTGTGTCGAGTCCGTCTGTCTGCAGGAAGCGAAAACTTGTAAGCTCAATGTTTTCTACCTTATAGTTGGTTTTCGTTACGTTCAGTGTCGGAACATTGCCTAAATAGGAAGCGATTTCATCTTTTCTGACATAAGATACATTGTTATTGGCGTCGCCTACAGATATGCCGACCAATTCATGTCTCCCCATTGGCAGCGCATCATGATTTCTGCATTCAATGACATGCTCACCACTGAATAACAGTTCATTTTCTTTATGTCCTTCTTCCTCCACAAAGTGATGTGCATCATATCGGAAGGAAAACGCCTTCGCCCCGAAATCCAAATCAATCCAGGAAACGCCAGAACCTTCTTCCGTCAGGTTTATTTTTACTTTTAACGGATCTCTGAATGGTTCATCTGTGCCGTCATAATCATCCCCGTTAAGCAGTTCTATAGAATGAATCACAGGCGCAGTTTCGTCGATCTCTGTGTCCGCAAATGCGGTTAAACTGCCGGTCAGAGTTGTCAGTACCATGATGCCGGCCATAAGAGCAGCAGTTAGTCTTCTCATAAACATCCTCCTCGTATACTATATATTTAAATACATCCCTTACTATAAATACGAGCGATGGGAAATATTTCATTCAGGAAATATCTGGGAGGATTTGCACGAGCGCACACAAAAAACCCCCACAGCCTTACGGCCGCAGGGGTCTCATACAAGTCATATATACGGTATGAATTAAACTAATTCTACGAATACAACTTCTGCGCAGTCACCTCTACGAGGTCCTAACTTCAGAATTCTTGTGTATCCACCGTTTCTGTCAGCATACTTAGGAGCAATTTCTTCGAACAGCTTAGTTACAACGGATTCGTCATAAACATATGCTAACACCTGTCTTCTAGCGTGTAAATCGCCACGCTTTGCAAGTGTGATCATCTTTTCAGCTTCTCTTCTTGCTTCCTTAGCTCTGCATTCAGTTGTAGAAATTCTGCCTTCTCTTAACAGATCAGTAACCAGATTTCTCAGCATAGCCTTTCTGTGAGCAGTTTCTCTGCCCAGTTTTCTATATCCTGGCATATCAATATCTCCTTTCTTCTATGTTGCTAGATTAATCGTCGCTTGGTTTCAGGCCAAGGCCTAATTCTTCTAATTTTGCTTTTACTTCGTCGAGAGACTTCTTACCAAGGTTTCTAACCTTCATCATGTCTTCTTCAGTACGTTCTGTTAATTCTTCAACAGTATTGATTGCAGCTCTCTTCAGGCAGTTGAAGGAACGAACGGACAGTTCTAATTCTTCAATTGTCATTTCCAGAGCCTTTTCTTTCTGGTCTTCTTCCTTTTCAACCATGATTTCCAGTGCATCTGCGGAATCATCTAACTGGATGAACAGGTTTAAGTGTTCATGCATGATCTTCGCGCCGATGGATACACCTTCTTCTGGTGTGATGGAACCGTCAGTCCAGATTTCCAGAATCAGTCTGTCAAAGTCAGTAACCTGACCAACTCTTGTATTTTCTACTGTATAGTTAACTTTTCTCACTGGTGTGAAAATGGAGTCAACCGGAATCACAGAAATTGGTGTGCTTTCTGTCTTGTTCTGGTCAGCTGGCACATAACCTCTGCCTCTAGCCAGGTTTAATTCCATAACCAGAGTAGCGTTTTCTTCCAGAGTCGCGATGTGCAGATCAGGATTGAAGATTTCCATTTCGGAATCGCCAATGATGTCTGCTGCAGTTACTTCCTTAGGACCAACTGCGTTGATGATGACTCTCTTTGTGCTTTCACCGTTCAGTCTTACAGCAAGCTTCTTTAAGTTTAAGATAATTTCTGTAACGTCTTCTTTGACACCTGGTATAGTTGAAAACTCGTGAAGTATTCCGTCGATTTTTACAGATGTTACAGCTGCACCTGGTAAGGAGCTCAGAAGAATTCTTCTCATGCAGTTACCCAGTGTAGTACCGTAACCTCTTTCTAAAGGTTCTACGACAAATCTGCCGTATGTTCCATCTTCGTCCACAAACTTAGTGATTGTTGGTTTTTCGATTTCGATCACTCAAAAACCCTCCTTCATTATTCCAAGTAATACCGGTTTTTGACCGCTAATTATTTGGAGTACAATTCGACGATTAAGTGCTCTGCAACTGGAGTATCGATTTCTTCTCTTGTTGGCATAGCTACAACTTTACCTTCTAACTTATCAACATCTACTGTCATCCAAGCTGGAACAGTAATGGACATTTCTTTGATTTCCTTGAACTTAGGGGAGTTAGTGCTCTTTTCCTTAACAGCGATAACGTCACCAGCCTTCAGTTCCATTGCTGGAGCCTGAACCTTCTTGCCGTTTACTGTGAAGTGACCATGAACAACTAACTGTCTAGCTTCTTTTCTGGAAGAAGCGAAACCTAATCTGTAAACACAGTTATCTAATCTTGTTTCCAGTAAGATCAGTAAGTTATCACCAGTCTTACCAGCTCTCTTAGCAGCCTTTGCAAATAAGTTTCTGAACTGCTTTTCCTGCATGCCGTAGAATCTCTTTGCCTTCTGCTTTTCTCTTAACTGTAAACCGTAGTCAGAAGTCTTCTTTCTTGCCTGACCGTGCTGTCCAGGAGCGTAATTTCTCTTTTCTAAAGCGCACTTGCCGCCGTAGCATCTTTCACCCTTTAAGAAAAGTTTCTGACCTTCTCTTCTGCATAATCTGCAGTTAGCTTCTGTATATCTTGCCATTTTATATTACTCCTCCCTTCAATTAGACTCTTCTTCTCTTTGGTGGTCTGCAGCCGTTGTGTGGAATTGGTGTGATGTCCTTAATCATAGTGATTTCCAGACCTGCAGCCTGTAAAGCTCTGATCGCAGCTTCTCTACCGGAACCTGGACCCTTTACGTATACTTCAACTGTCTTTAAGCCATGTTCCAGTGCACCCTGAGTAGCTGTTTCAGCAGCCATCTGTGCAGCAAATGGAGTGGACTTCTTGGAACCCTTGAAACCCAGGGAACCAGCGCTGGACCAGGAAAGAGCATTTCCGTCCATATCTGTCAGAGTAACTAAAGTGTTGTTGAAGGTAGACTGGATATGTGCCTGGCCTTTTTCAACGTGCTTACGTTCTCTTTTCTTTTTTCTTACTACTTTCTTAGCAGCTTTAGCCATGATTTTCTACCTCCTTCTTACTTCTTCTTTCTACCAACAGTCTTCTTAGGACCTTTTCTAGTTCTAGCGTTTGTCTTAGTCTTCTGACCTCTAACAGGCAGACCTCTTCTGTGTCTGATACCTCTGTAAGAACCGATTTCCATTAATCTCTTGATGTTTAAGGAAACTTCTCTTCTCAGGTCACCTTCTACTAAGTATTCTTCATCGATGATGTGTCTGATCTTACCAGCTTCATCTTCAGTTAAATCTTTCACTCTTGTATCTGGGTTAATACCAGCTTTTTCAAGAATAATGTTGGAAGTCTTTCTACCAATACCATAAATGTAAGTTAAGCCAATTTCTACTCTCTTATCTCTTGGCAGGTCGACACCGGCAATACGAGCCATATTTTTCCTCCTTCTCCTATCTTACCGTCACCTTCCAGGGGTGATATAGACAGGGGTAACTATATAAACAAAAACTTTACACATCTGACGGTCCTGGTCCTCGCCAGACAAATTTTAAAACGAATTTAAATTAACCTTGTCTCTGCTTGTGCTTTGGGTTTTCGCAGATAACCATTACTCTGCCGTTTCTCTTGATAACCTTGCACTTTTCACAGATAGGTTTTACGGAAGCTCTAACTTTCATCTTATTTCCTCCTTCATATCTGTTACGTTTTATAATTCCCGAGCAATGCCGAGGGAATTATATCGAGCCAACCTTACGGCAACGCCGTTAAGATTGAAGGCTCGCTACTTATCTCTCCAGATGATTCTGCCTCTTGTCAGGTCATAAGGGGAAAGTTCAACCTTCACCTTATCGCCAGGCAGAATTCTGATATAGTTCATTCTGATTTTTCCTGAAATGTGTGCAAGCACTTCAAAACCATTATCAAGTTTTACCTTGAACATTGCGTTTGGCTGAGCATCCACAACGGTTCCGATTGCTTCGATGACGTCTTTCTTCGCCATGATATACACCTCTCTCTTTACTATAGGGTAAGCAATTCAGGCTCACCATCACTAATTACAACAGTATTCTCATAGTGGGCAGCCAGACCGCCGTCAATCGTAACAACAGTCCAGTCATCCAACAAAACATCAACCTCGTAAGAACCCTCTACAATCATCGGTTCGATGGCCAGGGTCATACCCTTTACCAGTCTTGGACCTTTGCCTGCTTTTCCGTAGTTCGGAATCTGTGGTTCTTCATGCATATCTTTGCCGATTCCGTGTCCAACGAATTCTCTGATGACACCAAAGCCTTCGCTTTCTACTTTCTGCTGAATCGCGTTTGAGATATCACCAAGACGGTTGCCCACTTTGGCGTATTTCATACCTTCAAAGAATGCAGCTTCTGCAGTATCGATGAGATGCTGTGCCTCAGGGCTGATCTGACCAACGGCATACGTTCTGCATGCGTCAGCCATGTAACCCTTATATTCTACAACCAGGTCAACACTGACGATGTCGCCCTCGCTTAAAATGCAGCTCTCACTTGGAATTCCATGAACAACGACTTCGTTGACAGACGTGCAGACGCTTCCTGGGAAACCACAATAGCCTTTCTCGGAAGCAATCATGCCAAATTCGTTTACGCGTCTTTCAACAAACTGGTCAATATCCATGGTGGAGATGCCAGGCTTAATTACATCCTTCAGCTCTCTTAAAATCTGACCTGTAACCTTGCCGGCTTCTCTCATCATTTCAATTTCGTGTTCAGATTTGATGATGATCATACTATTCACCTATAGCTTCTACGATCTGGCCGAATACTGTGTCTAATGGAAGTGCTCCATCGATTTCCACAATATTACCAGCATTCTTATAGTAATCTACAAGGGGCATAGTCTGCTCGATATAAACTGCGATTCTGTTTTCAACAGTTTCAACAGTGTCATCAGCTCTCTGGAATAACTCGCCACCACAGTTGTCACAAATGCCTTCTGTTTTAGGAGGAATATTTACAACATGGAAGGAAGCGCCGCAAGCCTTGCAGACTCTTCTTCCTGTTAATCTTGTAATTAATTCTTCCTTTTCAACTTCGATGTCGATGACCTTATCCAGCTTCATACCGTGCTCTTCTAAGAAAGCATCCAGCTTTTCTGCCTGATAAACTGTTCTAGGGAAACCATCTAACAGGAAACCGTTCTTGCAGTCATCTGCAAGCAGTCTTGTTGTAGCGATTTCGATTACCAGATCATCTGGAACCAGTTCGCCTTTGTTCATGTATTCCTGTGCTTTTTTACCAAGCTCAGTACCATTCTTGATGTTTTCTCTGAAAATGTCACCAGTTGAAATGTGTGGAACATTGTACTTTTCCACGATTCTTACTGCCTGTGTACCCTTACCAGCACCTGGAGGGCCTAACAAAACTGTTCTCAGCATTTGCTCATCTCCTCTTTATTTCAGAAAACCCTGATAGTTTCTCATAACCATCTGATTTTCCAGTTGTTTCATTGTGTCAATCGCAACACCTACAGCAATCAGCAGGGATGTACCACCGAACTGAATGTTCAGGCCGGTAACCTGACCGATGATAGTAGGCAGTGTTGCTACTACTGCCAGGAAAACAGCGCCAACGAATGCTAATCTGGACATAACCTTTGTCAGATATTCAACAGTCGCCTTACCAGGTCTGATACCTGGGATGAAACCGCCGTTTGCCTTTAAGTTGTCAGCTACTTCAATTGGATTAAATGTAATCGTTGTGTAGAAGTAGTTAAATGCAACAATCAGCATTACGTTCATCACGGAGTAAACCAGCACCCCTGGCATACCAGCTGGGGATAACCAGTTTGTTACGAATTCAGTGAAACCTGTATTCGGGAAGAAGTAAGTGATTGTCAGCGGGAACTGCAGGATGGAAAGGGAGAAGATTACCGGAATAACACCAGCCTGGTTTACCTTCAGCGGAATGTGTGTGGACTGTCCGCCGTACATCTTTCTACCTACAACTCTCTTTGCATACTGAACCGGAATTCTTCTGGTACCCTGCTGGATTTCGATAATTCCCAGGATAACCACGATTGCAAATAATGCAAACAGGATCAGTGTGATGACACTCATAGTGCCTTCTGTAACCTGTGTATAGATACTACGCAGGCCGCTTGGGATTCTTGCAACGATACCGCCGAAGATGATTAAGGAGATACCGTTACCGATTCCGTTTTCATTAATCTTTTCACCCAGCCACATCAGGAATGCAGTACCTGCTGTTAATACCAGAATGATGACTGCGAAGTCGAACCATGTCTGGTTGATAACAGCCTGTCTGAACAGACCTACGGTTAAACCCAGTGCCTGGATTAATGCTAATACGACAGTCAGATATCTTGTGATCTGAGCCATCTTCTTTCTGCCTTCCTGTCCTTCTTTTGCCAGTCTTTCAAAATATGGGAAAGCAATAGTCAAAAGCTGAATGATGATGGAAGCAGTAATGTAAGGTGTAATACTTAAAGCGAAAATGGTAAACTGGCTAAAGGATCCACCGGAGAATAAGTCGAATAAGTCGAGTAAACCGGTATCTCCTGCAAACACCTGTGCCAGAACGGTTCTGTCGATTCCAGGAACTGGAATGTTAGAACCGATTCTGAATACCACCAGCATCAACAGGGTAAAAATCAGCTTGCTTCTGATTTCTGGAACATGAAGTGCCTGTCGAACTGTCTTAAGCATTTCCATCTTAGATCACCTCTGCCTTTCCTCCAGCAGCTTCAATCTTTTCAATCGCAGACTTAGTGAACTTGCTAGCCTGAACTGTTAAAGCAACCTTTAATTCGCCGTTGCCCAGAACCTTAACGCCATCCTTTTCGATTTTGCTAATTACGCCAGCTTCGTCCAGTAATTCAGCTGTTACAACAGTACCAGCTTCAAATCTGTTTAATGCTTCTACGTTTACTTCTGTGAAAACATCACCAAAGATGTTAGTGAAACCTCTCTTTGGCAGACGTCTGTACAGTGGCATCTGACCACCTTCGAAACCTAATCTAACGCCACCGCCAGATCTGGATTTCTGACCGTTCATACCTCTACCGCCAGTGCAACCCTGACCGGAAGCAGTACCACGACCTCTTCTTTTACGGTTCTTCTTGGAACCTTCTGCAGCTCTTAATTCATGCAATTTCATCGTACGTGCACCTCCTATCTTACAGTTCTTCTACAGTAACAAGATGCGCTACCTTTGCAATTGCACCACGAGTAGCAGGTGTGTCAGCTAATTCAACTGACTTGTGCATCTTCTTCAGTCCTAACGCTTCAACAACTTTTCTCTGTTTAGGGGAAGCGCCAATTGTACTCTTAGTTAATGTAATCTTTAACATAGCCATTATGCGTTACCTCCTATCCTAAAATTTCTTCAGGCTTCTTGCCTCTCAGCTTTGCTACCTTTTCTACAGTCATCAGAGACTTCAGACCTTCTAATGTAGCATAAGCCATGTTGCCTGTGTTGTTGGAGCCAATGGACTTAGCTCTAACGTCCTTGATGCCAGCAGCTTCCAGTACTGTACGTACGGAAGAACCAGCGATTACACCAGTACCCTGTGCAGCAGGCATTAATAAAACTCTGCCGGCACCGAATACACCGATATTTCTGTGTGGGATTGTTGTTCCTACTGTTGGAACATATATTAAATTCTTTTTAGCATCTTCTGTAGCTTTTCTTACAGCTTCAGGAATTTCCTGAGCCTTACCCAGACCAACGCCTACATAACCGTTGCCGTCACCAACAACTACTGTTACGCTGAATCTCATGTTTCTACCGCCCTTAACAGTCTTAGCAACACGTCTGATGTTAACGATAGTTTCTTTTAAGTCCAGCTTGGATGCATCAATGATATTACGCATTCCTTTTTTCCTCCTGTTAGAATTTTAATCCGCCTTCACGAGCGCCATCAGCTAATTCCTTCACTCTTCCGTGATATAAGAAACCGCCTCTGTCAAAAGTAACAACTTCGATACCCTTTTCTAAAGCTCTCTTAGCAATAATTTCGCCAACCTTCTTTGCAGCTTCCTTGTTACCGCCGTTAGCCATTTCAGCCTTCAGTTCCTTTTCCAGGGAAGATGCAGAAGCTAAAGTAACCTTGTTTACGTCATCGATGATCTGACAGGAAATGTTCTTGTTAGATCTGAAAACGCACAGTCTTGGCTTCTCAGGAGTTCCAGTTAAATTTTTTCTAACTCTTTCGTGTCTCTTAACACGTCTGTCGTTTCTGCTTTCTTTTGCCATTTTCTATGTCACTCCCTTCTTATTTACCAGTTTTTCCTTCTTTTCTACGGATAACTTCATCAACGTACTTGATACCCTTACCCTTATAAGGTTCTGGTGCTCTCCAAGCTCTGATGTTAGCCGCATAGTTACCAACTAAAGCCTTATCGATACCCTTAACAACTACTTCTGTTGCGTTAGGTACTTCTGTAGTGATTCCAGCTGGGTCTTCTAATTCAACTGGGTGGGAATAACCAAGGTTCAGAACTAACAGGTTGCCCTTCTTTTCTGCCTTGTAACCAACACCGATTAACTGCATTTTCTTTTCGTAACCCTGAGTAACACCAACAACCATGTTGTTAACCAGAGTTCTAGCTAAACCGTGCTGGGATCTGTATTCTCTGGAGTCAGACTCTCTTGTGAATACTACTTCGTTTTCTTTGATTTCTACATTAATTAAGTTGCTCACCTGTTCCTGCAGTTCGCCCTTTGGACCCTTTACAGTTACAACGTTGTTTGCGTCAACTGTAACTTCTACGCCGGCAGGGATAGCAACTGGTCTGTTACCAATTCTAGACATATCTAATTACCTCCTACCAAACATAACAAACAACTTCGCCGCCAACTCCAAGTTCTCTAGCCTTCTTGTCGCTTACAACACCCTTGGAAGTGGAGATGATAGCGATACCTAAGCCGCCTAAAACTCTTGGAACTTCGTTAGCCTTTGCATAAACCTTCAGGCCTGGCTTGGAAATTCTCTTGATACCAGTGATAACTCTTTCCTTAGCAGCGCCGTACTTCATCTGTACTTTGATGATGCCCTGCTTGTTGTCTTCGATTACTTCGAAGCCGTTAATGTAGCCTTCTTCCAGTAAAATTTCTGCGATGGACTTTTTGATGTTGGACGCAGGAATTTCAACTGTTTCGTGTCCTACAGTATTGGCATTTCTGATTCTTGTTAGCATATCTGCTATTGGATCTGTCATTGTCATTACAGTATTTCTCCTTTCACTTGCATGGTTCGAAGCCTCAGGTGAGCCCCGGCCGATTCCGGAGCCTGTTCTGGACTCGCCTATGCACTGATCTAACTAATTAATATATCTTACCAGCTTGCTTTTCTTACGCCTGGGATTTCACCCTTGTAAGCCAGTTCTCTGAAGCAGATACGGCAGATACCGTACTTCTTCAGTACAGAGTGTGGTCTTCCGCACAGTCTGCATCTTGTATATGCACGAGTGGAAAACTTAGGTTTTCTCTGCTGTTTAACCTTTAAAGATGTCTTTGCCATGTGTTAACCTCCCTATTACTTTTCGAACGGCATACCCAGAAGTTCCAGTAAAGCTGCAGCTTCTTCGTCTGTCTTAGCCGTTGTAGTAAATACAATGTTCATACCTTTGATAGTGTCAACATCATCATAGTTGATTTCAGGGAAGATTAACTGTTCCTTGATACCCATGGAGTAGTTACCTCTGCCATCAAAAGAGTTCTTGCTAACACCCTTGAAGTCTCTAACTCTTGGAAGAGAGATATTGAAGAACTTGTCGCAGAATTCGTACATGTTGTCTCCTCTCAGAGTAACTTTTGCTCCAACTGGCATGCCCTGTCTAACTTTGAAGTTAGCGATGGACTTCTTTGCCTTTGTAGTAACTGGCTTCTGACCGGAGATCAGACCCAGTTCCTTAACAGCTGTTTCCATGATCTTAGCGTTTTCCTTTGCTTCGCCCAGACCCATGTTGATTGTAACCTTAACCAGCTTTGGAACTTCCATAACGTTTTCGTACTGGAACTTTTCCTTTAATGCTGGGAATACTTCATTCTTGTAAGTTTCTCTTAATCTTGCTGTCAAAATCGTCTCCTCCTTTCTTAGTCGATTACATTTCCTGTTTTCTTGTTAATTCTAACTTTTTTGTCGCCGTCGATCTTGTAACCGATCTTTACAGCTTCCTTAGCCTTTGCGTCATAGAACATAACATTGGAAGCGTCGATAGGTCCTTCAACGTGCTTGATTTCAGCCTTAGCTGTTCTAGTCTGCTTCTGGTGCTTTGTCTGAATGTTCACACCTTCAACGATGACTTTGTTTTCTTTTGGCATAGCCTTCAGGATTTCACCTGTCTTGCCCTTATCTTTACCAGTAATTACTACTACTGTATCACCTTTCTTAATACGCATCTTTCAAAACACCTCCCTACAGTACTTCTGGTGCTAAGGAGACAATCTTCATGAAGCCTTTGTCTCTCAGCTCTCTTGCTACAGGTCCGAAGATACGTGTTCCAACTGGTGTCTTATCTTCTTTATCCTTAATGATAACTGCAGCGTTCTGGTCGAACTTCACGTAGCTGCCATCTGCTCTTCTGGCACCCTTCTTAGTTCTAACCACTACAGCCTTTACAACGTCGCCCTTTTTAACAACGCCGCCTGGTGTTGCTTCCTTTACAGCACAAACGATAATATCGCCAATGTTCGCATACTGACGGGAAGTACCGCCTAAGATACGAATACATAATAATTCTTTTGCACCGGAATTGTCAGCAACTCTTAATCTTGTTTCTGTCTGAATCATGATTTGGTGCCTCCTTATTTAGCTTTTTCTACGATGTTAACAAGTCTCCATCTCTTGTCTCTGGACAGAGGTCTTGTTTCCATAATTCTAACTTTATCTCCGATATTGCATTCGTTGTTTTCATCGTGAGCCTTAACTTTCTTAGTTCTCTTAACAGCCTTACCGTAAAGAGAATGTCTTACGAAGTCTTCGATTGCAACAACAACAGTCTTATCCATTTTGTCGCTTACAACAACGCCTACTTTAGTCTTTCTTCTGTTTCTTTCAACTGCCATAGATACATCCTCCTTTCAATTAAGCCTGAACCTTTTCAAGCTCTTTTTCTCTCATAATAGTTTTAACTCTTGCAATGTTTCTCTTAACTTCTCTCATCTTAACAGGGTTTTCTAACTGACCTGTAACGTGCTGGAATCTTAAGTTGAATAATTCTTTCTTCATCTTTTCCAGTTCTGCAGTTAATTCAACTTCTGTCATTTCTCTCATTTTCTTCAGTTCCATTATGCTTCACCACCCTTTGCTTCTTCTTTGATGGCAAACTTCGCTTTGATAGGTAACTTGTGAATTGCCAGTCTGATAGCTTCTCTTGCTGCTTCTTCACTTACACCTTCAATTTCGAACATAACTCTGCCTGGTTTCACTACTGCTACCCAGTATTCTGGAGAACCTTTACCGGAACCCATTCTTACTTCTGCAGGTTTCTTAGTTACTGACTTGTGTGGGAAAATTTTGATATATACTTTACCACCTCTCTTGATAGATCTTGTCATGGCAATTCTGGCTGCCTCGATCTGATTGGAGGTGATCCATCCGCATTCCTGTGCTACAAGGCCGTATGTTCCGTAAGTAATCTTGTTACCCTTAGTAGCTACGCCCTTCATTCTACCTCTATGAACTCTTCTGTGTTTAACGCGCTTTGGCATTAACATGGCTTAGTTCCTCCTTTCTCAAACGTATTATTATTCAGCTTCAACTACTGTTTCAACTGGTGCTTCTTCAACTTTTGGAGTCTTTCTAACTCTTGGGTTTACTGCTTTAGCAGCTTCTGGCTTTTCGAAACGGTCGTTTCTTCTTCTGTCGTTGTTTCTACGATCATTTCTTCTTCTGTCGCCGTCTTTTCTGCCTCTTCTTTCTCTCTTTTCACGCTTTTCTTCGCGGATTGGGCTCTGTAAACCCTTATCCAGGATTTCACCGTGGTTGATCCATACCTTAACACCGATCTTACCGTATGTTGTATCTGCTTCAGCAAAACCGTAATCGATGTCAGCTCTGATTGTGTGCAGAGGAACGTTACCTTCGCTGTACTTTTCGCTTCTAGCGATTTCAGCGCCGCCTAATCTACCGGAACACAGAACCTTGATACCCTTAGCGTTAGCCTTCATAGTTCTTGTGATTGCCTGCTTCATAGCTCTTCTGAAAGTTACACGTCTTTCTAATGCCTGTGCAATGGATTCAGCAGTTAACTGAGCGTCTAATTCAGCTCTTCTAACTTCTTCGATGGAAATTTCAACTTCCTTGCCAGTCATCTTTACTAATGCAGCCTTTAATTCATCAACGCCGTTGCCGGATCTGCCGATTACCATACCAGGTCTTGCAGTTGCTACGATAACTCTCATCTTATTTTCAGCTGCTCTTTCTACTACTACCTTAGAAACGCCTGCAGCGTATAATTTTTTCTTTACATATTCTCTAACTTTGTTGTCTTCAACCAGGAAGTCTGCAAAGTTTTTCTTATCAGCGTACCACTTGGAATCCCAGTCTTTAATTACGCCGACTCTTAAGCCGTGTGGACTTACTTTCTGACCCATTTGTGAAAACCTCCTATCTTAGACTCTTTCCTTCAGAGTTACGCCAACGTGGCTGGATCTCTTCAGGATAATAGATGCTCTACCCTGGGAACCTGCTCTCCATCTCTTCATGGTTGGTCCCTGGTGAACGTATACTTCTGCAACGTATAAATTATCTGGATTCATGTCGAAGTTGTTTTCAGCGTTTGCAGCAGCAGACTGAACAACTTTTTCAACGATTTCAGCACCCTTACCAGGTGTGAACTTCAGAATTGTTAATGCCTCATTTAAGTCTTTGCCTCTAACCAGGTCAACAACTGGCTTCAGCTTGATAGGAGACATTCTCACGTATTTTGCAATTGCTTTTGCTTCCATTTTTTATCTCCTTTTCTTATCTAACCTTGGATGACTTGTCTGCAGCATGACCTCTGTAAGTTCTTGTTGGAGCGAATTCGCCCAGCTTGTGGCCAACCATGTCTTCAGTAACGTATACTGGAACATGCTTTCTGCCGTCATGTACTGCAATTGTGTGACCTACCATCTGTGGGAAAATTGTAGATGGTCTAGACCATGTTTTGATGACTTTCTTTTCGTTTGCTTCGTTCATTGCTTCGATAGCCTTCAGAAGCTTAACGTCTACGAAAGGACCTTTTTTAAGTGATCTGCTCATTTATATATGCTCCTTCCTAATTACTTTTCGTTTCTTCTCTTTACAATATACTGATTAGAAGCCTTGTTCTTCTTTCTTGTCTTGTAACCCAGAGCTGGCTTACCCCAAGGAGTAACTGGACCCTTACGTCCGATAGGCGCTCTACCTTCACCACCACCGTGTGGGTGATCGTTAGGGTTCATAACGGAACCTCTTACTGTAGGTCTCCAGCCCATGTGTCTTTTTCTACCAGCCTTACCGATCTGGATGTTACCGTGATCGGAGTTACCAACTTCACCGATTGTAGCTCTACATTCGATCAGAACTTTTCTTACTTCTCCGGAAGGCAGTCTTACCTGAGCGTATTTATCTTCTTTAGCCATTAACTGAGCAGCGTTACCAGCGGATCTTGCCAGCTGACCACCCTTGCCAGGCTTTAATTCGATGTTGTGGATCATTGTACCAACTGGAATGTTTGCAATTGGCAGTGCGTTACCAACTTTGATGTCAGCTTCTGGACCGGAGTAGATCACATCTCCAACCTTTAAGTGTTCTGGAGCGATGATGTATCTCTTTTCGCCGTCAGCGTAAACGATCAGAGCGATGTTCGCAGTTCTGTTTGGATCGTATTCGATTGTTGCAACTGTTCCTGGAATATCATCCTTTCTTCTCTTGAAGTCGATGATTCTGTACTTTCTTCTAGCACCGCCACCTCTGTGTCTAACGGTGATCTTACCTCTTACGTTTCTACCAGCGTTCTTCTTTAAAGTTTCTGTTAAAGACTTCTCAGGTGCTTTCGCAGTGATTTCTTCGAAAGTAGAAACTGTCATTCCTCTTAAACCAGGAGTAGTTGGATTATATTTCTTAATTCCCATTGTAGCCTACCTCCTATATTACAGACTCTGGAAGAACTCGATTTCTTTGCTGCCAGCAGTCAGTGTAACGATTGCCTTCTTGTAAGCAGCTCTTCTGCCCATTGTTCTTCCCATTCTCTTTAACTTTCCGTCATAGTTCATGATGTTTACTTTCTTAACTTCAACACCAAAGATTTCTTCTACAGCCAGTCTAACTTCAGTCTTAGAAGCATCTACAGCAACCTTGAAAGTGTACTTCTTTTCCTGTGCCATGTCCATGCTCTGTTCGGAGATAACCGGCTTAATGATTACGTCGTATGCAGATCTCATTAGATGTACACCTCCTGAATTTTTTCGATTGCTTCCTTTGTTACGATGAAGCTGTTGTGGTTTACGATTTCGTAAACGTTCATTGTTCCAACCAGTGCAGTTCTTACACCAGGGATGTTTGCTGCGGACTTCACGATGTTTTCGTCCTTTTCAGCAGTTACGATTAAAGCTTTCTTACCAGCCTTAACGTTTTCTAATACTTTGATCATTTCCTTTGTCTTAGGAGCGTCAAACTTTAATTCGTCTAAAACGATTAATTCCTTTTCTAATACCTTGGAAGATAATACAGACTTCATAGCTAATCTTCTTACCTTCTTGTTGATTGTGTATCTGTAATCTCTTGGCTTTGGTGCGAACGCAACACCACCTCCAACCTGGGATGGGTCAGTTGTGGAACCCTGTCTGTGACGACCAGTACCCTTCTGTCTGAAAGGCTTTCTACCGCCGCCTCTAACATCTCCTCTAGTCTTTGCGGACTGAGTACCCTGTCTCTGGTTTGCCAGGTAGTTTACAACTACTGCATGAACAGCGTTTGCGTTTGGTTCGATACCAAAGATGTCATCTCTCAGCTCAATAACTCCGGCTTCAGCTCCGGCCATGTTAAGCATTGTTACTTTTGCCATTTTTTGCTTCCTCCTTCCTGAAGTCTATCTTACTGACCTTTAACAGCGTACTGGATTCTAACCAGGCTACCCTTGCCGCCAGGAACAGCGCCCTTAACCAGCATCAGGTTTCTGTCAGTGTCAACTTTTACTAAAACAACGTTCTGTACTGTTACAGTTTCGCGACCCATTCTACCTGGACCAGCGTTACCCTTGAATACTCTGGATGGGTAAGTACCAGCAGCTAAAGCACCAGCTAATCTCTTGTGCTTGGAACCGTGGGACATAGGACCTCTGTGGTGGCCGTGTCTCTTGATGTTACCCTGAGTACCCTTACCTTTGGAAGTACCAGTTACGTCTAACTTCTTGCCAACTTCGAAATCAGCAACAGTGATAACCTGTCCAACTTCGTAAGTTTCACCTTCTTCTACTCTGAATTCTGTAACGTGCTTCTTAGGAGCTACGCCAGCCTTTTCAAAGTGACCAGTCATTGGCTTGTTTACTCTGTGAGCCTTCTGATCTTCGAACGCTACCTGAACTGCGTTGTAACCGTCAGTTTCAACTGTCTTGATCTGAGTTACTACTTCAGGACCAGCTTCGATAACTGTTACAGGAATTACTTCTCCTGTTTCTGCGAAAATCTGAGTCATTCCGATTTTCTTGCCTAGTAATGCTTTCATTATTTTTTCCTCCTACTTTTGCGGCTGTGGCCGCATCTTACAGCGGATTACTCTGGTTTGGTCGCTTCGCCTTGCCAACACAGGACGGCCCGGTGAAGTCCCTCTCATGTAATCTTACTAAGGGGAGTACCCTTAATACTTTGTTGTTGTTAAGCTTACAGCTTGATTTCGATGTCTACGCCAGCAGGTAAGTCCAGCTTAGTCAGAGCATCTGTTGTCTGCAGAGTTGCATTTGTGATGTCGATCAGTCTCTTGTGAGTTCTCTGTTCGAACTGTTCTCTGCTGTCTTTGTACTTGTGTACAGCTCTTAAGATTGTTACAACTTCCTTTTCTGTTGGAAGAGGAATTGGGCCAGAAACGTCTGCGCCAGTCTTCTTAGCTGTTTCCACAATCTTAGCTGCGGACTGATCCAGTAATGCGTGATCATAAGCCTTCAGCTTAATTCTGATTTTCTGTAATTCGCTCATCTTTCTTTTTCCTTTCTTTTTTGTACTGTTTTCGCTATGCCTGTACAAGGGGTTCTTTAATTGACCTTAGGCGATTTGATGTTTCAATTCGTAGATCAGTCAAATGCCTGCTTCCTTAACGTGTAACGGTGGAATTGCTTACTTTGTACACGCCTCCGTGCGTTTCTTTTATTTTGGCACAAAGCAAAAGCCGGCGAACACCTTCGCCCCCATCAGGTGGGGACAATTCTCCGTAGGAAAACCTGATAGCCCAGCAACTTCCTACTTCATCGCCTTAAGCAAGCTTTTATAGTATATCTTAAGTTGTCAAATAATGCAATACTTTTTTTAAATTTTTTTCGCACTTTTTTCGACTTTTTTTCGAGACCGAAAACTCGCAAATCCAGTATTTTCAAGCATCTGCGCGGACGATGTTAGAACACGCGACCTGGCGTTTCTTTTTTAGCGTCAGAATCCGTCAAAACGTTGCAATTTCAACGTTTTCTCCTATTGCGTCTTTTTCTACATCTTTTCCAATGTTCACAAAACAGGCCAAAATCTGTGTTTTTCACACAAAATCCAGGGCATTTTTTCTACATTTCACAAAAAATAAAAAAAAGATCTGTGTTCCCATCAGGGAAACAGACCTTTTCACTCTGTTTTTCTATATAGCCGCTACGCCTTCCTGCCCGCCAGCACTTTCGCAGAAGCAAAGATATCCTGGTGTTTTACGGCTTCTGCATCAAAATGAAGCATCTTAAACACCAGCTGCATGATTGGACCCATCAGGAATGCGCCAATCAGAGTACCGATTCCAATCGGGCCGCCCAGCATCCAGCCGAAGAACAATACCACCGCCAGAATTAAAACGCTGACGATGCCGATAGGCACACGCTTCAGTTTCTTGCTCAGTCCTACAATCATACCGTCTCTCGGTCCACAGCAAAGAGCCACCCTCATATAGATGAACTGTCCCAGGCCATTTAAGAACAGGCCTCCTATCATCATCAGAATACCGATTACCATGGATTCCTGCGGCGGCACCACGTCCAGCCAGTCCAGAAAGTCGACTACCTTGCCGGTAAACACCGCATCGATCAAAGTCCCCAGCCCGATTCTTTCCTTCAGAAGCAGGTCGATACAGATCACGATCAAAGATGTCATTACTGCTACGTTACCATACTTAATGCCGAACGTCTTTTCCACCCCCAGGAAAAAACAGTCCCACGGCGCAACCCCGATGTTGGCCTGAATGGTCAGGTATACCCCTGTCGCAAAGGTCGCAAGGCCGAAAGCCGCGACAAAACAATGTTTCACAATCTCTCCTCTGGTCCGATTCATATCTGTCTCCTTCTATATATAAGTCCGTTATTTTTTCCAAAACACATCTATGATACACGATTTTCCCCCGCCCTGCAAGGATTTTTCTCCCGCAAAGAAAGGCCGGCTGCTACGCAGCCGGCCTTTCCAGTTACCTTTTGTATAAAATTGTGAGGGGTAATCCCAATTCTCCCTTTTTATTTCATGCAGACTGTAGTCCGCAAATATAAACTCTTTAGTAGTTTTCAGCCTTGATCTGGAAGTAAGCCTGTGGGTGCTTGCATACTGGGCACAGACCTGGAGCTTCTTTGTCCCATACCTGGTGACCACAGTTGCTGCACTGCCATAATACTTCAACGTCTCTTGCAAATACCTTGCCGTTCTTCACGTTGTCTGCTAACTTTCTGTATCTTTCTTCGTGTTCCTTTTCTACAGCAGCTACACCTTCCATCTGTGCAGCGATTTCTGGGAAGCCTTCTTCTCTGGCAACCTTCGCCATTTCAGCATACATGTCAGTCCATTCGTAGTTTTCACCTTCTGCTGCTGTGATCAGGTTTTCATGTGTTTCACCGATGCCATAAGCCAGCTTATACCATAATTCAGCGTGTTCTTTTTCGTTTGCTGCAGTTTCTTCAAAGATCTTGGAGATCTGCACATAACCCTCCTTCTTTGCTCTGGATGCAAAGTAAGTGTATTTATTTCTTGCTTCGGATTCACCTGCAAAAGCAATCTTTAAGTTTTCTAAAGTCTTAGTTCCTTTTAAATCTTTCATTTTCTTTCTCCTTTTCTTTCATTACATTGGTTCGCCACAGCTACACTGTTTACATGTTCCCTTCAGCAGCATGGTGTTCAATTTGATTCCCACTGCCTCTGTCGGGAAGGTCTCTCTAATCACCTCTTCCATACGGGCCAGCGATTCCTGGCTTTCTGGCTCCAGATCGTAGAGCCTTCCGCATGTGTTACATTTCATGTGATAGTGCGGCATGTGATTTCCGTCAAATCGGTCAACGCCATCCAGTCCTGAGATCCTCTCAATCTCTCCGGCTTCGACCAATGCATTCAGGTTGCGGTATACGGTCGCAACACCGATGCCGGGCATTTCTTCTCTTGCCTTCTCAAAGATCCATTCCGCTGTCGGATGTACTGGATTCTCTCTGAGGATATTCAGTATCAGATTTCTCTGCTTCGAGTACCGCATTTTCCGCTCCTTTCTTGCATAAGTGATATTGATTATCATTATTATAACCAGCACTACCCATTCTGTCAACAAGTTTTTTAAAAATATTTTTAGAATTTTTTCAAAAAAATATGTTTACATTATATAAAAAGATGGTATAATCAAACTATCATAAACGAGAATGATTATCACTTATAAAAATCACTTAAAGAAAATTGGAGGTAAATATTATGTTAAAACTTTACAAATGCGCACATTGCGGTAATATCGTAGAAATGGTAGAAGACAGAGGTGTAAATCCAGTATGCTGCGGCGAACTGATGCAGGAACTGGTTCCGAATACAACAGATGCAGCACAGGAAAAGCACGTACCGGTTATCGAAGCAGAAGGTAACAAAGTTGTTGTAAAGGTTGGCAGCGTAGCTCATCCAATGCAGGAAGAACATCACATCGCATTCGTCATCTTAGAAACAAACAAGGGTGTACAGAGAAAAGCTCTGGATCACACAGGCGTTCCTGAAGCAGAATTCATCTTAGGCGAAGGTGAACAGGTTATCGCAGCTTACGAATACTGCAACTTACACGGTTTCTGGAAGGCAGAAGCATAAAACACAAGACAATCCATCGGGCAAGGTCAGTACCTTGCCCTTTTTTCTTGCCCGTGTTAAAATAGTCCCAGCAATAGTTTACGCAAGGAGGAAGAAATTATGAGTTTACATATTAACGCGAAACCAGGCGACATCGCTCCAAATATTCTGATGCCAGGCGATCCCCTTCGCGCAAAATACATCGCAGAGACTTTCCTGGAAGATGCATTCTGTTTTAACGAACTCCGCGGCATGTACGGTTACACCGGCATGTACAAAGGCCATCGTGTCTCCGTCATGGCATCCGGCATGGGCACACCGTCCCTGATGATTTACATGACAGAGCTTTGCAGAGAATACGGATGTAAGAATTTTGTCAGAGTCGGCACTGCCGGTGCAGTCAGAGAAGAGCTGGAGATCAACGATATCGTACTCTCCACGGCAACCAGCACCACATCCGGCATCAATCTCTACGATCTGCCTGGAACCTTTGCGCCTGCCGCTGATTTCGGTCTGCTTCACAAAGCATACCACGCTGCACAAAAAGAAGACTGCAGGGTTTACGTAGGCACAACCCTCTGCAACGATCACTTCTATGTAGAAGACAAGGCCAACTACAGCCGCCAGTGGGAAAAGTGGCAGGTACTGGCTGCCGAGCAGGAAGGCGTAGGCCTCTATTCCGTAGCTGCAAGAGAAGGTGTCAACGCATTGATGATCCTCAACATCGTTGGTAACCTGTACAAACCGGAAAAACATATGCCTGCAGAAGAAAAAGAACGTGGGCTGGACAAGATGATCCGCATCGGTCTGGAGACACTAATCAGCACAGAAGACTAATTTCACAATACAACCACAAAAGGAGCCGTCATGCGACAGCTCCTTTTTCTTATTTATTCTTATTCCATCTTATTTCATTCGTTCTCTTACTTTTTCCATAGACATTTCCGGATTCACCGCGGTCTTGGTCTCTACCGCGATAGACGAACAGGCCATACCCATCTCCGTAATCTCTTTCGCGCTCATGCCGTTAATGTGTCCATAGAGAATCACTGCAGAAAAAGCATCCCCCGCACCGGTGGCGCTGACCAGTTCTACCAGGTTTGGCGGCACAATGCCTTCACCGTGCTCATCCTTATAATAGGCTCCTCTTTCGCTGAGGCTGATGAACACCCTCTTCACCCCCTGGTCAAAGAACCACTGGGCAGCATTACACAGATCCTCGTCACTGTCGATGGACATACCACTCAGCATTTCCGCCTCGATCTTATTCGGCTTGATCGTATGGAACCTGCCGATGATGTCTTTGACCCGTTCCGCCTTTGATGCGGAAACCGGTTCCAGGAACAGCGGTGTCTTCAGCGTCTTTGTGATATAGTCCAGGGCCTCGAAGTCCAGGTTACAGTCCACACCGACGATTTCTGCCTGCTCCAGATAAGGCAGACGTTCCTCGAGAAATGCCGGCGTAATCTTCTTGAAAATATCCATATTGCAGATCGCCAGCTCCATGTCGTTCCTGTCGTTAAGAATAGACAGATACATGCCTGTATTTTCTCCCGGTACCTGTTCTATGTACTGCGTTTCCACGCCCAGGTCCCCAAGATGTTTCTTCGCATCCAGACCCATGGCATCTTCCCCGGTTAGGGAAACCATGCCTACGCTGCCGCCGAGTCTTGCAATGTTTTCTACGATATTTCTTCCTACGCCGCCATAAGAAATCCCTACTTTCCCCGGGTTGGAGTCTGCAGGACGAAGTGCCGCGTAAGGGCTTCCCTCGATATCAATGTTGATTCCGCCAACGATGATAATTTTTGCCATTGTCTGTTCCTCGTTTCTTAAAAGGTTTTATTCTACAAATATACTGCCGCCGATAAACTCCCTGATGATAGAGTTGTTCACGATAATGTGATCGTCTTCAATGGTACGGAAAAACTGCAGGAAGTCCAGCAGCCGCTGTGCCGTCATGTAGGACGGTTCCGTATCCTTCACCGCACGAAGCAGCGGTTCCGCGTATTTCTTCAGTACTGCAATCTCATACACGTGATAGGAATTGAACAGTACATCCGCCTCCCCGTTGTAAGGGAAGATGTTGGTATCTTCTCCCGCCCGAACCTTCGGCCATTCGTCGATGGTCGTCTGGGCTGCCTTCCCACGGTAGCGGTAATCCCGGACCATTCTGCGCAGCATACGCTCCTCCGTGGTCGGGATGCGGTTATGACCGTCGATATTCAGCTGGGTCAGCGGGCTGATATAGATCTTGAACTTTTCTTCTTTCGGAATCTGTGCCGTCAGTTCTTCGTTCAGCCCGTGAATGCCCTCGATAACGATGGGCTGTCTGCCGTTGATCTTCGTGATTCGTTTTCCAAACACCTTGTGGCCCGTAAGAAAATCAAAGGCCGGCAGGTCGACTTCCCTGCCTTCCAGCAGATCGTTCATATTCCGGTTAAACAGTTCGATGTCCACCGCACCCAGGTTTTCATAATCTGGTTCGCCGTGCTGGTCCAGCGGTGTCTCTTCCCGCTCCACAAAGTAGTCATCCGTTCCCAGATACAAAGGCTCCAGCCCGTTGACCTTCAGCTGGATGCACAGTCTCTGGGCGAAAGTCGTTTTCCCGGAAGAAGAAGGTCCCGCGATGAGGACGATCCGCTTGCGTTCCTGTTTAATCTGATCCGCAATATCTGAAATTTTCTTCTCATGCAGGGCTTCCGACAACTGAATCAGTTCCTTGTATGCGCCGCTTTCGATCTTTTCGTTTAAGTCTGCCACGTAATTGACACCCAGAAGCTGATCCCATCTGGTCTGCTCACTGAACGCCTGATACAGCTTCACCTCGTCCTCATAGTCCGGTATCCGGTCTGGCTCAGACGGATGTGGAAAGCGAAGCAGCACACCACGCCTGTATTTCTTCAGTTCAAAATGCTGCAGGTAACCCGTAGACGGCACCATGGCCGAGAAGAAGGAATCTCTGTAGTCGTCCAGGGTGTAGAAGTCCACCGTTTCTATATCTTCAGCATGTTCCAGAAGCCGGTGTTTCTCTTCCAGCCCTGCCTGTTGCAGAATGCTCACGGCGTCTTCCCGGCTCACACGCTCCTTTACGAAAGGCAGGTCTGCTGCTACCAGCTCCCGCATCCGTTCCTCAATCTGCCGCACCTGCGCTTCCGTAATATTTTCTTTCGTCTTGATTTCTGTATATAACCCTTTGTTCAGGGAATTCTGCACTTCCACACGAACCGGCCCCAGACAGTCCCGGACCGCCTTGATGTACAGAAGCGTCAGACTGTACTGATAGATTAGATTCGCATCCTGGGTCCGCATGTCCAAAAGCTCAATCTGGCAAGGTTCTTCCACGGCAAAGGTCAGCTCTTCCAGACGGTTCTGCACTCTCGCCGCCAGAACCGTGTATGGCAGTCCGGTCTCCAGGCTGCGGTACAAAGTCTCCAGTGTCGTTCCTTTTGCAATATCTAATTCCCTGTATTCCCCGCGGGGAGATGTCTTTAACTGTATCTTCATAAAAGCATCCTCCTTTGCTGTTATTCTATCATATTTTTCGTATAGAATAAATATACCCGGGCAAAATACACCCGAAGGGAGTGATTTGATGAGGCAACTAATCCTGATCCTGGTTATCATCGGCGGTCTCAACTGGGGACTGGTCGGTCTGTTTCAGTTTAACCTGGTAAGCGCCATCTTCGGCGGCAATCTCTATTTCCTGGCCCGCATCATCTATGCGCTGGTAGGGATCGCAGCCGTATGGTCAATTTCTTTTCTCTTTGAAGACAGAAGAGAGGGTTAATGCCCTCTCTTCTTTGTTTCTAGCAACATGTAGGTTCACATGTGTCGTACTGGTTGTTTCCACAGCCGAACATGCTCGGATTGCAGAACAGCAGAACTAATAATAAAAAGAAGAATAAGAGACTGTCATCCATCCCTTTTCTGTCATTACAGAACATATCATTACCTCCTTTTGTCAGGTACTATATGATATGCTCCTCCTGCAGCTTTGGTTCCTCTTCTTAAAAATCTGCATCCTGCAGCTCCTCTTGAGATTCATCACTGTCCACCTGCTTCTGTTCCTCCGCAGTCTCTGTCGGCGGCTCCTCAGCAGGCGGTTCCTCCGCAGACGGTTCCTCAAAGGGCGGTGCGGCGCCCTCCAGAGCTTCCAGCTCTGCCTGACGTTCCGCTTCAGCCGCAGTTTCCTCCGCCTTCTGTCTTGCCGCGATTCTTCTGGCATTACGTCCGGCCTCGATGGCGCGACCCCTGGCAACGGCTGCATGGTTGTTTCTGGACACGAACAAATCTACCACCTTCCGCATCTCCCATGGTGTCAGGGTAAGCCCCCTGTGCATCTGCTCATGATGCTCGTCCCATTCGCGGATGTCATATTTTGCAGCTGCGCCGTTCCATCTGACCAGGTTCAGCTCCTTGTTCCAGCCTTCACGACTGCCGATCACACCGAAGTGTTCCTCAATCTCAAAAGTAAAGTCTCTATCTGGCATAATATACTCCTCCCTGCCAGTCAGCTCAGGAATATATTACCACCTCTTCATCTTAATGTCAATTATTTCCATGTAATAATTTTACAGTTATGATTTCCGGTCTGTTAAAGACACGGAACGGGAAGGTGCTGTTGCCCAGCCCTCTGCTGATTACCAGCGTCGTCTCTTCCTTCCCGTGCATCCCACTGGCCAGTTTCGGCAGAACGCCCTGTCCTGGTGCATAGAGTCCGTCCGTAAACGGCAGCCGAATTTGTCCGCCATGGGCGTGTCCGGCAAAGGCAAGATCAAATCCTGCTGCAGCGTATGCATCCAGATACTGTGGCTCGTGAGCGAGCAGAATCGAGAAATCACTCTTCGCCCCCTGGCTGCGCAGTCCGTCCAAAGCCGCCTGCAGCATATTCATATCCAGCGGCGCGCTGTTATCCCTTATAAAATCCTTGCATCCGAAAACCGTATGTTCCGAAAGTCCCATCAGGCAGATCTCCGCATCGTCCTTTGTTATCCGAAGGCTGCGGTCAAAGAGAACGGAAACACCCATAGCCTCCAGTTCTTCGTAGAAGGCATTCATGGCAGTCTCCTCCACCGCCATCTCATGATTGCCGTTGACATAGTATACCGGTGCGATATCGAGCAGTCCTTCCATTGCAGTTCTTGCCGCATCGAAATCCGTGTGATTTCTGTCTAACAAGTCTCCCGTGTAGACGATAATGTCCGGATTCGTCTTCGCTGTCTTTTCTATTAAGTTTCTCTGATTTTTCCCAAAATATTCGCTCTGCAGGTCCGACACATGGGTGATGCGGTACCCGTCAAATGCCTTCGGCAACCTGTCACTCTCATACACATATTCCGTTGTCACAATGGACTTATTATTCCAATGCAGAAACAGAATCAGGCACAGTAAGAGTGCAATTGCCGCACTCATCATCACACTTGTTCTCATAGTTCGATTTCCAATTCTACCGGACAGTGGTCACTTCCGAAAATGTCCGTATGGATTTTTGCATCTACGATTTTGTCTTTGATGCGGTCGCTGACCAGGAAGTAGTCGATACGCCACCCCGCATTGTTCTTGCGGGCATTGAAGCGGTAGGACCACCAGCTGTAGATGCCTTCTGCATCAGGGTACAGATAGCGGAACGTGTCCACGAAGCCCGCCCCCTGCAGTTCACGCATCTTGTCGCGCTCCTGATCGGAGAATCCTGCGTTGCCGCGGTTAGATTTCGGATTCTTCAGATCGATTTCCTCTTTCGCCACGTTCATATCGCCACAGATAATCACCGGTTTTTTCTTGTCCAGTTCCAGGACGAATTCTCTGAAGTCATCTTCCCACTCCATTCGGTAATCGATACGCTTCAACTTGTCCTGGGCATTTGGCACATAAACATTCACCAGGAAAAACTTCTCGTATTCCATGATGACGCCGCGGCCCTCATCGGTATGTTTCCCAAAGTTGATCTGCACATGCAGTGGTTCTTCCTTTGCAAAAACCGCAGTGCCGGAGTAGCCTTTCTTCTCCGCGCTGCTGTAATATACGTGTCCAAATTCCGGCATGTCCACCTCTGCCTGGCCTTCCTGCATCTTCGTCTCCTGAATGCAGATAAAATCCGCATCCAGTTCACGCATGGATTCTACAAAACCTTTTCCCAGGCAGGCACGCAGGCCGTTTACATTCCAGGATATGAGTCTCATGATATTTCCTCCTCTTCCGTCTTTCTTTCCTCTTTGAAAAAAGCCCGCCGTAACCGGCGGGCGTCTCGTCTTACGCGTTCATTGCAGCCACGATTCTTGCCGGAATCATTCTGCATCTTTCTTCAGAAATAGATGCCACGGACACACGGATACCCTTTGCCAGCGGTACCAGGAAGATGCCTTCCTGTTCCAGCTTCCCGCAGATTTCTTCCGGGTTGTCGCAAGGCACGGATGCGAAGAATCCCGCATCGAAAGGCACGATTTCCAGGCCTGCCTTCGCCGCTTCCTCTTCAAACGCTCTGCCTCTGCGCAGCAGCATGTCTCTGATTTCTTTTCTCTCTTCGGTTACCTTTGCCAGCAGCGCCTCATCTGCAAAGATGTTAGCGATGATGCTCTGTCCCGCCTTGGCACAGTTAGACCATGTACCTCTGGAAGAGAACTCCAGGCACACCTTGAATTCTTCTGCGATTTCTGCGCTCGGTGCCAGGCAGATTGCCGCACCGCATCTCGCGCCGTACAGAGTAAAGGTCTTGGATGTACTGTAGCCAATCACAGGTAATACGTTTGCCGGCAGTGTTTCCACAATCGGCAGGAATTCTCTGTATTCATCTTCATCTCCCGCAAAGTCGATGTATGCCGCGTCGATAAACAGGGCAACTTTCTTTTCCGCAGGTACCGCCTTCAGCACGTCAGCAACGCCCTGCCAGTCTTCCAGTGTCAGCGCATAACCGGTCGGATTGTGTGCCGGTGTGTTCAGCAGAATCACCAGTCTCTCCTGTACCGTCAGCAGCGCGTTTACTTTTTCCGCAAAGTCGCCGATGTTGAACTTTCTTTCTTCGTTAAACAGTTCGAAAGTCGCCAGTCCTCTGCCGATTTCCCCTGCGATGGTCTTGTACGGTGCCCAGAACCAGTCGCTGGTCAGGACCTTGTCCCCGAAGCAGGAATAGTTGGAAATCACGTTACGTATGGAGCCTGTTCCGCCAGGTGTCGCAACCGCTTCCACGAATCTCTTTGATGCAAACTTTCCCAGAGCGGCTTTGATTACCGCCTTCTTAAACGCCGGTGTGCCGCCGATTGGAGCATAGCTGGCATATTCTTCCGGCTTCAGCTTTCCAAATGTATCGTCTACTGATGTCAAAACAATCAGCTTTCCATTATCGTCTAATAATGCACCAATGGTTGCGTTGGTTACTGCATCGGCACCTTTCTCTGCGATCATTTCGTTTGCTCTACGGCTAATTCCGAAAATCTTATCTTCCTTCGGAATGACTCTTCCATTCTGTGCCGCCATAATCAATTCAGCCATTTTATACCTCCAAATGCAAATTTATGCTTAATCATACAAAATATTATCACGAACTCCTGTATTTTACAAGACATTCTTTGTATGAACCCGCGCCCTTCCGTCGATAATATACCCAGGAGGTGAATACCATGCGCCATGCAAAAAACAAAAGAAGCAAAGACCGTGTCACCGCAACCATCGTGCTCTGTTTTTGTCTCATCGCACTGACATCGATTTTTACCATCCAGGCCAGCATAGACAAGATCAATGAAAGCGCAAAGAATCTGCCGGCGGGTCAGAAGATCGCGACAGAACCATCCGATGACAAGGAAGAAAAAGAAGCTGCCCCGGCCGAAGACAGGGAAAAACAACAGCAGGCTGCCGACCTTCCGGTTTCCGAACCGGTTCCTGTCGTAGACAGCGCCGAGGGACAGGCCGCTGCGCCTTCTTATCTGCCGCCTATCAGCCTGCAGACCGCATCCGTCCTCAAAGCCTACTCCATGGATATGGTCATCTATAACCAGACCCTCGATCAGTACATGACACATCCGGGTATCGATCTGGAAGCGCCTTCCGGCAGCGGTGTCAATGCCATCGCAGACGGTACCGTGACAGCCGTCTATGAAGATGATGCCTACGGCATTACCATTGAAATCACCCATGATGACAACCTCGTTTCCAAATACGCCTGCCTGGAGACCAAGGCGCTCGTAGAAAAAGGGGATGTTGTCTCCCGCGGCCAGCAGATCAGTACCATCGGTAAAACGGCACTTTACGAATCCATGGAGCCTGCCCACTTACACTTCGAGCTCTGTAAAGATGGCACACGCTGCAATCCGGCAGACTATATTGCCTTCGAGTAATTGTCTAATACAAAACAGGAAAAGCCTGTATGGAGATTCCATATCAGGCTTTCATGCTTACATAGTTGATATTCTTCCCTTTCTGGGAGAATTTATCTTCGTATTCTGTTGGAATATTCTTCTCTGCATAAGGGCTGTTATGCAGATCCCTGCTCATCTCGAGAATCGTCATCTCCGCCTCTGCAATCTGTTCCAGCGTAAACTCGAACAGGCCGTCATTGTCGGTCTTGAACTCAATATGGCCGTCTGCCTTCACAATCTGTGCATACTGTCTCAGCTTCTTGTGGTAAGTCAGTCTTCTCTTTGCGTGGCGTTCCTTCGGCCAAGGGTCGCTGAAGTTGAGATAAAGCCCCTCCAGTTCTCCGTCATCAAAGAAGTCACGGATGTCATCGATGTATTTTTTGATGAAGCACAGGTTCGTCAGCTCCATTCTTTCCACCTTCTGCAGTGCACGCCAGATGACGCTGTCCTGTCCCTCGATGGCGATGTAGTTGCAGTCCGGATTGCGTCTGGCATGTTCCGTAATGAACTGGCCCTTGCCACATCCGATTTCCAGGTAAATTGGATGGTCATTGCCGAAGAATTCCTTCCATTTTCCCTTCTGTTCTTCCGGAACTTCCACCATATACTGGGTGAAATGCTCCAGCTTTTCCTCTATATCTTTAATTTTTCTCTGTCTCATGCTTTCTCGTCCTTCTGTTATTTCCCACTTATAATACGCTTGGAAGCTGCATCCTCATGAAGATGGTCACGCCCAAAAACAGCACCAGAATCATCAGGGCAGCGTAATCATTGCCACGGAACCGCATCTCATGCATTCTGGTTCTGCCCTTGCCGCCGCGGTAGCATCTCGCTTCCATGGCCATAGCCAGATCCTGGGCAATGCGGAATGCACTCACAAAGAGCGGCACCAGAATCGGAATCAGGGATTTTGCTCTCGCCAACAGATTGCCGCTTTCGAAATCCGCGCCTCTCGCCTGCTGTGCTTTCATGATTTTGTCCGTCTCCTCCAGCAGCGTCGGAATGAAACGCAGGGCGATGGACATCATCATGGCGATTTCGTGAGTCGGCACGCCGATACGTGCCAGGGGTCCAAGCAGACGCTCGATGCCGTCCGTCAGGCTGATCGGTTTTGTGGTCAGGGTCAGCAGCGAGGACCCGATGATCAGCAGCACCAGTCTGATGCCCATGAACACCGCTGTCAAAAGACCCTCCACGGTAATCTTCAGGAATCCCAGCTGCCAAATGATTCTGCCGTCAATCATAAAGATGTTCAGGCAGAAGGTGAAGATGATAATCAGCAGGATCGGTTTCAGCCCTCTCAGGATAAAGCTGAGGGGAACCTTTGATACCTTTACATAAACCGCCAGCGCCGCCGCACAGACCGCAAAACCGATAAAGTTGTTCACAATAAACAGTTCCACGATGAACAGCAGTGTAGCGATAATCTTCACCCTCGGATCCAGTCTGTGGATCAGGGATTCGCCCGCATAATATTGTCCTAACGTAATATCTCTAATCATGAAGTATTTTCCTCTGCAAATATTGATAGATTTCTGCTTCTGCATCCTTCAGGTTCAGGATGTTCTCTTTCACAGGTACACCTGCATCCTTCAGGGCATGCATCAGCTCTGTTACCGGCGGTACAGATAATCCGATTTCCGCCAGTCTTTCTTTTTGGCCAAAGACCTCTTCCGGTGTGCCCACCATCATCAGTTTTCCGTCGTTCATCACCATCACCTTGTCGGACAGATCCGCGATGTCTCCCATATTGTGGGAAACAAAGATGATAATGTTGTTCTGCGCCTTATGGACTTCCTGAATCATCGCCAGGATTTCCTTATGCGCGCCAGGATCCAATCCGGCCGTCGGCTCGTCCAACACCAGCACCTGTGGCTTCATGGCCAGAACGCCTGCGATAGCAACGCGGCGCTTCTGTCCGCCGGACAGCTCGAAAGGAGAGCGGTCTTTGATCTTCTCATAGTCCAGACCAACCAGGCCGATGGCTTCCTTTACCCGGTCTTCCACTTCCTCATCAGACAGTCCCAGGTTCTTCGGGCCGAAAGCCACATCCTTTGCAACAGTCTCTTCGAAAAGCTGATACTCCGGATACTGGAACACCAGACCCACCCGTCTGCGGATGTCTTTCATCAGGACGCCCGGTGCGGTAATGTCTGTGTCCCCAATACAGATCGTGCCGCTGTGCGGTCTCAGCAATCCGTTCAGGTGTTGCAGCAGGGTGGACTTGCCGGATCCGGTGTGTCCGATAATCCCTACAATCTCGCCATCGTAAATATCAAAATTGATATTGTCCAGCGCCAGCTGCTCGTCCGGCATCCCTTTGGAATAAATATGTGATAAGTTTCTTACTTGTATTGACATACGAATTCTACCAATCTTTCTACAGTAATAACGTCTTCCGGCACCTTGATGCCTCTTTTGCGCAGTTTATGCGCCAGGCTTGCCGCCATTGGAATCTCCAGATTCGCTTCGCGCAGGGTTTCTTCCTGTGCAAAGACTTCTTCCGGCGTTCCATCCAGCAGCACCTTGGCATCATCCATGATGATAATACGGTCTGCACGCACCGCCTCTTCCATGAAGTGGGTAATCAGCACCACGGTGATACCTTCCCTGTGAAGTTCATCGATGATGGACATGATTTCCTCACGGCCCTTCGGATCCAGCATGGCGGTCGGTTCATCAAAGATGATGCACTCCGGTTTCATCGCCACAACACCGGCAATGGCAATCCGCTGTTTCTGACCTCCGGACAAAAGGTGGGGAGCTTTCTTCTTATACTTCCCCATGTTGACATCGGCCAAAGCCTTGTCCACTCTTTCCCGGATTTCCTTCGGCTCGATGCCCAGGTTCTCAGGACCAAAGGCCACATCGTCTTCTACGATAGAAGATACCAGCTGGTTGTCCGGGTTCTGAAACACCATACCCGCAGTCTGTCTCACGTCCCAGATATGGGCGTCGTCCCTGGTGTCCCACTGCTTCACGTAAACAGTGCCGCCGCTTGGCAGCAGCAGGCCGTTCAGGTTCTTCGCCAATGTGGATTTTCCGGAACCGTTCTTTCCGATGATTGCGGTAAAGCTTCCCGTCTCGATGTTGAGGGATACGTTATCTACCGCACGGATTGCCGGTTCCTCTTCCAAGTGGCTGTATTCAAAGATCAAATTCTCAATTCGAATGATATTTTTCATAATCTCTCCTAAGATAGTTTCTTCGCTAACTATTTATTTTACCACTTTTTCGGCGTAATTTCAACGGAATTCAGTTCTTTTGACATTCGAAACAAATTGCAGCAAAAGAGCACCACCCTGGTGCTCTTCCTTCTCTTTTCTTTCCATTGTGGAACAAATGTTACAGAACCTTGTCTATAAAGTTCTTTGTTCTTTGCATCTTTGGATGAGCGAAAATATCTTCCGCCATTCCTCTTTCTACAATTTCCCCGTCTGCCATAAAAATAATTTCATCCGCAACTTCTCTCGCAAAACCCATTTCATGCGTTACGACAATCATAGTCATGCCTTCTTGTGCCAATTCTTTCATAACATCCAAAACTTCCCCTACCATTTCCGGGTCCAATGCAGAAGTTGGTTCATCAAAAAGCATCACTTCAGGTTCCATAGCCAGTGCACGCACAATGGCGATACGCTGTTTCTGTCCACCTGACAACATGTTGGGATATTCATCTGCCTTATCCAGAAGACCTACACGGTCTAACAGCTGCAGTGCCACGCCCTTTGCTTCTTCCTCCGTTTGTATTTTTAATGTAACCGGTGCCAGTGTGATATTTTCAAGCACGGTCTTATGCGGAAACAAATTAAAATGCTGGAACACCATGCCCATCTTCTGACGGTGAAGATTTAAATCAATTTTTTTGGATGTCAATTCCACATCGTTAAAGTAAATTTCGCCGGAGGTTGGTTCCTCTAACAGATTTAAACTGCGCAGCATGGTAGATTTTCCAGAGCCGGAAGGACCGATTATCGCGATAACCTGTCCCTTCTTTACATCCAGACTACAGTGATTTAATGCAACAACCGCACCATGATTATAAGTTTTAACTAAGTCTTTCACCTGAATGATATAATCAGTTCTTGTCTCCACGACGCATTCTCCTTTCAACATTTTCGATGACTTTTGATGTAGGATATGTAATCAGGAAGTAAATAAATGCTGCTATCATGTAAGGTCCGATGGAAATCATCGTACTGCCAGCAATCGTCTGTGCTGTAAACATAATTTCCGACATACCCAGCACCATACAAACAGAGCTTTCTTTTATCATCGTAATCATCTCATTTGCCAGGGCAGGCAATACATTCTTAATTGCCTGTGGAAGGATCACAAGTTTCATTGCCTGGCCTTGGGAGAGGCCAAGAGATCTTGCTGCTTCCATCTGACCATGGTCAACAGCCAGAATACCTGCACGGAAGATTTCAGCTACATAAGCGGAGCTGTTCAAAGACAACGCCACCACACCTGGGATAAATCGACTAGCATCGATAAATCCCAAAATCAGGAAATTCGGAACTGGAATCCAGGAAAACACCCCATAATAAATCAGCATTAACTGAACCAGTAGCGGTGTAGAACGAAATACTGCAATATAAGCTCCAGAGATACTGCGTATGATGTTATTCTTGCTTAAACGCATAGTCGCCAGCAAAAATGCCGGCAATACAGCCATAAGTACAGATACTACAGAAAGAATCAGGGTGTATACTACACCCTGAATGACTGCCTCTCCATACTTTGGTAAGAAGCTAAAGTTGAAGAAACTTGATGCGGTCATATCCACAAACAAGCTTTGCCACCATTCCCAAAACATAGATCGTATACCTTTCTAATCAAATCATTTATTTTATTGTCTTATTTTATTATTCAGCAGAAACTTCCTGCCATACATCTGCAAATTCAGCGGCCTGTGTCTTGAATTCTTCAATTTTGTTTTCTTCTTTCATCTTAGCGATTGCTTCGTTAATTTGCGGCAGTAAGTTCTTTGGATCGCCCTTTTGTACTGCGATGCTTGCATCAGCAGATGTTCCCAGCTCATCAAAGCTCAGCGCCACCAAATCTTCATTCGACTCCTGATACTGCTGTGCAACAGATGCATCTACCAGAATCGCATCTACCTTATCGTAGCTGACTTCCTTAATCATATCCAGTACGCTTTGTAATGCTACCGCATTAACATTTGGAATTTCATTAACAATATCCAGCTTCGTTGTTGCAGTCTGTGCTGCAATAGTCTTGCCTTCAAAATCTGCATAAGATTGATACTGATCTGCATTTTCTGCCTTTACCAGAAACTGCGGTGCTAGCTCAGACAGATATGGATCTGAAAAATCTGCCATTTCCTTTCTTTCAGGAGTTGCCTCAATATCCGCCAGGACCAGATCGAACTGTCCCTTATCTAGAGAAGTCAGCAAGTTGTTGAAGGACATGTTTTCGATCTGTAACTCCAATCCCATATAGTCTGCTATATACTGTGCAATATAGATATCTATGCCTCCGTACACCATTTCTCCATTTTCATCCGGATACATAAACTCAAACGGTGCATAATCCGCGGAAGTGCCTAAGATTAAAGTTGTTTTCTCTTCATTTCCTGCAGGCTCGTTGCCGCAGCCAGACAGTGCAACCAGCGCCATAACCAAAATCAGTGTAATTGTTGTCAATTTCTTTAATGTCTTTTTCATGATGTCAATTCCTTTCGATGTATATTATTTCATTTACGTGATATAGTATACATCCATAAGAATCAGGATGCAACCCCTTTCCCCAACTTTTTTGTATATATATCCAATTTTATATATAAACAAACACTTTTTATGTTTATTTAGCACAATATAGTGTTTGTTATTCATTGAGCAGATTTTTTGTTCTTCCATCGTTTTGCATATATTCTTAAATTTATACAAAAAAAGAAAGGACACATATGTGTCCTTTCTATATTGTTTGGGTTAGGTCTCCCAATTATTCGATGATTTCGGAAACAACGCCGGAACCTACTGTTCTGCCACCTTCTCTGATCGCGAATCTCAGACCTTCTTCGATAGCGATTGGTGTGATCAGTTCGATTGTCATTGTTACGTTGTCGCCAGGCATGCACATTT
>JAFWZZ010000022.1 GCA_017522185.1 Bacillota bacterium | reverse complement strand
CCCTGGTGCATGTGTCGGCAATGGTATCAACATCCATCATATGAGCACACAGGCTAGAAGAAGAGAAGCTCTGTTGCTGAAGTACATGTTCATGCATAACAGAGACTTTGCGACCGAAGATAATCAGCTGTGGTATGATTACAACCACGAATACTCCATCGAAGGCGGCGACGTTCTGGTTCTGGACAAAGAAACCATCGCAATCGGTCTATCCGCAAGAACAACTGCCATGGCTATCGAAAGATTCGCGGAAAACATTCTGCATCAGTCTACTTTCAAGAGAGTACTGGTATTCGATATTCCAAAGAGCCGTGCGTTCATGCATCTGGACACCGTATTTACCATGGTTGATTATGACAAGTTCACCATTCATCCGGAAATCGAAGGTCCGTTGCAGTTATGCGAAATTACACTGGACAAAGACGGAAGAGCGGCATTTAAGTCTATTACAGACGAATTAGACCACATTCTGGCCAAGTATCTGAAGCTCCCTGCAGTAAAGCTGATCCGTTGCGGCGGCAATGACCTGATGGTTGCACAGAGAGAACAGTGGAATGACGGTTCCAATACATTGTGTATCGCTCCAGGTAAAGTAGTTACTTACGAAAGAAACTATATTACCAACGATATCTTAGACAAGGAAGGCGTAGAAGTTCTGGCTATGCCAAGCTCCGAGTTATCCAGAGGCAGAGGCGGCCCAAGATGTATGTCCTGTCCTGTAAATCGTGACGATTTATAATTGTGTAAATAATTATAATTTGCCACGAATAAATAATTGACTTTTTGCGCGAGAAGCGTATAATATTTAACGATTTAAGCGCAAGAGAGGAGATTGATATTATGGAAAAGATCGTAATTGCTTTAGGCGGCAACGCATTACAGTCTGGTAACAGCGGTGCAACTGCCGAAGCACAGTTAGAAGTTGTAAAGAAGACATGTGAGTACATCGCAGAAATCAGCTGCAAGGGTTATGATATCGGCCTGGTTCACGGTAACGGCCCACAGGTTGGCAGAATCCTGTTAGCATCTGAAACTGCAAAGGACGTAACTCCTGCAATGCCATTTGACGTGTGCGGCGCGATGTCTCAGGGATATATCGGCTATCACTTACAGCAGGCGCTGAAGTTTGCTCTGCACAAGAGAGGCAAGGAAACTCCGGTTGTAACTGTTGCAACACAGATGGTCGTTGATAAGAACGACCCTGGCTTCGTAAACCCAACAAAGCCAATCGGCCCATTCTACACTGAAGAAGAAGCTAAGGCAATGGTAGAAGAAAAGGGTTATTCCGTGAAGGAAGACGCAGGCAGAGGCTGGAGAAGAGTTGTTGCTTCCCCAATCCCTACTGAAATCGTTGAAATCGATGCAGTAAAGAAACTGTGGGATTCCACCATCGTAATCTCCTGTGGTGGCGGCGGTATTCCTGTAGTAAAGAACGAAGACGGTTCTTTAGAAGGCGTTGCTGCAGTTATCGACAAAGACTTTGCTGCTGAATTATTAGCGGAATGCGTAGAAGCAGACAAGCTGATGATCTTAACAGAAGTAGAAAAGGTTGCTGTAAACTTCAACAAACCGGATCAGAGAGATTTGGATACATTGAATCTGGAAGAAGCGCAGAAGTACATCGAAGAAGGTCAGTTTGCTCCAGGAAGCATGCTGCCAAAGGTACAGGCTGCTATGAAGTTCGTAAAGGCAAATCCAGGCAAGAAAGCAATTATCACTTCCCTGGACAAGGCGATTGAAGCTTTAGAAGGCAAAACCGGTACAGTATTTACCGTTTAATCGTCCATATATAATACCAAGCACAAAGAAGGAACCCGTTCCGGTATCGGAACGGGTTCCTTTCTTGTGTTTGTATATTGCAGGAGCTCTGATGATTTCTGTTTACTCTACGAAAGAGCCGCCCTTGAATACCTTCTTTGGCAGGGACTTCTGTGCTTCCGGTATGCCTTCCAGATTCTGCTTCTGGATTGCTCTGATCTTCAATGGCAGTGAGAACAGGTTGATGAAACCTTCCGCGTCGCTCTGGTCATAAACTTCGTCAGCGCTGAATGTAGCGAACTCTTCGTTGTATAAGGAGTATGGAGACTGGCTTGCTACCGGCCATGCAGTACCTTTGTAAAGCTTCATCTTTACTTTACCGGTTACATTCTTCTGGGTTTCGTCCACGAATGCGGAGATTGCTTCGCGAAGCGGCGTAAACCACAGGCCGTCATATACCAGCTGTGCAAACTTCTGCGCAACGATGTTTCTGTACTGCAGCGTGTCTCTGTCTAAAATCAGTTTTTCCAGATTCTTATGGGCTGCAAAGAGAATCGTTCCGCCCGGTGTTTCATAAACACCTCTGGACTTCATGCCGACCAGACGGTTTTCGATGATATCGACGGTGCCGACACCGTTTTCGCTGCCCAGCTGATTTAACTTAGTTAATAATGCAACTGGATCCAGCTTTTCGCCGTCGACAGCTACCGGTACACCGGCTTCGAATTCGATTTCTACGTAAGTTGGAACATCCGGTGCGGCTTCTGGTGTCTTGGAAAGAACGTGAATGTCAGGCTTGTGTTCGTTCCAAGGGTTTTCCAGGTTACCGCCTTCATGGGAAATATGCCAGATGTTTTCGTCTCTGGAATATATCTTTTCTACAGTCTGATTGATTGGAATGTTATGTGCCTTTGCATATTCGATGCATTCTTCTCTGGATTTCAGATTCCAGATTCTCCAAGGGGCGATGATTTTAATCGCAGGATTCAATGCGTGGATGGTGGACTCAAAACGAACCTGGTCGTTGCCCTTGCCAGTACAGCCGTGTGCGATAGTGAATGCACCTTCTGCTTCCGCGATTTCCACCAGTTTCTTTGCCTGAAGAGGTCTTGCCATGGAAGTTCCCAGCAGATAGTCGTTTTCATAGATTGCATCTGCCTTCAGAGTTGGATAGATAAAGTCCGTAATGAATTCTTCCTGGATGTTGATGATATATGCTTTGTCTGCGCCGGTTGCAAGTGCCTTCTTTTCGATTGCATCAAAGTCTTCCTTCTGTCCGGTGTCGCAGCAAACCGCGATGACTTCACAGTCGTAATTTTCCTTCAGCCAGGTGATGATAATGGATGTGTCCAGCCCGCCGGAATAAGCCAATACGATTTTTTCTTTTGCCATGATAATGCCTCCAAATATGTAAATTTATTTATAGTTTTGTATAAAAATAAACCATGTTTGTAATATATCACAAAAAACAGGACGAATCAACCCTAAAATTAATAAAAATACCAAAACTTGCATTTTTCTTCAAAAAGGAGTAGAATAAGGGAAGTAAAAAGGTTTTGAAAGGAGAAAGGACCGGCAGATGAAAAAGGGGGAACATGTTTTACAGCGCAATTATGCGGTGATTGGTTTAGCACTGTTATGCTGCCTCTTGTGGTCCAGTGCGTTCCCTGGCATCAAAACAGGGTACGTGCTGTTTCAAATCGCGGAGAACGATGCGGCATCTCAGATTTTCTTTGCTGGCATCCGGTTTACCCTGGCTGGTGTCCTGGTGGTTGCCATTTACAGTATAGCCAGCAGACGGCTGATTATGCCTCGAAAAGCTTCCTGGGGAATGATTGGCATTGTAGCATCGTTGCAGACGGTGCTGCAGTATTTCTTCTTCTATATCGGCCTGGCGCACACCACAGGGGTGAAGGCTTCAATTATAGAAAGCTCTAGTGTCTTTATTGCGATTCTATTTGCGGCCCTGCTCTTTCATCAGGAAACGATGACAAAGGAAAAAACATTGGGCTGCGTCATCGGTTTTGCCGGCGTCGTGCTGGTCAATCTGTCAGACACGTCGCAGCTGGGCGGCGGCTTCGCGTTCAACGGAGAGGGATTCCTGCTGATCGCCTGCGTAGCATACGCCCTTTCGTCTGTCTTTATCAAAATTTTCTCCCAAAAGGAGAGCCCGGTCGTAATAAGCGGTTATCAGTTTATCCTTGGCGGCCTGGTTATGACAGTTGCGGGGCTTGTGATGGGAGGACGGATGATGCCGGTAAACGGACAGGCGTTCCTATTGCTTTTTTATCTGGCCATGGTTTCTGCAGTAGCTTATTCTGTATGGGGGCTGCTTTTGAAGTATAACCCGGTATCCAGAATCAGCATCTTCACCTTTTCCAGCCCCCTGTTCGGCGTCGCGCTTTCTGTGATCTTCCTGAAAGAGGGAACATCGGTGCCATGGGGACAGAGTCTGGCTGCTATGATGCTGGTCAGCCTTGGAATTTACCTGGTAAACAAAGAAAAACAATATCATAATAATATTTAAATTTGGAAAGGATGGTTTGTTATGGATTACGCAAAAGAATACCAACAGAAGTTAATGACACCTGCGGAAGCGGTGAAACTGGTTAAGGATGGTGACTGGGTAGACTACAGTCAGACCTGTACATTCCCAATCGAGCTGGACAACGCTTTAGGCGACAGAGCGGGTGAATTAAAGGATGTTAAGGTTCGTCATGCTATCTCCATGAGACCTGTACAGGTTGTAGAAAAGGACCCAAATCAGGAATCCTTCACTTACAACTTATGGCATTGCTCCGGTTTAGACCGTAAATACGTTGACCAGGGAAGAGCGTACTACGAACCAATGCTGTTCAGACACTGCGGTCCATACTACACAAAAGGCTATGCAGAAGTGGACGTTGCGATGATCACCGTTGCGCCGATGGACAGATTCGGCAACTTTAATTTCGGTCTGACTAACTGCGCGCAGCAGGAAATGCTGGATAAGGCTAAGACTATCATCGTAGAAGTCAATAAATCCATGCCAGTCATTTTTGGTAAGACCAATGACCACATTCATATTTCTCAGGTTGATGCAATTGTAGAGTGCAGCCAGCCAATCGCAGTAACACCTCCGAGCGCACCTGCAACAGCAGAGGATATCGCCATTGCAAACTTCATCTTCCCGTATTTAGAAGATGAGATTACACTGCAGCTGGGTATCGGCGGTATGCCTGATACACTAGGCAATTTAATTGCGGATTCTGATTTGAAGGATTTAGGCATGCATACAGAATTGATGTCTAATGCATATCTGAAACTGTACGAATCCGGAAAAATTAACGACAGAAAGAAGGCAATCGACAGAGGCAAAGGTATTTTTGGTATCTGTAACGGCACCAGAGAATTATATGATTTCCTGCACATGAACTCCAACGTACTGTCTGCGCCAATGTCTTACATTAATGACCCTGCAGTTATCAAGCAGCATAATAAGTTCGTATCCATCAACAGCTGCATCAGCATGGATTTGTATGGGCAGGTTTGTTCCGAATCTGCAGGGACAAGACACATCAGTGGTACAGGCGGCCAGTTAGACTTCGCGACCGGTGCATTCGAATGTCCTGGCGGTAAGTCCTTCCTGACTATGAAGTCCTTCAGAAAGGATAAGCAGGGCAACCTGCACTCCAACATCCTGCCGAAGTTCACAGACGGGTCTATCATCACAACACCAAGAACCAGCGCGCCATTTATGGTAACGGAACAGGGTATTGCAAACCTGACAGGCAAGACGACTTGGGAAAGAGCAGAAGGCATTATCAGCATCGCGCATCCTGATTTCAGAGAAGACCTGATTAAGGCAGCTGAAGAACAGAAGATCTGGAGAAAGAGTAACAAACGTTAAATTGAAGAGCTGAGAAGGCGTCCGAAAAAGCGCCTTCTTTTTTTGTGTTTCAAAACAATCTGAGTGGGTATAATTTGTGAAGAGTCAATAGTCTGTTTTCTATTGAAAAAACAATGGATACAGGGATTTTTTGTGCATCAAAAAATACACTAAAAATAGGAAAAAGGGTGTTGACGGAAAAAAGCTTTTCAAGTATTATGTATACGATGAAAGTTACCTGGCGGCGAAGGCCGTGACAGTAACTTATAATTTTGTGAAAATCTTGTATACATAATACAAGAAATGATAGGTTTTAGTACAAGTTAAAAGAAAAGGAGAATGAACACATGAAGGCATGGGAAAACTTCAAGACTGGCTTATGGACAGAAACTATCAACGTTGATGACTTTATCAACCTGAACTACACACCATATGATGGTGACGAAAGTTTCTTAGCTGGTCCAACAGAAAGAACAAACGCTGTAAACGACAAGGTTAAGGCTTTATTAGTTGAAGAAAGAAAAGCTGGCGGTACTTTAAAGGTAGACGCAAGCAGAATCATGAGAGTAAACGCTTTCGGTCCTGGTTACATCGATGAAGAAAAGGATCTGATCGTAGGTTTACAGACAGACGAACCTCTGAAGAGAGGTATCTGCCCATTCGGCGGTATCAGAATGGTAAGAGAACAGGTTGCTGAATTCGGCGAAAAGATGCCACCTGAAATGGACTACATGTTCCAGTATGTTACTACACACAATGACGGTGTATTCAAGGCATACTCCCCAGAAATGAAGGCAGCTAGACACTTAGGTTACATCACTGGTTTACCTGATGCTTACGGCAGAGGCAGAATCATCGGTGACTACAGAAGATGTGCTCTGTACGGTATCGACAGACTGATCGAAGCTAAGCAGGCTGACCACGCTGAAATCTCCTCCAGACCAATCATGAACGATGAAAACATCAGACTGTCTGAAGACGTTTGGAACCAGATTGCTGCATTAAAGGAAATCAAGAAGATGGCTGCTCAGTATGGTTATGACATCTCCAGACCAGCTGAAGACGTTAGAGAAGCTATCCAGTGGACATACTTTGCTTACTTAGCAGGTATCAAGGAAGAAAACGGTGCGGCTATGTCCTTAGGTAGAACTGCTTCCTTCATCGATATCTATGCTGAAAGAGACTTAGCTTCCGGTAAGTACACAGAAGAACAGATTCAGGAATTCATCGATGACTTCATCCTGAAGCTGAGAGTTGCTAGACACCTGAGAACTACTGAATACAACGAATTATTCGGTGGTGACCCAATGTGGATCACAGAATCTTTAGGTGGTGTTGGTACAGACGGCAGACACAGAGTAACTAAGTCTACATACAGATACCTGAACACATTATACAACCTGGGACCTGCTCCAGAACCAAACCTGACAGTATTATGGTCCAAGGATATGCCAGAAGCATTCAAGAGATTCTGTGCACAGGTTTCCATCGACACTGACTCCATCCAGTACGAAAACGATGACAAGATGAGACCACACTGTGGCGGAGACTACTCCATCGCTTGCTGCGTATCCGCTATCGAAATGGGTCAGCAGATGCAGTTCTTCGGCGCTAGATGTAACTTAGCTAAGACTTTACTGTTAGCTATCAACGGTGGTGTTGACGAAAGAACTGGCGAACACATCGGACCTCAGATGGAACCAATGGGCGACGGTCCATTAGACTTCGACGAAGTATGGAGAAGATACAACATCTACTTAGAATGGGTAATGAGCTTATATGCTAGAATCATGAACGTTATCCACTACATCCACGACAAGTATGACTACGAAAAGTCCCAGATGGCATTCTTAGACTCCGAAATCAAGAGACTGATGGCATTTGGTGTTGCTGGTCTGTCCGTAGCAGCTGACTCCCTGTCCGCTATCAAGTACGGTAAGGTTACTCCTATCAAGGACGAAAACGGCGTTATCGTTGACTTCGTAACTGAAGGCGAATTCCCTAAGTATGGTAACGATGATGACAGAGTAGACGAAATCGCTGTTGCTATCACTGAAAAGTCCATCAACGAACTGAGAAAGCAGCCTGCTTACAGAGGCGCTAAGACAACTCTGTCCGTATTAACTATCACTTCCAACGTTATGTACGGTAAGAAGACTGGTAACACTCCAGACGGCAGAAGAGCTGGTACTCCATTTGCTCCAGGTGCTAACCCAATGCACTGCAGAGACAACACTGGTGCTGTAGCTTCCCTGAACTCCGTAGCTAAGATCAACTGGGAAACTTGCCAGGACGGTGTATCCAACACATTCTCCATCACTCCAGACTCCTTAGGTAAGGATAAGGAAGAAAGAAAGGATACATTAGTAGGTCTGTTAAGCGGTTACTTCAACCAGGGTGCACACCACCTGAACGTAAACGTACTGAACCACGAAATCCTGACAGATGCTTACGAAAACCCAGACAAGTATCCTTCCCTGACAATCAGAGTATCCGGATACGCTGTAAGATTTAACGCTCTGTCCAAGGCTCACCAGAAGGAAGTTCTGGACAGAACTCTGCACGAATCTCTGTAAGATAAAACGGGAGAAGTGTCTATCATGACAAAAGGTAGATTACATTCCATAGAAACATTTGGAGCTGTAGATGGCCCGGGCATCAGAACTGTGTTCTTTCTCCAGGGCTGTCCTGCCAGATGTGCTTACTGCCACAACCCTGACAGCTGGAAGGTTGACGGGGGACGCGATGTGGAAGTAGAAGAGTTAGTTCATCGTGCGAAAAGAGGCAGCGCATACTATGGTAAAGAGGGCGGTGTGACTTTCTCCGGCGGAGAACCGCTTCTGCAGGGAGAATTTCTCCTGGAAGCAATCAAAGCCATCAAGGCGGAAGGTTATCATGTAGCCATCGATACCAGCGGCACCTATTTAGACGAACACTCTGAAGCGGCCATTGCGGCAGCGGATATGGTTCTGTTAGATATCAAGCATGTGGATCCGGTAGAATTCGAGAATTTGACCGGAAGAACCCAGGAGAAGCTGTTTCCTTTGATTGAGATTATCAATCGGTTGGAAAAGCCGGTTTGGATCAGACAGGTCATCATGCCGGGATATAACGATACAGAGGAGTATATTGCGTCTCTGAACGAATTCCTACAGCAGATTAAGACCATTGAGAAGGTGGAACTCTTAGGCTACCACGCCATGGCAGTAAAGAAATATAATAAACTGGGCATGGAATACAGGCTGAAGGACATGAAGCCTATGAACAAAGCAAGGCTTCAGGAACTGAAGAAGCTGACTTACATGTGCAAATAAGAACTGAGAGACCCGTCTCGAAGCTGGAGTGCTTTGAGACGGGTTTTTTAAATATTTCTTACTATTATATATGTATGAAAAATAAAACTGAAAAAGTTTGAAAAAAGTTTTAAAAAGATGTTGACAAAATAACCTATGGGTGGTAATATATAAAAGTTGCCGCTGACGCCAAGCACGAATTAAATGAATTTGAAAAATTTCAAAAAAGTTTAAAAAAGTGCTTGACAATCGCAAGAGAGTTTGATATACTAATCAAGCTGTCTCGTGAAAACGAAGCGCAGCAGAACCTAGAAAACTTCACAGTATGGAAATTCAGTCAAAATTAAAACAACCAATTTTGGT
>JAFWZZ010000021.1 GCA_017522185.1 Bacillota bacterium | reverse complement strand
TGTCATTCGGCAAATTAAATGCGGCTTGCTCCCGCAGATTAAAAATAACTTTTTGAGGTATGCAGAAGCATTGCAAAGCGTATTGTTTGCTACCATTTCTGCACACTGTTTTATGTAAAAGAACCATCATGCAGATTACATGATGGTCCGGAAGTCAGCCGAGTTCGCAGTCATTGATTGCCTGCATGACGGCATCGGTAGTGATGATATTTAAATTTGAACTGTTTCCGATCAGAAGGCTAGCGTTACAGAGTTTGTTGATCATACGTGGAGTTCCATTTGCGGCATTTAAGATCGCTTCAAGGGCATTTTCTTCGAATACCGTCTGAGAGCATCCGGCGCCCTTCAGCTTGGAGGCCACATAAGAATGTCCTTCTGCTTTGGACATTCCTTCAAGAGTGTAATTCATGACAATCCTCTGACGGAACGGTTCGTGAATGCTGAGCCTGAGAGTACTGTTCAGCTGTGGTAAACCGGCAAGCAGGACAACGGCTCTATCCCTGGAATCCATTTCAAAGTTGAACAGCATTTTCAAGTCATTTAAGACGGCGTTTCCGATATAGTTTGCTTCGTCTATGATGATGACAGGTGTTTGCCTTTTTTCGAGAACGAGGCGATTGATCTCATTCTGTATGATCTTGAAGTTATCTGTTTTCCGGAATGCAGGCTGTGCACCAAGTTCAGAAGCCAGATTCCGATAGAAATCATTCACGGTAAGCGTAGACAGGCTGGAATAGACTACTTTATATAAAGAAGGATTCAATCCGGCAGACCAGTTGCGGATAGCGGTGGTCTTGCCTCTTCCGGCACTGCCGGTCAGCAATCCAAAGCCTTTGGTGGTCAGCAGATAATTCAGGCGGAATAGAACTTCCTTGTATTCCTGAGTTTCTACGAGGACTTCCTTTGAGTTCTTTAAGAATGGGTTGAACTCTAACCCATATCTGGCAGTGTAATCCATGGTTATTCATCTCCTTTGCAAAGGCGTACTTTTTCTCGTTTGACTAATGCGTTTTCTGTTTTGTTGAGAAGCCGGATAGGGGTAAGTGTCCCATCTGTTTCGACAACAAAGATATCTTTCATATCCGGGGAATACCGCAGCCGGATACGCTGACGAGCAAAGCGATAGTCTACTTCGTATTCGATCTGGTCAATTACAATGACACAGTCAGCAGAAACACGACGTTCAATCTCCAGAAGAAAATGTTTGTCGATATCATCTGCCGGGAGCCTGCGGATCTGTTCTGGTTCGGAAAAGAAGCGGTCTTGTGGCGTCATTCCTCGAAGAGAAGAATGAGGAGTCTGATTATACCGCTGGACATAAGAATGAAGACTGCCGCGCAGTTCATCCAGCGAATGGAAATCCTGCATGTCAAGGCCTGCCATCCACTGATCCTTCAGTGTGCGGAACCAGCGTTCGATCTTTGCTTTTCCGGTTGGAGTATATGGCTGACAGTAACTGAGTGTTGTACCGATTCTGGCTGCAAGAAGCTCCATCTGCCTGTTTTTGTAAGATTTTCCATTATCGAAGTTAAGCACTTTGGGACGTCCGTACTTTGATACGGCTGATTTCATGACAGACATCAGGTTCACAAAGTTATCATTATAAAAAGCATCAATGCCTGTAATGAAACGACTGGCATCATCAATTAGGGCAATGATGTAAATACGGTGTTTCTTCCCGTCTTTATCGGTGAGCCTTGGTCCAACGCTGCTGTCACCGCACCATACTTCATTGATGTGTGGCCGTTCATAACGCCGCATATCCCTGTGAGGTGTCTGGCGAAGCTCGTTCTGGAGCTGGTTTACAAAACGACAGACTGTGGATTCGGAAACCTGACCGTTTATGATGGAACCATCAGTTTTGAGCTGTCTGTAGATGGCTGCTGCTGACATACGGGGGTAATTCATCTTGAAGTAACGGATCCGTTCCTGCAGATCATCATCAAGCTTGCGGCTCATACCGGCATCTGCCCTGCTTTTAGGCACGAGGGCATCAAAGCCATGGTTCTGATAATCGAGATACCATTTTTCAATGGTTGCAGGTGCATAATGATGGACACGCCCATCGGGACCTACAAGCCCTTTGTTAGAGATTTCAGTGTAGAAAGCGGTCTTGCTAGGATAGTTTTCGTCTAAACCTGCGATAAGTGGAGCAATCGCACCATAGCGCATAAGTGCGATTTCCTGCTGTTTTTCTGGTTTCATGATATTTAAGCCTCCTTTTATCCAAAGGATACTGAAGAAAAAGGGAGCTGTCGTGTAAGGTTATGTTGGTAAAAGAAAAAGTTTATTGACGGTTGTTTTTATCTGCATGAACTGTCTTGAAAAATTTGAAAAACAGCTGGTAACAAGGGAACTCCATTCAGAGAATGACAGCCCGACAGAACGAAGTCGTTCTTTCCAGTAGAGTCTGTAGGTACGTATAACAGCTTTGAGATTGTTTTCATCAATGAAACACTGGTCCGCCAGGATGCGAGACAGAGAGTGTCCAGATTCATAAGCATGAATGGCGGTTATCTGTACATTCAGAGGAATCTGAGAATAAGGAACTAGGGAAGAAAGAAGGAGCGCGTGGGTATGCCCGCATGTTGTGCAATAGACACGAACTATGGTCAGCGTGATCATTTCGTCCTTCAGCTGGACGTTTCGTTTATAGGAACCATAGCGGATCAGGCATCCGGAATGTCCGCAGGTACAGGAAATAAGGTTCAGATCGAGAGAATCTATCGTTTTATTATAAAAATCTTGAGAAATAAGGTTGTAGTTTTCTGCTTTGATTGTTATCATAGGAAAAGACATAGCGGTAGCTATGTGGTGGTTTTAAAGCAGAAGTCAAACTTTGGTCGGGGAGATTTCTGCTTTTCTATTAGTTACAATCAAACATGATAGCACAAGAAGTCTCAGGATAAAACAATCTGATGGAAAATACGTCAGATTCTCTTATGCTGGGACTTCTTCTATTCTGCATGAAAAGTTGAAAATAAGTTTGTTATAAAGTGTTTGATAATA
>JAFWZZ010000020.1 GCA_017522185.1 Bacillota bacterium | reverse complement strand
GGATAAGAAACCAAGCAAATTAAGCATCCTTACCAAAGGTATCATCAAGGAAAACCCTGTATTAGTTCTGCTGTTAGGTACATGTCCTACACTGGCTACTACATCCTCCGCTATCAACGGTATGGGTATGGGTGTTTCCGCAATGGCAGTATTAATCTGCTCTAACATCGTTATCTCTTTACTGAGAAATATCATTCCTGACAAAGTACGTATCCCTTGCTACATCGTAGTTATCGCGGGCTTCGTAACAATTGTTCAGTTAGTATTACAGGCGTTCGTTCCTTCTCTGTACGCATCCCTGGGTCTGTTTATTCCACTGATCGTAGTAAACTGTATCATCCTGGGTAGAGCAGAAATGTTCGCTTCCAAGAACAACCCATTAGATTCCGCATTAGACGGTATCGGCATGGGCTTAGGTTTCACTCTGGCATTAGGTATCATGGGTGGCGTAAGAGAATTCTTCGGCGCTGGTACATTATTCGGAATTGAAATCTTAACAGGCATCGTTCCTGGCATGGGTATCTTCAACCTGGCTCCAGGCGGATTCTTCGTATACGGTTGTCTGATCGCTGCTGTAAACTACTTCACAAAGGGCAAGGCTCTGAAGAAGAACGATTTCGGTTGCGATGGTTGTGCAATGGCTGCTATGTGCGGCGGCGCAAGAAAAGAAAAAGAATGTCAGAAAGGAGCTGAAGAAGCATGTTAGCAATTACAATTATCATGAGCATGATCTTGGTTAACAACTACGTACTGGCGCAGTTCCTGGGTATCTGTCCATTCTTAGGTGTATCCAAGAAATTAGACTCTGCATTTGGTATGGGTGTTGCCGTTATCTTCGTTATGGTACTGGCTACACTGGCAACATGGCCAATCATGCAGGTATTAAACAAATTTGATATTGCATATCTGCAGACAGTAGTATTTATCCTGGTTATCGCATCCTTAGTACAGTTAGTAGAAATGCTGTTAAAGAAGTACATCCCTTCCTTACATAAGGCTCTGGGGGTATTCTTACCACTGATCACTACAAACTGCGCTGTACTGGGTGTATGTATTTCCAACATCGACTCCGGTTATGGATATTTCTTATCCATCTGCAATGCAATCGGTGCCGGCGTAGGTTTCTTACTGGCAATGGTATTATTTGCTGGTGTTAGATCCAAGCTGGAAAACGAAAATGGTGTGCCTGAAGCATTTAAGGGCGTTCCTCTGACATTAATTACTGCTGCTATGTTATCCCTGGCCTTCATGGGCTTCAGCGGATTATTCCAGTAAGAAGAGGAGGCGAATCGAATGTTAACACCTATTTTAATCGTTGTAGCAGTTGGTCTGGTTTGTGCTGCAATCCTGACAATTGCTTCCAAGGTATTCTTCGTACCTGTTGATGAAACTTTCGCAAATCTCCGTGCTGAACTGCCAGGCGCTAACTGCGGTGCTTGCGGTTACAACGGTTGCGATGACTATGCAAACGCATTAGCTGAAGATCATTCCTTAAGCTGCTCCCTGTGCCCGGTTGGTGGTGCAGACGTAGCTGCGAAGTTAGCAGAAGTTTTAGGCGTTGAAGCTGGCTCTGCTGATAAGGAAGTTGCAGTTGTAATGTGTAACGGCCACAAAGACGCTGCTAAGACAATCATGGAATACAAGGGCGTTCAGACTTGTTCCGCTGCAAAGCAGTTCTTCGGTGGTTTATCCGCTTGTCCACACGGCTGTATCGGTTTAGGCGACTGTGCTGCTGCTTGTGACTTCGACGCAATCCACATTTGCGATGGCGTTGCTGTTGTAAACAGAGACAACTGCGTAGGCTGCGGCGTGTGTGCTAAGACTTGTCCAAACTCCGTAATCAAAATCCAGACTGCTAAGAACTTAGTAGTTGTTCAGTGTAAGAACACTGACAAGGGTGCGGTTGCAAGAAAAGCATGTTCCAATGCTTGTATCGGTTGCGGTAAGTGTGCTAAGACATGTAAGTTCGAAGCTATCACTGTTGAAAACAACGTAGCAACAATTGACCCAGTTAAGTGTAAGAACTGCGGTATGTGTGCTAAGGAATGTCCAACAGGCGCAATCAACAACATGAGAATTAAGAAAGCTCCTGCTGCAAAGCCAGCAGAAGCAAAAGTAGAAGCTTAATCTAGAAATAGTTTAGTCTTTATACGAAAGAAAGAGCCGGTCGTTTCGACCGGCTCTTTTTCTATATGTTATCCTTTGCGGACTTCTTCTAAATAATTGTACAGAGTGAATTTTGATATGCCCAGCAGTTCGCAGACTTTCTGCCCGGACTTCTGGATGAGGAAGACGCCGCGGTCATCGAGGAACGCCAGAAGTTTAATCTTAGCCTCTTTGTTCATCTTGTCTGCCGGCGTGCCAATCATGGCCATGCCTTCAGCAATGATGTTGTCCATGACGCTGTGAATCGACGTCGTCGGTGCCTTTACCGGTTCTTCGTCAGCTGTAGACATACTGCTGTCAAAGTAGAAGTCTTCCGTCATACCTTTGATTGCGGTTTCCAGTGTGACGATGTCCGTGATATCCTGATTGATACAGAGAGAACTGTTCAGGGTGCCGTCGGCATCATAGAAGTTTGCCGTAGACGACCGGATGAACTTGCCGTCCGGCGTATGGATGACATGGCGGATCTTGTCCTTACCTTCTGTGGAGGACTTCATGTACTTCAGGAAGTCACCGGTGGGGGCATCGCCCACCTTACGGCCGGTTACATGTCCGTTGACGATGTGGACAATCGTATGATCCAGGTCCTTGGTGAAGTCGTGAACCACCACTTCCGTACTTGGGCCAAACTGTGCGCCAATCAGATCGGCTATATGTATCAGTTGCTTTTTATTCTTAATCATAGCTAGCCACCTTTACCCTGTTAAAGTATCGTTTTCCAAATTATATCACGAATTTCAAACAAAAAGTTATATTTTCAAAAAAAGAATTTGACTTTATCGGAGAAAAGTGCTAAAGTATAGTTAACCAATTAAATACTGGCGGATAACAGGACCCCGGCAGAGCTTCGCGCCTTCCGGGATTTTGCTGTTCTTTGAGACTGTACTTTTCATGGTAAGTCGTGTATAATATCTCCGTATGATTATTAGGGGAGATTGAAAGATGAAGACATTAACAGACTTTTTCCTGAAATATGCTATGGTGCTTGCGGGGCTGGCTATTACGGCTTTTGGTGTTGTGGCATTTGTTTTGAGTAACGATATTATGATTGGCAGTACCACAGGTCTTGGCCGTATCGCGGAGCATTTCCTGGGCATTCCGGTATCTGCAGGTGTTGCCGTCGTGAATGGCGCGTTGTTTGTCTTAGCGTTAGTCGTACTGGGCAAGAAGTTCGCGGCGTCCATCATCGTAGGAACCATTGCCTATCCTGCGTTTATGGGGATCTTTGAATCCATGGAGAACATCGGCAGCCTGACACAGGACCCGATCATTGCAACTGTATACGGCGGTGTGATCTGCGGCATCGGTATGGGTCTGATTATCAAATCCGGTGCATCTACAGGTGGAACCGATGTCATCGCTATCATTTTGAATAAGAAATTTGGCTGGCCTTTGTCGATACCGATGTACGGTATCGACGGCCTGATTCTCATCTCCCAGGTGATCTTTGCGCCATCGGCGGAAGTAATCCTGCTAGGCATCATCGTGACCTTCCTGTATTCCATGATTGCAGAGAAGGTAGTGCTGATGGGCGGCGGTGCGTTACAGCTGTTCGTCATCAGCAAGAAGCACGAGGAAATCCGTCAAAGACTTGCTTCTATGATCGTAGGAAACACCATCCTGCACGGTCAAAGCGGTTACCAGGCAGAAGCTACGGATGTCATCATGTGCGTAACCAATGGGCGTGAACTTCATGGCGTACAGGCGGCAATTCTGGATATCGATCCGGAAGCCTTTATCACCATCAGCGCGGTCAAAGAAGTCAAAGGCAGAGGCTACTCCTTCGACCACGGCCTGGCGAAGCAGATGAGAAAAGAACAAGGGAAATAACAGCATGAAAAAAGAGACGTGACTGCCACGTCTCTTTTGTAGTTTTTGTGATTATAAGTCTTCTTCGATGGACATCTTTGCCGCGGTCTCAGCGTGGATGATGGTCGTATCAAAGAGCGGAATATTTGTGTGTTCCTGCTGCATCAGCATACCGATTTCGGTGCATCCCAGAATCACACCTTCAGCACCTGCATCGGCCAGACGCTGTGCAATTTCGTAGAATCTGCGTGCGGATTCTTCTTTGACGATTCCCACGCCGGTTTCTGTCATAAGGACGTGATCGATGAAGGCCCGGTCCTCTTCTTCCGGGATTAGAACATCCAACCCATGACTTTGCAGGCGGCCGCGATAGAAGTCGGACTCCATTGTAATTCTGGTTCCCATGAGGCCTACCTTCTTCTTCCCCTGCGCAAGAATCTCATTAGCTGTCGCATCGGCGATATGAAGGTTCGGTGTCTTGATGTGCTGTTCCAGGAACGGCACGTGCTTGTGCATGGTGTTGGAACAGATCATATAGAAGTCACATCCGGCGGCTTCAATCTGTTTTGCACCTTCCAGCATCACCTGTTCCTGTTCATCAAAACGGGTGACGAAGATTTCCTGCAGGTTGACATTGGCCAGAACGACCTTCGCGTTATTATATTCACCTAATTTGTCTGCCACATAGCGATTGATATATTCGTACATCTGTAATGAGGAGTGCCAGGACAGGCCCCCGATGATTCCAATTGTCTTCATGCGATAATCCTCCTGATTTGACTGAGATTAATTACATTATATATAGACAGGATGTGAGGTTGCAAGAGAGAAATTGGGATTTGCATAATATCCATTGCATTGCAAACAATAGTGGCAGATAACACAGCCTAAGGAGGATTCTTTATGTGGCTTTTTCTTGCGGTGATTTCCACTCTTTGTATCGGTGTGTCTACCATTCTATCGAAAATCGGCATCAAACATACCGACGCCTGCCTGACAGGTGCCGTGACAAATACGGTGCTGCTGGCGGCTTTTGCGGGCACAGCCCTGGCAACAGGAGTATTCAGCCAGACTGTGGACATGGGATGGCAGTCGTGGCTTTCTGTGGCAGCATCCGGTGTTGTGCTTTCTGTCTCCTGGGCATTCTATTTCCTGGGACTCAAGGGCGGCAGTATCAGCGTGTTTCTTGCGATTCAGAGTCTGACCATCGTCTTTTCCATGATTCTCTGCCGCATCTACATCAAAGAAACCATCACGGTCTGGATGCTCGCTGGTACAGGACTCATCATCGCCGGAACCCTTTTGATGATGGACAAAGAAGAACTTTCGGCCCTAAAGAACAAGAACATTCTCAAGAGTGACCAAAGATGGATTCTCTTTTCCGCGCTGTCCGCCGTCTGCGCCTCAATATCCTATGTCATCGTAAAAGCCGACACGACGCCTGTCGACACCAATGTAACATCCACCTTTCGATACATCATCGTCGTAGCCTTCCTTTGGATGCTGCTATTTATCAAAAGAAAACCGGCTTCCTCTATCAAAGATACCATGAACGAGATTGTGGGAAAGACCTGGACATTCATCCTCCTCGGTGCGGCGGCCAGTGGGGCAGGCCATGTGCTGGTATATAAGGCGCTGTTCCTGGGTAAGGCCGCCGTCGTCATGACCATCTACCGCATGGGTATGGTGGTATCCATCGTGCTTTCACGGCTTTTCCTCAAAGAGAAACTCAGAAAAAAAGCCTGGTGCGGCCTAGGACTTTTGATTTTGGGGGTTGTCCTCTTTGCTTTGCCGCGGTAAAATGAAAAAAAGAAATGTAGGAAGAGGTGGAATTATGAATAAAACTGTAGCAAAATTTGTGAGCTCACTGGTATACGTACTGTTCGGACTGGCGTTATTATTAAAGCCGTTATTAGTAGAAGATCTGCTCTGCTACCTGCTGGCGGGTGCGGCTGTCCTGGTAGGCGTGATCCGCATCGCTGGATACCTGATGACGAAGGTAGAAGACAGAATCACAGAAGACACTAACGGTCTGGCAGTAGGCGGGGCTTTGATTATTCTGGGTATCTTTGTGTTGTTAAAAGGCACCATGTTCATCATGCTGTTCCCGTTCGTGCTGGGCTTCATGATTACGTACAAAGGTCTGGAAGGCTTCCAGAACGTGGTAAACCTGAAGAAGTTCGGTTATCCTGTACCGATGGTAACGTTAATCGTTGCAGCATTGATTACCGTGTTCGGTCTGATCGTCATGATGAATCCGTTCGCAACAGCGCAGGCTCTGTTCAGAATGCTGGGTATCGGACTCTTTGTCAGCGGACTGGTTGACATCATTATGGACATTGTTTTTACTGCAAGGGTTCGCAAAGGCAAGCCGGAAAATCCTGAAGTTGCTGCCGAAGTAGAAAAGGTAGAGGCTGAAATCATTAAATAGGAAAAGGAAGCTTACGATCTATCGAATACATATGCAAAAAGACCACCTTCGGAATGAGGGTGGTTTTTCTTTTTGTTTTGTGGTAAACTGTTTCATTGTGAGAATAAATGGTGAAAGGTCGTAAAAAATGGAAATAACCTTAGAAATGCTCTTAATTTTGTGCCCGCTGGTGTTTCTGGCGGGCGTGGTAGACGCTATTGGCGGCGGTGGAGGCCTGATTTCCCTGCCGGCATACATGATTGCAGGACTGCCTCCTCATGTGGCAATTGCAAATAACAAGATGTCTGCTACTTTTGGAACGGCACTGGTAACAATGCGGTTCTTCAAAGAAAAACTGATTAGTATGAAGCTGGCAGCACCGGCAATTGTCGCAGCGATCATCGGCTCCTCAATTGGAGCGAATCTATCTATGCGTATTTCAGAAGATGTCATGCGTTGGGTGCTAATCGTTATACTACCCGTGTCTGCGTTCCTAGTGCTCAACAAAAAACTGTTTCATGATCGCGGGACTGACGAAGTGGTGCTGAACAAGCGGACCTATATTACGGCATCTATTGCAGCACTCATCATTGGTATCTATGACGGATTTTATGGACCAGGAACCGGTACGTTTCTGATTATTGCCTTTACGGTTTTCGCTCATATGGACGTCAAAACTGCCAACGCACAGGCGAAAATCATTAACATCACTACCAATATCACATCGCTGACCATCTTCCTGTTGAACGGCCAGGTTCTGATTCCTCTGGGAATTCTGATGGCGGCATGCAATATGCTGGGTGGCTATATTGGTGCAGGACTGGCGCTGAAAAATGGCGCAAAGCTGGCAAGATACTGCATCCTGTTTGTGCTGTTCCTGCTTGCCCTGAAGGTGCTTGGCATATATTAACGATGAAAAACTCCCTTAGCAGTTAAGGGAGTTTTCTTGTTTCTTTGTATAGCCAGCTGCGGACACTGTCGTCCAGCAGTGGTGCGAGCTTGTCATATACTTCTGCATGATAATTGTCAATCCACTGGCGTTCGTCAGCAGTCAGCCGGTCACCGAGAATCGCCTCCCTGTCGAAGGGACAGAACGTGATGGTTTCGAACTGCAGACGTCCCAGTGGATCCTCTGTGCAGAGAATCTCATTTTCCAGTCTGATGCCATGACTGTTCTCGATGTAAACGCCAGGCTCGTTGCTGGTAATCATGCCTGGCTGCAGGGCATATTTTGTGCCTCTCGGACTGATGGTCTGTGGTCCTTCGTGGACACTGAGCAGATGGCCTACGCCGTGGCCGGTGCCGTGGTTATAGTCCAGATCCATGTCCTGCAGCGGTTTTCTCGCCAGTTTATCCAGGTCGGCCCCCGTGGTGCCTACCGTGAACTTTGCCCTCGCCAGGGTGATATGGCCCTTTAAAACAGCTGTGTAATGACGTTTCATCTCATCGGTAAGCGGTCCCAGGGCGATGGTTCTGGTAATATCGGTGGTACCGTCTTCGTACTGGCCGCCGGAGTCTACCAGTAGGAAGCCTTCCGGGCGCAGCTGTGTATCGGTTTCCGGTGTCGGGTCATAGTGGACGATGGCCCCGTTGCCTGCATAGCCGGAGATGGTAGCAAAGCTGATGTCACGGAATCCCGGTTGCTTTGCTCTGCAGGAGGCCAGATAGTCGGCAGCTGTGATTTCTGTCAGCTGGGTTTTGTCCTCATGGGTCTTTAGCCAGCACAGGAACTCTGTCATCGCTGCACCGTCTTTCAGATGGGCGTTTTTTGTTGCGCGGATTTCTGCCTGGTTCTTCAGCGCCTTCATCAGGGTACATGGGTTTTCATGGTCGATTACTTCTACTGACGCGGGAATCGCCTTGCGCAGGGCGTAGCCGACAGCTTCTTCGTTCAGCAGCATGGTGCCGGATGTCAGTTTTGTTAAGTCCTCGAAAATCTGCAGATAAGGAAGACCTCCTTCGAAAGAACCGTCCAACACATAGAGCCTGTCTTCTTCTGCCGTAATCAAAGCGAAAGCAAAGAAAACCGGCGTGTGCGGAATATCGTTTCCGCGCAGATTATATAGCCATGCGATGTCCTCCAGCTGGGTAATCAGATGATAATCAGCCTGTTTGGCGGCCATGAACTGACGGACGCGGGCAAGCTTTGACGCTGCGGATTCGCCGGTTACATCATCGCCCAAAGGGTAAATCTTCGATGGCGCAATCTGTGGACGGTCCGGCCAGATTTCACCCGGCAGGTCCACGTCATAAATTACTTTGAATTTGCCAGCCAGGGTTGCACCTAAAGTGCTGCTGACCAGGCGGCCGTCAAAGGCCAGAATATCCACATCGTTTAATGACGATGCGAGCCATTCGCTCACCGTTGGGACATCAGGCTGCCCCATCTTCATCAGGTCGATGCCGGAACCGTACAGTTCCGCAGCTGCCTGCAGAAAGTATCTTCCGTCGGTCCAGAGCTTTGCTTCTTTTGATGTGACTACCAGGGTGCCGGCAGAACCGGTAAAGCCGGAAATGTATTCCCGGCTTTTGAAGTAATCGTTTACGTATTCGCTGTTGTGAAAGTCTGTGGTCGGAATCAGGCAGGCGGAAATACCACGGTCTGCCATGACCTGACGGATGTCTGTTAACTGTTTTCTCATAAGTTATCTCCTTTGATGTTAACGGAATAACTGTTTTGGTACGCGGCTGTCGATGACACAGGCCACGACCCCGATCATGATGCCGCTGGCCAGGCCGGAGAACATCAAAACAGGGAAGTAGAGGAACATCTTCAGGTTGCTTACGATGGCGGATGCCACGAAGAGCTGTCCCATGTTGTGGGCAACGCCGCCGGCCATGCTGACGCCAGCCATGCTGAAGAGGTTTGTCTTTTTCAGCCCCCACATCACCAGGAAACTAAGCACGCCGCCGGCCAGGGAATAAACTGCCCCGAAGGCTCCGTTAAACAGGAGTCCTGCTACCAGAATTCGGATGCAGTTGATGGTGAAGGCATACTTCGGCCCCATGTTATAAAGGGCGATGATGACCACCAGATTGGCAATGCCCAGTTTGACACCGGGGATGCCTGCATTGAATGGAATGATGGCTTCGATGTAGGAGAAAATCAGTGCCAGGCAGGCGAACATGGCACCGATGGCCAGCAGTCTGGTTTTCTGTGTCCGGCGGTTGTGCCCGGAACGGTTAGTTTGAGATGGCATCAAATTCCTCCTCTCCGCCGGTGATTTCTACCATAACCTTGTTCGGCAGGCAGACGATACTCTGATTGGTCTTGCTGATCTGCCCGTCGTTGACGCAGATCTGGTTCTTGCAATCAGAATATGACATTTGCACAGCGCCGTCTTTTATGGTAATCTTATTTGTGTGACCGTGCTCGGTGATTTCGATGGTCTGGTTTTCTGCCAGGCTGTATACGGCGTAGGGCTGGCCGTTCACTTCGATCTGTACCTTTTGACCGGAAGTGCCGGTGAAGAGGGACAAAGCCGAAAGGCCGATGCCGAAAGCCAGCAGCACGAAAAAGAGCACGATGTCGGCTTTTTTGATAAACTTGAACATATAAACTCCTTAAAATGAAAGGGATATTTCTAATGAAAAAATTCTCACGTTTACTGGCGGTAATGATATTTACCGTAACTTTAATTATAACACAGACTGGCTGCGGCGGGGTAGAAAAAGTCGCAAAATCCAGTTATTACATGGACACCATCTGTGAAATCACCATATATGATATGGAGGATATGAGTGAAGAAAACGCCAACGCGGCCATAGATTCTGCATTCTCCCTGTGTGCGGATCTGGAAGCTTTGATCAGCGCAACTATAGAAACGTCAGAAGTATATCAGATTAATGAGGCCGGTGGTGCGCCGGTGAAGTGTTCTGATGCGGTCATCGAACTGCTCCAGATGGGAATTGATTACGGCGACCTGTCCGACGGCAGATTCGATATCACGCTGGGCCAGGTGACAGATCTTTGGGACTTCCACGGAGATAACCCTGCGGTGCCTTCTGCTGATGTGGTAGAGGAGGCCCTGGCTGCTGTGGACTACCGTCAGATTCAGCTTTCCGGAAATACCGTAACCATGGATAACCCTGACGGTAAAATTAACCTGGGGGGTATCGGTAAAGGCTACGTTGCCGACAAGGCGGCAGGTCATCTGGAATCCTTGGGTGTAACCAGCGCCATTATCAACTTCGGCGGCAACATCGTAGCCGTTGGGGAAAACAGCGGCGACCCGTTCAAAATCGGCATCAAAGACCCTAACTCCGAAACAGGCGAAATCCTGGGTGCCGTGACGGTGTCTGATGCAACTGTCGTAACATCCGGTGTCTATGAACGATGTTTCGAACAGGATGGAAAGACCTATCACCATATCCTGGACGTGGAAACCGGCTATCCCGTTGATAGCGACGTACTCAGCGTGACGCTGACAGCACCAAAAGGCTATTCCGGCGTCTGCGACGCCTTGTCCACGACCTGCCTGATTTACGGCGTAGAAGAAGGAATGAAACTGATCGAAGGCGCGGACAACATAGAAGCCGTCTTCGTAGACCGCGACGGCAAAATCCACAAGACCAGCGGCATGGATTATTTTGAAGAAAGATAATCACATGTTTGCGAATTTTATAAGATAACAGAGAAAAATGACAGAGGCGGTCTGCATTTAGCCATTGCAGACCGCCCGGAGAAGTGATAATATAAATGTAACTTCATACGGGGCATTGGCGCAGCTGGGAGCGCGTTTGACTGGCAGTCAAAAGGTCAGGGGTTCGAGCCCCCTATGCTCCACCAACGAGAAGAGACACCCATTGGGTGTCTTTTTCTCGTTAATGAACCTTAGAGGGGGCTCGAACCCAACGTTCAGCAGAGCCTCACTCCTCCGCTCAATTCATTCGCTACGCTGTCCGTTTTGCCTAGCCAAGCAAGCTTGGGGCAAAAAGGCGAACGGGCATCGCCTAGACATATCCTACTGTTTGCGCGCAACCATAGAGCCTAAAATCGTGACGTTACTGCGTCAATAAAAAAATACGCAACCATATTGCAAAATAAGTGCATTCTACTGCGCAGATCTTCGATATGAGGAGCGTAAATCCTGATATTCTGTCCTGATATTTGCCATCGACGCGCTGAAAAGGGCATTTTGCGCAGTGCAAAGACGATAAAGCGGGCGATGGCTGCGTGTATTTTTAACAATTGAATGTACGTGGCTTCCGAAGGCTGTTCGTGAAAGGGCAATCATACTATTGCGCGCAGTACGAACTCGAAAATCGTTGATATGGTTGCGTTATTTTTGTTCCGCGCAGTGCAATCGCCCTAAAACGTGTCAATGGTTGCACGAACTATTTTCTATAGGATAACCGAATAAAACAGCAAAAAAACACCCGTCGCTTCCGACGGGTGTTCAAATTTCAGTTACACGAAATAATCGATAAATAGAATTACACTGGCAATCAGCATGAGTCCTATTCCGACCGATTCGAGCAAATCTATTTTCCTGCCGCTGGATTTATATTTTGTAATATAAGCGGGGAGCGAAAACATACACCAAATCGCAGCAATAGCCCAGATTGCAGCGCTGAGAAAATCATTCGTATTATTCATTAGAATTCCTCCTTAGACTGCCCCGCATCAAACGTCTCATACCAGTCGCTCAGATCCTCCAGAATCGGAATCAGCGTTTTGCAGGCTTCGGTGATCTCGTATTCCACGCGGACCGGCACCTCCAGGTATTCGTGGCGGATGACCAGACCGGCATCTTCCAGCTCCTTCAGAGCTTTTGCCAGCACCGTATTGGAAACACCGTCCATCTTGCGCTTTAACTGGTTATATCTTGTCGGTCCCTGATTATTCAGAGAACAGATAATCTGCATCTTCCACTTTCCACCGATGAGCATCATGGCGCGGTTCAGTGGACAGGTATCTAAACATGGACAGTCATAATGTTTTTCACTCATCAAAATATCCTCCTACACAATAACTGCTTTAATTATACTAGATGTTTTTAACTGTGCAAGTAAGTTTTTTGGAGTGCCCATCGACACTTGCTACAAAAAACAAAAGAACCCGCTCGATGGAAGCAGGTTCTTTTGTTTGCGATATTTAGTATTAATTAAGAAAGAACGTTCAAAAAGTGTACGTCTACCACCTTTTGATGAGCCTAGTATATACCCCCTTTGTGAACATAAGATGAAGATTCGTAGTCAAAAAGGTGTTCTTTCAAAAAATACAGATTCATTCCCACAAGAATCAGATTGGACAAGGCGAAAGACAGGATATATCCATAGATGTTCAGGGCCGGCACACCCACCAGCAGAAGAATCGAAATCAAAAGCAGCAGCTGCTGCAACAGCGCATTTCGAAAGGACTGTCCTTCCTGTCCCACGGCAATAAGGAGACTGGTAGATACCGCGGCCACATCCAGCACTGGCGCGCAGAGACCGGCCAGCCGGATCATCGGCCCCAGATCCTCCCGCTTGTAGAAGAGATATCCCATCTCATCAGCTGCCACCAGGAAGACGACCGCCGTAAGCCCTCCAATCACCAGAGCCGCGGCCAGACATCTCCTGATTAAACGTCTTGCCGCGGCTTCCTTCCCGCCTTCCTGCAGAATGGAAACCTGCGGTACGACAATGCTGCAGACAGAGCCTACCAGAATCATTGGATAAGACATCAGGGGAAAGACCATGCCCCGGAATTTTCCCAGCAGGGAAAGGGCCTCCGCCGACGAATAGCCTGCGGCACAGAGGCGGGACTTCACAGAGACAGAAGCGAAGGCTCCTGCCAGCTCCAGGAGACACTGGGTGGAGCAGATCGGCGCTGCGCCGGCGACCAAAGGTTTCAACAACGTCCCTACTGGCGCAGAGGATACGCGGCGACTCTTTTCGACAGTTTTCGACAATCTGCGCCTATCCCATCGGTAATAAACGATTAACCAGACGACGCTGTGGATTTCGCCGATGGCATAGCAGAGATACACGAAGGTAACTGCCGGCACGGCAAAGCGGTTGAGACAGAAGCGGATCAAAAGATAAAGGATCGGAAAACGCAGCAGCTTTTCCGTTACATTGATTATCGCAGGTACTTTGATCCGGGCAAGGCCCAGGAAGTGGCCCTTGACAATATTAGAAACCGACATCAAAAGCATCAGCGGACAGGTGGAAAGAATGGGATAGTACAGGGAAGGCTCCCCCAGAAACCGATTGGCGATGGGGCGGGCGGTGAGAAACACCACGCCCACCAGTACCAGCGACCAGACAAAACTGAAGGCGGTAAAGACTTTGATACTGCGGTCCATCAGCCCCAGCCGTCCGCTGGCGCAGTGGCCCGCTGAAATCTTTGATGTGGTAGTAACCAGCCCTTCCGTCATGAAGGAGAGAAACAGGCAGTTGATGGGCGTGACGAGATGGAGCATGCCAAGGCCTCCGGCACCCAGAACCCGCGACAGATACAGGCTGAAGACGAACTCTACCAGGCCGATACACAGATTGGCAAAGGTCAGGGTCAGGATATTTCGTTTCACGGAACCGATAGCCATAGATTCGCCGCCTTTCTCATACAAATATTATAGAATATGTGAAAAAAGGTGGTTCTATGCCGCCTGCCTATGGTACAATATAATGGATTATGAACATTAGGAGTAAAACCATGAATAATACAATTTTAGAAAAAGCAAAGAGAACCTATGAGCTGCTGGCGGCGGACGAAGCCTGCAAAGGCCATGCGTCCCAGGTAAAGCACCTCATCGAGAAATTAGAAAACCGCCAGATGTCCGTTTCCATCATCGGACAGTTTAAGCGCGGCAAGAGCTCCCTGTCCAATGCAATTTTAGAAGACAAAATCATGCCTGTGGGCATCGTTCCAATCACTTCCGCGGTAACGAAGGTTGTGTACGGACCAAAGGCTGCAGAAGTGCGTTTCATGAACGGCGTGGTTCAGGAAATCGAATTCGAAGAGCTGTCCGCTTTTATCAGTGAACAGGAAAACGCTAACAACGAAAGAGGCGTGGAAGAAGTGGTGCTCCACTGTGAGGCCCCATTCCTGAAGGACGGCCTGGTATTCGTAGACACACCAGGTGTTGGCTCCTTCCACCAGAACAACACGGAAACCGCATACTTGTACATGAAGGAATCTGACGCGGTAATCTTCCTCTTATCCGTAGACAGCCCAATCAACCAGATCGAAATCGACTTCCTCCAGGGCACCAAGGAATTCGCCGGTAAGTTCTACTTCGCGGTAAACAAAGTCGACACCGTTGGTGAAGAAGACCTGAAGGCGTACATGGACTACTGCGAAAAAATCCTTTGCCACCTGATGGAAACAAAGGAAGTAAAACTGTTCCCGGTCAGCGCCAAGTTCGGCCAGGGCATCGATGCACTGAAGGAAACCGTGCTGGCAGACAGCAAGAGACATGCAGAAGAGATTCTGGAAGAATCCACAGAAAAGAAACTGAAGGACGCCATCTCCGGTGCCTTAAGACAGCTGGACTTCTACTGGAAGGCCATGAACATGGAATACAAAGAACTGGATGAGAAGTTCGAAGCGGTAAACGCTGCCGTAGCATCCATCAAAGCAGAGGCTGCAGAGAAGGACTTCCTGTTCGAAATGTTCTTGAACGAATATAAGCTGAAGCTGTCCCAGACTGTACTGGAACTCTTTGGCATGGAATACCACTACGACATCGATCAGCTGCCTGCAGGCATCGTAACCATGAAGAAGGACGACTTCCTGAAGAAGGTGGACGACCTGTGCCAGGATCTGCTGGACACACTGAACCGCATCCTGCTGTACAGAGAAGAAAATGCCTACACTGTCGTAAGACGAATCAACGCGATCAACCGTCTGATCCGTTCTCTGAGAACCATCAGGGACGGCCTGAACTAAATCAAAGCAATCAAAAAGAGAATCCCGCGGGATTCTCTTTTTTTCGTAATTATAATCCAAGTTTCTCAAAATCCTCATCGCTGAGCAGGGCGCCCTTTGTGCCAACCACTGCTGCTGCTGCGATGTTAGCTTTTGTGATGGCTTCTTCCATAGACAGACCTATGGAGAGCCCTGCAATCGTTCCTCCACAGTGGCTGTCCCCTGCGCCGATGGTATCGACTACGTTTTCGCAGGTTACACCGGGAACGTGGTGGAGGCCGTCGCCATCATAATAATAGGCGCCGTTGTCACCGTTGGTTACAATCAGCGTATTTCCGGTCAGTGCGTGTAGTGCTGCTGCAGCACCTTCGATCGTATCCACACCGGTGTATCTGCATACCTCGTCTTCGTTGAGGTGCAGAATCGGTTTCAGTGCGAAGATGCGATCCATCAGCCGGGCAGGAATCATATGGATTCTAGGCCCTGGTGCGAAGAAGACTGGAAGACCGGAATCTTCCAGGAAGTCTACGATGGTGCTGCCTGTTTTGTCCTCGATTTCCAGGCCGCAGATGTAGACGCAGCTCAGCTCGTCCACCTTCAGCTGATCGAACCATTCTTTGTAGAAGAGGTATTCTGCGCCGTGGTCCACGATAAAAGTCCGCTCGCCGTGGTCTTCTACGAAACAGTAGCAGCAGCCGTTGGCCTGATCCGGTGTCGGTACCGGAGATTCGATACCTTTCTTTGCCAGCTCTCCACGGACGAAATCACCGTAGAGACCGGTTCCAACCGGAGAATACAGGATGTATGGTGCGCCAAAATGTCTGATCATGTCAGAAACGTTGTGGGCGCAGCCGCCAAGGGACATGGACTGGGAGTGCAGGTGCACATCCTGTGCCGTCGTTGGCAGATAATCTACGTTAATGATAATATCGGCTACGGTAGAGCCGATGACCAAAATCTTTTTCATAAGGCACCTCGCCCTTCAAACTATTTGATGTCCAGCAGTAATTCGTCCAGGATTGCCACTGCATCTTCGATACAGCCGTCGCAGCTTCTCAGTACTTTGCCTGTTTCCACGCCTTTGATTTCCTTGCAGATTACAGAGCCGTTCTTTTCTTCGAATCTGTGCTGAGCCAGCTTCATCAGGTTGTAGCACTTTTTCTTTGTCTTAGGGTCGTCCAGATCGCCGTCGGACTTCATCATGCCGATAACCATAGCCATGCCGGATACGGCACCGCAGGTACCCATGTTGCCCATGCCGAAACCGAAGGCTTCACTCATCTTGAATACGGTCTGTGGGTCGTAACCCATGACGTGTGCGAAAGCACAGACTACAGACTGTGCGCAGTTAAATTTTGAATGATGTAACTGTAATGCTAATTCTTTTCTGTCCATAATATTCACCTCAAAAATATGTAATCATTTTATTTTACAAAGAACTTCGGGTTCTTTGCTTTGATGTCGGGGTCTCTGTTGATGACTTCCGGTTTCTGTTCCAGCAGCTCCGGATGGTCCATGTACTTTAGGAACTCACGGAAACATTTGCCGTAGTAGTTGCCGCTGGCGATACGCTCGTCGGTTACCACCTTCATCGGCATGACCTTGCGCTCTTCCACACCGTCGCCGTTTTTCACCAGTCTCTTTGCTGTCTGACCCATGGAAAGGAAGACGCTGGTGGTTCCGAATTCGTAGATGTGATGATAAATCGAATTCAGACGGATGGATGCCAGGTTGGTGATGAAGAAGGACGTGTGGAACGGAATCGCGTGAATCAGCGGGAACGGAAGGGTAAAGTATTTGTCCACAAACTTCACCAGGTTCACGATGCCGCGCACTAGTCCCGGGATATGAAAAACGACACGCAGAAGCTTATCGGTTGCATTCTTCGTCGTTGCCTGCTTGTTGAATTCAATGGCTTCGTTGATCTTCCGGTTTACCTCAAAGATGTCCTCGTCCAGGTTGAAATACAGTTTTACAACGGTTTCTTCCATTTCCTCGCCGGCTTTCAGCGTCACGAAGGAAACGCAGAAGTGATTTCTGGCGTAAATCTTCTTGTTCATGACGAACCGGTTCAGGTATGGGTATTTTGCGGCGGTCCGGATGTATGCGGCGATCATCACTGCCATGTAGGAAATCCGCTCGCCTTTGCCTCTCCAGCTGTTGATGTACTTCTGCAGAGGCTCCATATCAATCTCTAAGTCCATGTAGTTGCTGGCGTCATATCTCTTGTCCATAATGTGTGGAATGGCTTCGTAGATGAGATCGCTGCTTTCAATTCTATAACCGTCAGCTCTGTTCATAGGCTATTTCTCTCTTTCTTAAAATAATAAATACACACACCCATGATACTATAAAAAGCTTGTCGAATCAAGGAATGGACTATATAATTAGTAGTATCTATACGAAAAAGGAAGGATGACTATGAACATCAAAATCTATAAATCCGAAGATTTCACTCCGTCAAGATGGACCGGCGGTACAACCACACAGCTGGCGATTTTTCCGGAAGAAGCCGACTATCTAAAGCGGAACTTTATCTGGAGACTCTCCACGGCGACTTGTGACCTGGAAGAAACTACATTCTCCAAGCTGCCGGATTACGACCGTGTACTGATGGTCTTAAAAGGCGACGTAGTTCTGGCCCACCAGGATGTCCGCGTGGCAAGACTGGGAGAGCTGGAACAGGACCGTTTTGACGGCGGTTTCCATACGAAGAGCTTCGGCAAAATCACAGACTACAACCTGATGACGGCGAAGGGTAACAAAGGCTACCTGGACATCATCGAGCTGACAGAAGACAGCAAAGAACTGGAATTTGAAAAAGATGAGGAACTGGAACGCTTTGACGTGACCTTCTACTGCAGGGACGGCTATGCGACGGTTACGGCGGGCACGGAGACTTTCATGCTGATGCCGGGCCAGCAGATGGTTGCATCCTTTGTGAAGGGAGAAGAAGTGAAGATGTCCGTCATGGGTGACGGTACGCTGATACGCGGACAGATTTTCTATGACTACAGACCGGAAGAACTGGGACCAACCGTGATCCCGACACAGAAGACTTCTTTTGAGGATTTCAAGACCTGTATCTTCCTGGCAAACAGCCAGTTCCACGGTGCGAAGTACATCTTCAAGTCCCTGAAGACTACCTGGTACGACGAGGCGTTGTCCAAGGGCATCAAAAAGGCAGAGAGCCTGTATCTGACTACTGTAGTATTCCTGCTGGGATTCCTGGCCATCGCATTTGGCGGCCTGAACACGTTTACAGAAATCTGGCAGTGGGTTCTGGTCTTCGCAGGATGGATCCTGGCAGATCTCTTTATAATCTCTCCACTGATCTATCTGCCGTTTATGCCAAAGCCGGTAAAACCACATATCAAAGACATCAACAACCTGACACCGTATGAGCAGGGCGTCTACGAAGCCGAAAAAGGCAGAAACGAAAGAGTCGAAAAGATTATGAAGAAGTACAAGAATTCTTCTGCTTTCCGTAATGACGACAATTAACGACACAACAAAAGGACCGATTGATTTCGGTCCTTTTGTATTGCTCGTATAATTGTTTATTTCTGCAGGGCAGCCAGAATCGCATCGATGTCTTCTTCTGTGGATCCCCAGCTTGTAACCAGACGGATAACGGAACGTGTTTCGTCGTATGGACACCATGTGTAGAAGAAGAAGTCCTTTTCTAATTCTGCGATTTCATCGTTGTCCATGATCACGAATACCTGGTTGGTCTGGTGTGGCAGCCACAGTTCATATCCTGCATCTACAACGCCCTTTGCCAGCTTGATAGCCAGTTCGTTTTCTTTTCTGCCCAGTTCGAAATACAGGGAGTCATCGCCGCCTTCGAACAGTGCCTTCAGCTGTACAGGAATCAGACGGCCCTTTGCCAATAATGCACACTGACGCTTAATCATGTAACGGAAGTTTGGATCGAACTTCTCAGGATTTACAACAACCAGAGCTTCGCCAAACAGGGCACCGATTTTCGTACCGCCGATGTAGAACGCATCTACCAGGTTTGCGATATCTTTGATTGTTAAATCGTTTGTAGGCCATGTCATGGCAGTACCCAGTCTTGCACCGTCCATGTAGAAGGTCAGGTCGTGCTTCTTGCAGCATTCGCTTAACGCTTCCAGTTCTGCCTTTGTGTAAACACCGCCGTTTTCGGTTGGGTGTGTGATGTATACAACCTTAGGGATTACACAGTGTTCGTCTTCGTGGTGAATCAGGGCAGTTTCGATATCGGATGGCCGCAGCTTGCCTTCCGGTGTCGGCATCGCAAACTGACGGTGGCCGTTCAGTTCGATGGAACCTGTTTCGTGCACGTAGATGTGGCCTGTAGCCGGTGTGATAACGCCTTCATAAGGTCTCAGAGCTGCAGAGATGGTTGTGGTGTTGCAAGGGGTACCACCGACAAAGTAGTGAATGTCTGCATCAGGCTTACCAACCCATTCGCGAATCATTTCTGTACATTCATCGCTGAAACGATCCAGGCAATAACCATCTGTATGCTCTAAATTTGTGTCCATCAGTGCCTGCATTACTTTTGGATGGGCACCGAGACTGTAGTCACTTCTAAAATAAATCATGGGAATCGTCCTCCTTTGGTATTACATACGACCATTATATAAGATTCTGTCATGAATTTCATTATATAATTTACAAAAAAACAGGGGGGAGCCCTGCTTTTTGTACAAACTTAAAGATTCTCTTTGTTATGATGGTATTTTTCTCTTGTAGCAAGACCTCCACGGATATGTCTTTCGGCCTTGTTGACATCGAGAACGGTTTTGACCTCAGCGGCAAGGGAAGGGCTGATTTCGTGGAGCCGTTCTGTTACATCTTTATGTACAGTGCTTTTGCTGACCTTGAACTTTCCGGCGGCCGCCCTGACGGTGGAATTGGTGGTGATAATATAATCGGCCAGTGCAAGCACTCTCTCTTCAATGTAATCCTTCATATGATTTACCGCTCCTTCACTCATGTTATGACCAATATATGCGGCAGGCGGCAAAGTTATGAAAAGTTTACATGGATTTAACAATTAAAACATGGCATTTTTCAAGGGTTTATAGTAGACTTAATATGGATTAGTACGGAGGGAATACACATGATATATTTCGTGGAAGATGACGACAGTATCAGAGAACTGGTTCTATATACATTGAATAATGCCGGCTATGAGGCAAAGGGATTTTCCAGACCTTCGCTTTTTTGGGAGGCGGTACAGATTGAGAGACCGAGGCTCGTGCTGCTTGACATCATGCTGCCGGAAGAGGACGGCCTGCAGATTCTGAAGAAGCTGCGGTCGGCCAGCAGTACCAGCCGGGTGCCTATCATGATGCTGACAGCAAAGAGTACAGAATACGACAAAGTCATCGGCCTGGATTACGGGGCTGATGATTACCTGCCGAAGCCTTTTGGCATGATGGAACTGATTGCCAGAGTCAAGGCTCTGTTGCGGCGCGCAGAAGTTGTCGATGGCGACAAGGAATATGTCATTGGGTCCCTGCGCATTACCCCGAGCAGACATAAGGTTAGTGTGGACGGCCATGAGCTGTCATTGACGCTGAAGGAATTCGAGATGCTGACGCTGTTTGCTGAGAATCAGGGAATCGTGTTTACCAGAGACCAGCTCCTGACGAAAATCTGGGGCTATGCCTTTGATGGAGAGAGCCGCACGGTAGACGTACACATCCGTTCTCTTCGGCAGAAACTGGGAGACGCTGGTAAATTGATTGAAACCGTAAGAGGTATCGGATATAAACTGGGAGAATCGTAGATGAAGAAACGAATATTTGGAGGAATTTTCACTGCGGGTCTGGTCGTGCTGGTGGCAAGCCTGCTTTTCATCGTAGGTCTGATTTCCCTGGAATATAACAAAGAATTCGCCAGAGAGATAAAGAACGAATCGCAGATGATCGCCCATGCCGTTGAAATCAGCGGTGCTGAATATTTTGAGGATTTGAAACTGACAGATGTCCACCGTCTTACCTGGGTGGATACCGACGGAACCGTTCTTTATGATTCCGTTGCGGATCAATCCAGTATGGTGAATCACAAGGACCGTCCGGAGATTCGTGAAGCTATGGAAAGCGGATACGGCGAGGACGTCCGCCATTCGGATACCATTGGCGAGAAGACCATGTACAGTGCAGTGAGACTGAAAGATGGTACTGTGGTGAGAGTTTCCCAGGTGAGATTTACTATGGCATCGGTATTTATAGAACTGGTGCAGGAGATTATTCTGATTCTGCTTATGGCAGGGGCGCTGGCCTTTGTTCTTGCAAGAAGTATCTCCAGAAGTATCGTAGAGCCTTTGCTGGAAATTGACCTGCACGAGCCGGACAAGGAACGAGTCTACAAGGAAGTACAGCCCCTGGTGGACCGCATTGCAGAACAGAACCTTGCTCTGGAATCACAGATTACACAGCTGAAGGTAGACGTGGACGAAAAGACCCGGGAGGCAGACTTCCGTAAGGAATTTACGGCCAATGTTTCACACGAGCTGAAGACACCGTTGACATCGATTTCCGGGTTTGCCGAGCTGATCAAAACCGGATTTGTAAGAGAAGAAGATATTCCTCGTTTTGGGGAAAGAATATATGATGAGGCGCAGAGGCTCATCGTTTTGGTAGAAGACATATTGAAGCTGTCACAGCTGGATGAAAAGAAATTTGATGCAAAACGTGAAGATATCGACCTGTATCTGCTGTGTGAAGATGTGATTTTTACTTTGGACAGCATCGCAAAGAAAGGCGAGATCGACCTGCAACTGGAGGGAGAACACGTTTTTGTAGAAGGCGTTCAGCAGATTTTAAGCGAAATAGTTTACAACTTATGTGACAATGCGATAAAATACAATCGGAGAAATGGTGCAGTCTGCGTCAGGATTTTTGAAGAGGAAGGCAGACCGGCCGTTTCTGTTACCGACACGGGAATCGGCATCCCGGCAGAGGACCTGGACAGAATCTTTGAACGATTCTTCAGAGTGAACAAAAGTCATTCCAAGGAAATCGGCGGAACCGGGCTGGGCCTTTCTATCGTAAAACATGGTGCAGCATACCATAACGCTGAAATCCGCGTGGATAGCAGGCTGGGAGAAGGCACCTGCATTACCGTTGTTTTTTAATAGAATTTTTATATAAGCAATAACGAAAGGAATTAAAAGGAAACACACATGGACATTTTTTCATTTATTAACTTATTTGGTGGGCTGGCATTGTTCCTGTTCGGGATGAATACCATGTCTGACGGTCTGGAAAAACTGGCCGGCGGCAAACTGGAATCTATCCTGAAGAAGATGACATCCAACCCGATTAAGAGCTTGTTGTTAGGTGCCGGTATCACGGCGGTTATCCAGAGCTCTTCCGCAGTTACAGTTATGCTGGTAGGTCTGGTAAACTCCGGCATCATGGAATTATCCGGAAGTGTGGGCATCATCATGGGCTCCAATGTTGGAACCACTATTACTGCATGGATGTTATCCCTGGTTGGCATCGAAAGTGATAACATTTTCATCAAGCTGCTGAAACCATCTTCCTTCTCCCCGATCTTAGCTTTGATCGGTGTCGTGATGACCATGATGGCAAAGAGCAACAAGAAGAAGGATATCGGCTACATCCTGATTGGGTTTGCTGTGCTGATGTATGGTATGGAATTCATGAGTGATGCGGTAGAACCACTGAAGGATATGCCGGAATTTACGTCAATCCTGACTGCATTTACCAATCCGTTCCTGGGCATCCTGACAGGTATGGTGCTGACGGCCATCATCCAGAGCTCTTCTGCATCTGTAGGTATCCTGCAGGCACTTTCTCTGACAGGCAGTATCACCTACGGTATGGCGCTGCCAATTATCATGGGCCAGAACATCGGTACCTGCGTAACTTCCCTGATCTCCAGTATCGGTGTCAGCAAGAATGCAAAGAAGGTTGCGGTGGTTCATATCTCTTTCAACATGATCGGTACCATTATCTTCACCGCACTGTATTGTGTAGCACACTACATGATTGAACTGCCGATTTTACAGACCGCAATCACGCCTGTAAATATTGCGATCATTCACAGTATCTTTAATATCTCTACAACCGTAATCCTGTTGCCGTTCTCCAAGGTTCTGGTGACAATTGCTAATACAGTTATCAAGGATGACGAAGAAGAACCGGAAAAGCAGATTGCGTTCCTGGACGAAAGACTGCTGAAAACCCCTTCCATCGCGCTGCAGGAGTTAACAGACATCGCATACAAGATGGCAGACGTTACAAAGACATCTATCTATGACGCGATGGAACTGCTCTTCGATTATGACGAAGAAAAGGGCCAGGCAGTCAAGGACTTAGAAACAGAAGTCGACATTTACGAGGACAAGCTGGGAAGCTATCTGGTTCGTCTGTCCGGACACGATCTGTCTGACGTGGACAGTGCCCAGGTTTCCAAGCTGCTGCACGCCATCGGCGACTTAGAACGTATCAGTGACCATGCCGTAAACATTATGGAAGCCGGCAAAGAAATGCAGGAAAAGGGTCTGCGTATTTCCGACCAGGGCATCAAGGAAATCAAGGTTGCCACAAAGGCCATTGCTGAAATCCTGGACATTTCCATCGAAGCGTTCAAGAACAACGATTTAGAACTGGCTTACAGAGTAGAGCCGCTGGAAGAATGTGTGGATGACCTGATTGACGAAATCAAACTGAGCCACATCCACAGACTGAAGGACGGCCACTGCACCATCGAACACGGCTTCGTTCTGTCTGATATTCTGACCAACTACGAAAGAGTATCCGACCACTGCTCCAACATCGGTGTTGCCATGATCGAGCTGGCAAAGGGCATCTTTGACGCCCACGAATATCTGGATGCACTGAAGGTAAAGGACGATCCGGAATTCAGAAGAATGTACGAAGAATACAAGGCGAAGTATGCGTTAAACTAAAGAGACAATCCAAGGACAGGCAGGAACCGTTCCGGCCTGTTCTTTCTTTTTTGACCGGTAAGAATAGCATTGAAAACTCATGGGAAATTGTGTATAATAGATTAGTAAATGTGAAAGATAATTTTTGTGGATAGAAATGATAGAAAAGGAGTATGGAAAATGGCAAATGAAGTAGGAATTGACTTAGGGACAGCCAATGTCTTAGTTTATATAAAAAACAAAGGCATCGTATTAAACGAGCCATCCGTTGTTGCAATCAATAAGGATAACGATGAAATCCTGGCAGTTGGTGAAGAGGCAAGACAGATGCTGGGCAGAACGCCTGCCAACATCATCGCGGTAAGACCGCTGCGTGACGGCGTGGTTTCTGACTACGACATCACGGAAAGAATGCTGAAGTATTTCATCAAGAAGACCTGCGGCAGCGGCAGATTCTTTAAGCCAAGAATCATGGTTTGTGTACCAAGCGGCGTAACAGAAGTAGAAAAGAGAGCCGTAAGAGAAGCGGCACAGCAGGCTGGCGGCAAGGATGTATTCCTGATGGAAGAACCTGTTGCAGCGGCAATCGGTGCAGGCATCGATATCTCCAGACCTGACGGTGTCATGGTTATTGACATCGGCGGCGGTACAACAGATATCGCTGTCATCTCTTTAGGCGGCATCGTTGCAAGCACATCCGTAAAGATGGCTGGCGACAAGTTCGACGATGCCATCATCAGATACATGAGAAAAGAACACAAGCTGTACATCGGCGAAAGAACCGGCGAAGAAATCAAGAAGACCATCGGTACTGCTTTCCCTAGAGAAGAAAAGCTGACCATGGAATGCAGAGGACGTGACCTGGTGACAGGCCTGCCTAAGACTGTGGAAGTTTCCGCCGATGAAATCATGGAAGCACTGGAAGAACCGCTCCACGAAATCTGCGAAGCCGTGCACAGCGTGTTAGAACGCACACCACCGGAATTAGCAGCTGACATCAGCAACTCCGGTATCACTATCACAGGCGGCGGTGCATTGCTGTACGGTATTGATAAGAGAATCCAGGAACGTACAGGTATTCATGTAAATATTGCAGAAGATCCAACATCCTGTGTAGCAATTGGTACAGGTAAAGCATTAAACGAATTAGACATTTTAGAAGGAAACGCTCTGAACAGAAGAGCACCTTATCTGTAAGACGTAGCAGAGGGCTGTCCGGACGGACAGCCCTTTTTTAGAAACAAGAGGAGAATTTATGAAACTGGAATTAATCGCAACGGCGACCTTCGGTCTTGAGGCAGTGGTAAAGAGAGAGATACAGAATCTGGGCTACAAGATCCTGAAATCCGAAGATGCTAAAATTACATACATGGGAGATGAAAGGGCCATCGTCAGAAGCAACTTGTGGCTTCGAAGTGCAGACAGAGTCCTGCTGAAGCTGGGTGAGTTCAAGGCCCTGTCCTTCGAGGAACTGTTCCAGCAGACCAAGGCCATCGCCTGGGAAGAACTGATTCCCATCGACGGTAAGTTCACGGTCAACTGCACATCTGTAAAATCCAAGCTGCGCAGCGTACCGACCTGTCAGAGCATCGTCAAAAAAGCCATCGTAGAAAGAATGAAAGAGTACTACTGCGTGGATCATTTTGAAGAAACCGGGGCAGCCTATACGGTAAAGGCCACTCTGCTGAAGGATAACGTGGTGCTGACTATCGACACATCCGGCGCAGGTCTTCACAAGAGAGGCTACCGTGTCTGCGACGTGGCGGCACCGATCAAAGAAACCCTGGCCGCGGCCATGGTACAGCTGTCTTTCTGGAAAGAAGGCAGACTGCTTATGGACCCGTGCTGTGGATCCGGCACCATTCCAATCGAGGCGGCCATGATCGCCAGAAACATCGCACCGGGACTGAACCGTTCCTTTGTCAGCGAAGACTGGGAGCTGATTCCGGTAGAAATCTGGAAAGAAGAGCGAAAGAAGGCTTTCAGCGAAATCAATTACGATGCGGATCTGCAGATTTTCGCCTTTGATGTGGACCCGAAAGCCATCGAGGCGGCGACGGAGAATGCCATCGAAGCCGGCGTGGATGACTGTATCGTTTTCAAGCGTATGAACATGAGCCGCATCGAAGCGAGGGAAAAGAGTGGCATCATCATCACCAACCCGCCTTACGGCGAGCGTATCGGGGAAGAGAAACAGATTGCAGGCATTTATAAGAAGTACAAAGAGTTCTTCGCGGAGAATCCAACCTGGTCTCTGTTTATGGTAACGACGGATAAGGAAGTGGAAACGAAGATTATGGGCCGTCCGGCAGACCGCAGAAGAAAGCTGTACAACGGCCGTTTGGAAGTCTGCTATTATCAGTTCCACGGACAGAAGGAGTAAGATGCATTGAGAGTTGTTGTAGATAAGGAAAACAGAATACCTTACTACTGGCAGATTGCCGACCAGCTGAAGAAGCAGATTCTGACCGGCATTCTGACCGACGGGACCATTCTGCCTTCCGAGCGTGTGCTGGCGGAGAGCACCGGAGTCCACCGGAATACGGTTATCAAAGCCTATGGCATACTGAAGGATGAAGAACTGGTCGAGTCGGTTCACGGTGTAGGATACCGGGTAACCTGCGGGGTGCATCCGGAAGCGGAGGAAGGTCAAAGACGAAAAAAGGGCGTAAACTGGAACCACGCCATTAAAGACGAGTATCAGGATATGGAGAAGACCTTTGATGATATCTTTCAGCGGTTTACGGAAGAAAGTCAGATTTCCTTCTCCACCGGCATGGCACCTGCCGTTTTCGATGCGGAAAAAGTAGCAGCGGATTTCGAGGCGATCCTGCACGATGAGCAGAAAAAACCGTTCTATTTGTCGCCGTATCAGGGAGACCTTTCCCTGCGGAAATGCATCCTTGCATTTTTAAGGGAAAAGAGCATTCGTGCCAGTCTGGGACAGATCCAGGTTCTGTCCGAGATGAACCAGGCGATGGATTTTATCGTGACGGCGCTGTTGAAACCGGGAGATAAGGTACTCCTGGAGGAACCGGTGTCGCCGGACGTGTACCGTGCCATCGCATTGGCGGGCTGTAAGGCCGTGACGGTGCAGGTGGATGAAAACGGTATGATCTGCGATGATCTGGAAACTTTGATCGAACGGCAGAAACCAAAGTTCATCTTCGTGAATTCCAGCTTCCACGACCCGACAGGAGTGGTGATGTCCACGGAGCGTCGTCTGAAGCTGCTGGACCTGGCGAACCGCTATGGGGTTCCCATCGTGGAGGAGGATGCAGCGTCTGAACTGGCCTTCGACGAGGCACTGCAGCCTATGACTTTGAAGTCTATGGACAGGCATGATAACGTAATTTATATATATTCTTTTTCTTTGACATTTATACCGGGTTTGTCCCTGGCCTTTGTCGTGGCACCGGAAAAGCTGATCAAAAGCCTCAGCTATCTGGTCTCCATCCGTATGATTTCTCTGGACTGGATGAGGCAGAAACTGCTGACGGCGTTCATGTCCGAAGGCCGGTACCGGGAAAAGCTCAGCCTGATACGGGAACTGAATCGGAAGAAGGCGCTTTTAATGCAAAGCTGTCTGGACCGGCTGAAACCCCTTGGAATCACTTATGAACCTCCAAAAGGCGGCGTTTACATATGGTGCAGACTGCCAAACCGTATCGACAGCAGAGAGGTGGCACGGCTTTGTATGAAGAGGGGTGTATCCGTGATTCCTGGAGATGTGTTCTATCCCGGCCGCAATGGCGGATACCATCAGCTGCGGTTGAATTTTTCCTTTGAGACTGAGGAGCGGATCCTTGAGGGGATGAAGATTTTCGGCGCTGTGATTGAAGAACTTTCTAATGATGCATAGTTATACGAATTTTCAGAAAACGGGCGACTGGTCTACAAAAAAATGGAAGAACTGGTACTTTATTTTTCTGACAAATGTAGTATGATTTTTTCAACTAGAGTTAGAATAGTTCATGGAACGAAAATAAAATATAGAAAAGGAGAACGTACCGATGGCTGTAAATTTAAAAGGAAGAAGCTTTTTAACACTGATGGATTTCTCTCCTGTAGAAATCAGATATTTATTAGACCTGGCTCACGACTTAAAGTATAAGAAGAGAGCAGGTATCCACAACGAACTGTTAAAGGGTAAGACCATCGTTCTGTTATTTGAAAAGACATCCACAAGAACAAGATGTGCTTTCGAAGTAGCAGCTATGGAAGAAGGTGCCGGCGTAACTTACCTGGATTCCAAGAGCTCCCAGATGGGCAAGAAGGAAACCATGGAAGATACTGCAAAGGTATTAGGCCGTTTCTTCGACGGTATCGAATACAGAGGCTATGAACAGTCTGTTGTAGAAGGTCTGGCAAAACATGCAGGTATCCCTGTTTGGAACGGTCTGACTGACGTTGACCACCCTACACAGATTCTGGCCGACTTAATGACAATTGAAGAACACGTAAGCAAACCGCTGAATCACGTAAAGGTTGTATTCAGTGGAGATATCAGAAACAACATGTCTTACGCATGGATGTACGGTTGTGCAAAGATGGGTATGCACTATGTGGCATACGGTCCTGACGAGCTGGCAGCAGAACTGGATCAGGAAGTACTGGCGAAGGTACAGGAAGTAGCAAAGCAGACCGGCGCAACCATCGAAGTATCTTCCGACCCTGAATCCCTGAAGGGCGCAGATGTTATCTACGCTGACGTATGGGCATCCATGGGTGAAGAAGCAGAAATTCCTGAAAGAGTAAGACTGTTAACTCCATTTAAGGTAACAACAGAAATGATGGAATCCACAGGAAATCCGGATTGTCTGTTTATGCACTGTCTGCCATCCTTCCATGATTTCGAAACAACTATGGCGAAGGAACAGATGGAATTAGGATATGACATCAGAGAAGTGACCGACGAAGTATTCAGAAGCAAAAACTCTGCAGTCTTTGATGAAGCAGAAAACAGAATGCATACCATCAAGGCTGTTAT
>JAFWZZ010000004.1 GCA_017522185.1 Bacillota bacterium | reverse complement strand
AACCTTCTGACCTAAGCCGTATCTTTCGAATAATGTCTTTGTGATAGCAGCTGTCAGAGTTGTCTTACCGTGGTCAACGTGACCGATTGTACCGATGTTAATATGCGGTTTAGTTCTTTCAAATTTTGCTTTTGCCATTTTATAAATCCTCCAAATTATATGGTTTTTCTATAATTATTTGCTTAACTTTTCTACTAAGCTGTCAGGTAACTTTTCGAAGTGGTCCATCTGCATTACGTATACACCACGACCCTGTGTCTTGGATCTCAGGTCTGTCGCATAACCGAACATTTCGGACAGCGGAACCATACCTGTAACTTCCACAACACCGTTCATCATGTTGGAACCTTCGATTCTACCTCTTCTAGAGGAGATGTCACCAATAACGTCGCCCATGTATTCGTCTGGAACTGTTACAACAACCTTGAAGATTGGTTCCAGCAGAACAGGCTTAGCCTTCTTGCAAGCTTCTCTGAATGCCATGGAAGCAGCAACCTTGAAGGCCATTTCAGAGGAGTCAACTTCGTGGTAAGAACCGTCGTACAGTTCAACACCAACGTCAACTACCTGGTATCCAGCGATAGGACCGTTTTCCATAGCTTCCTTGATACCGTCTTCGATCTTTGGAATGTATTCCTTAGGAATAGCACCACCAACGATGGAGTTCTTGAATTCGAAACCAGCACCTGGTTCTCTTGGGTACAGCTTAATCTTAACGTGACCGTACTGACCGTGACCACCGGACTGCTTAGCATACTTGTGGTCAACATCTGCAGTAGAGGATACAGTTTCTTTGTAGGATACCTGTGGCTTACCTACGTTAGCTTCTACCTTGAATTCTCTTAACAGTCTGTCAACGATGATTTCCAGGTGTAATTCACCCATACCAGCGATGATAGTCTGTCCTGTTTCTTCGTTTGTATATGTCTTGAAAGTTGGGTCTTCTTCAGCTAACTTAGCTAATGCGATACCCATCTTTTCCTGACCAGCCTTTGTCTTAGGCTCGATCGCGATTTCGATTACTGGATCTGGGAATTCCATGGATTCCAGAATGATTTCGTGATCCTGGTCACACAGAGTGTCACCAGTAGTAGTGTCCTTCAGACCTACTGCAGCAGCGATATCACCGGAGTAAACCTTTGTGATTTCTTCTCTCTTGTTCGCGTGCATCTGCAGGATTCTACCGATTCTGCCCTTCTTACCCTTTGTGGAGTTGTATACGTAAGAACCAGATTCTAATGTACCGGAGTACACTCTGAAGAATGCTAACTTACCTACGAATGGGTCAGTCATGATCTTGAATGCTAATGCGGAGAATGGTTCTTCATCGCTTGCAGGTCTGCAGTCTTCTTCTCCTGTTTCTGGGTTTACACCCTTGATAGCAGGGATGTCAACTGGAGACGGCATGAAGTCGATTACCGCGTCTAACATCATCTGTACGCCCTTATTTCTGTAAGAGGAACCGCATACTACAGGGATCATCTGACAAGCGATAGTCTGCTGTCTGATTGTAGTCTTGATTTCTTCAACAGTCAGTTCTTCGCCTTCTAAGAATTTCATCATCAGTTCTTCGTCACATTCTGCAACGGATTCAACTAACTTTTCTCTCCATTCTTCAGCTAATTCCTTCATATCTTCAGGAATTTCAGTTCTTTCGAATTCCTTACCAAGGTCATCCTTGTAAATTTCTGCCTTCATTTCAACCAGGTCTACGATACCTACGAATGTATCTTCTGCACCGATAGGCAGCTGAATAGGAACAGGATTAGCCTTTAATCTGTCCTTAATCATGTCAACAACTCTGAAGAAGTTAGCACCTAAAATGTCCATCTTGTTTACATAAACCATTCTAGGAACGCCGTACTTATCAGCCTGTCTCCATACTGTTTCGGACTGAGGTTCTACACCGCCCTTAGCACACAGTACAGTTACAGCACCGTCCAGAACTCTCAGAGATCTTTCTACTTCTACAGTAAAGTCTACGTGTCCCGGAGTATCGATGATGTTGATTCTATTGCCCTTCCACTGTGCAGTGGTTGCAGCAGAGGTAATTGTAATACCACGTTCCTGTTCCTGTTCCATCCAGTCCATAGTTGCGGAACCTTCGTGAGTTTCCCCAATCTTATGTGTTCTACCAGTATAGAAAAGGATACGTTCAGTAGTAGTAGTTTTTCCGGCGTCGATATGCGCCATGATACCAATATTTCTTGTGTTCTCTAAAGAAAACTCTCTACCAGCCATTACATTTCCTCCATTTTTTACTTAAACAATAAGTGGAATTACCATCTGAAGTGAGCAAACGCCTTATTAGCTTCTGCCATCTTATGAGTATCTTCCTTCTTCTTTACAGATGCGCCAGTGTTGTTTGCTGCATCCATTAATTCCTTAGCCAGTCTTTCGGACATAGTCTTTTCGCCTCTCAGTCTGGTGTACTTAGTTAACCATCTTAAGCCTAAAGTCTGTCTTCTTTCTGGTCTTACTTCGATAGGAACCTGGTAGTTTGCACCACCGATTCTTCTTGCTTTTACTTCTAAAACAGGCATGATGTTGTTCATTGCCTTTTCGAATACTTCCAGTGCGTTTTCGCCAGTAGTTTCCTGGATCTGGTCAAAAGCAGTGTAAACGATCTTCTGAGCTACACCCTTCTTACCGTCCAGCATGATGCTGTTGATTAACTTTGCTACAACAACACTTCCGTATACTGGATCTGGAAGTACTTCACGCTTTGGTACGTTACCTTTTCTTGGCACTTCTCTTCCCTCCTCGCTAGGTTTATTCTCCTCTTGAGAATAAACTGCACAATTGCTTTAACTAAATTTTGTAATTGCACATTTCTCTTCACCCGCATTCTCTCATGCGGATTACTCTGAAGGTCCCTGCAATTAAATGAGCCTCCAGTCTTGCTCGCGGGGTACTCGACCCTACTCATTTGCGGGCCGTGAGCGCTTAATATCTATATTAAGGGCTCTGTTTTCCCGAAAAATTTCTTTTTTGTTGGTTGTTAAGAAGTCTTTGACTTATTTCTTAACCTTAGGTCTCTTTGCTCCGTACTTGGAACGAGCCTGTAATCTGTTGTTTACACCAGCAGTATCCAGTGTACCTCTAACGATGTGGTATCTTACACCTGGTAAGTCCTTAACTCTTCCGCCTCTGATCAGAACAACAGAGTGTTCCTGCAGGTTGTGGCCGATACCTGGGATGTAAGCAGTTACTTCGATACCGTTAGTCAGACGTACTCTTGCTACCTTTCTCAGCGCGGAGTTAGGCTTCTTAGGTGTTACTGTCTTAACAGATGTGCACACGCCTCTCTTCTGTGGTGAGTTTGTGTTAGTAGCTACTCTTCTTAAAGAGTTCATACCCTTACCTAAAGCAGGAGCTGTGGACTTCTTTACAGAGCTTGTTCTACCCTGACGTACTAATTGGTTAATAGTAGGCATTTCGTTCTCCTTTCTTCTTGAATTTTTTGCCTTCGGGCTAAAAAAGCCCAAAACCTTATCTAGTTTACCATAACAGTAATTATTACGCAAGTTATTTTTTGCCGAAAAGCCAAAAAATACACAAAAAAATCAACTAAATATAGCGAGGTAGGTTTTACCCACCTCGCTAAGTGATCACATCGATTATTCTTCGATTTCAACGATTTCAGGTTCTGCAGCAGCAAACTCCATTGCGGCGTCTGCTTCGTAGATAACCTCTTCTTCCGGAGATACCATTTCTACTTCTGCGCCTGCATCAGCTTCTGCTTCTTCAGCCTCAAAGGCCTTTGCTGCTGCTTCTGCTTCCGCACGCATTCTTTCTTCGTATTCTCTCATGAACTCTTCGTTTACACCGTAGTCTAACTTGATGTTCTTGTATCTCTTCATACCTGTTCCCGCAGGAATCAGCTTACCGATGATAACGTTTTCCTTCAGACCCAGTAACTTGTCGTTCTTACCCTTGATCGCTGCATCTGTCAGGACTCTTGTTGTTTCCTGGAAGGACGCTGCGGATAAGAAGGAGTTTGTTGCCAGGGAAGCCTTTGTAATACCCAGCAGCATCTGCTTTGGCTTACATGGTTCGCCGCCCTTTTCCAGTGCAGCTTCGTTGGCTTCTTTGATTTCGAACTTGCTGTACAGGCCGCCAGGTAACAGGTCTGTGTCGCCGGCTTCTTCAATCTTGAACTTGGACAGCATCTGGCTCACGATAACTTCAACGTGCTTGTCGTTGATGTCTACACCCTGGGACTTATATACTCTCTGTACTTCCTTCAGTAAGTACTGGTATACACCTTCCACGCCGTTTAATCTTAAGATATCGTGTGGATTCAGAGGACCGCTTGTGATGTTGCCGCCTGCCAGAACGTAATCGTTCTTCTTGACTGCAAGTCTTGCACCGTATGGAACTACGTATACTCTGTCTTCGCCGTTGTCGCCTCTTACAGTAACTTCTGTCTTGTTGTCTGTTCTAGGCTGGATGTCGATGACAGTACCATCTGCTTCACAGATTTCAGCAAGACCCTTTGGCTTTCTTGCTTCGAACAATTCTTCTACTCTTGGCAGACCGTGTGTGATGTCGGAACCCGCTACCCCGCCGGTATGGAATGTTCTCATTGTCAGCTGTGTACCTGGTTCACCGATGGACTGTGCCGCTGTGATACCAACGGATTCACCGATGTTTACTTCTTCACCTGTTGCCAGGTTTCTGCCGTAGCACTTCGCACAGATACCGGTTCTGCTGTGGCATGTCATTACGGATCTGATTGCAACGGATTCGATGCCTGCATCCATAACAGCTACTGCCTGATCATCGCTGATTTCTTCGCCCTGCTCTACGATAACTTCACCAGTCTGTGGGTGAACGATATCAACTAAAGCAGTTCTGCCTGCGATACGCTGGTTCAATGGTTCGATGTCTTCCTTACCGTCTCTGAATGCGCTTACTTCCACGCCTTCGTCAGTACCGCAGTCGAATTCTCTAACAATTACGTTATGAGAAACGTCTACCAGTCTTCTTGTCAGGTAACCGGAGTCGGCTGTACGCAGCGCTGTATCGGCCAGACCCTTACGGGCACCGTTGGAGGAAATGAAGTATTCCAGGATGGACAGACCTTCACGGAAGTTCGCCTTGATTGGAATTTCTACAGTCTTACCTGTAGCATTCGCCATCAGACCTCTCATACCGCCGACCTGTCTGATCTGGTTCTTACTACCTCTCGCACCGGATGTCGCCATGATGTTCAGGTTGTTCTGTGGTTCTAAGGATTCCATCAGAGCATCTGCTACATCGTCGGACGTCTTATGCCAGATTTCGATAACCTTGTCATATCTTTCAGAGTTGGAAATCAGACCCATTCTGAACGCTTTTTCGTATTTATCAACCTGCTTCTGGGATTCTGCTACGATATCCCACTTGTTGTCAGGAATCTTCATGTCTTCAACACCGATGGTTACTGCTGCCTTTGTGGAGTAGTGGTAACCCATGTCCTTCATGTAGTCCAGCATAACAACTGTGCCGGTGTTGCCGTGTGCCTTGTAGCACTTGTCGATAATCTTACCCAGCTTCTTCTTATCACATAAGAAGTCAACTTCCAGGCTGTATGGATCCACGTTTCTGTCAATGAATCCTAAGTCCTGTGGGATTTCCTGGTTGTAGATGAATCTGCCGACTGTGGATTCTACCAGCGCACCGCGCTTGTCGTTTTCGTCCAGGAACAGTCTTACCTTAACCTTCGCGTGAATATCCACGTCTTCGTTCTGGTAAGCCATCAGCATTTCATCCATGTCAGTGAAGACTTTGCCGTCACCCTTTTCAGGAACTCTTTCGTAGCCTGCAGCCTTCAGTGCTTCTGCAGCCTTCTTATCTGTAAATTCATCCTTTTCATAGGAAACCTTGCCGGTTTCAGGATCAACCTTCTTGCAGGTGCCTGGGTAAGTCAGATAGTATGCACCCAGAATCATATCCTGTGTAGGAGTTGTGATTGGGGAACCATCCTTTGGTGCCAGAATGTTGTTGATGGACAGCATCAGGAATCTTGCTTCAGCCTGTGCTTCTACGGACAGTGGCAGATGTACCGCCATCTGGTCACCGTCGAAGTCGGCGTTGAACGCTGTACATACCAGTGGGTGCAGCTTGATTGCCTTACCTTCTACCAGTACAGGTTCGAATGCCTGGATACCTAATCTGTGCAGTGTAGGCGCACGGTTCAGCATAACAGGATGTTCCTTGATTACGCCTTCCAGTACGTCCCATACTTCAGGTCTTACCTTTTCAACCATTCTCTTGGCATTTTTGATGTTATGTGCATAGCCCTGTTCTACTAATTCCTTCATGATGAAAGGCTTGAACAGTTCTAACGCCATCTTCTTTGGCAGACCGCACTGATAGAACTTCAGTTCCGGTCCTACAACGATTACAGAACGGCCGGAGTAGTCTACACGCTTACCCAGCAGGTTCTGTCTGAATCTACCCTGCTTACCCTTCAGCATGTCGGATAAGGACTTCAGCGGTCTGGAGCCAGGACCTGTTACAGGTCTGCCTCTTCTGCCGTTGTCGATCAGGGAGTCAACTGCTTCCTGCAGCATACGCTTTTCATTTCTTACGATGATGTCCGGCGCGCCCAGTTCTAACAGTCTGTTCAGTCTGTTGTTTCTGTTGATAACTCTTCTGTATAAGTCGTTTAAGTCGGAAGTTGCAAATCTGCCGCCGTCTAACTGAACCATAGGTCTCAGATCAGGTGGGATAACCGGGATAACTTCCATTATCATCCATTCAGGACGGTTGTCAGATAATCTCAGTGCTTCGACAACTTCTAATCTTCTTACGATTCTAACCTTCTTCTGGCCTGTTGCAGTCTTCAGTTTTTCACGCAGGTCTGTGGACAGTTCTTCCAGGTCGATGTGTGTCAGCAGTTCTCTTACCGCTTCCGCACCCATAGCAGCCTGGAATCTGTTGCCGAATTCTTCCTTCGCTTCTCTGTACTGCATTTCAGTCAGGATTTCTTTGTAACCTAAACCTGTATCACCAGGATCGGTTACGATATATGCAGCAAAGTATAATACTTTTTCCAGGTTTCTAGGAGTAATGTCCAGAATTAAACCCATTCTGGACGGAATACCCTTGAAATACCAGATGTGAGAAACAGGAGCAGCCAGCTTGATGTGTCCCATTCTCTCTCTTCTTACCTTTGCCTTTGTTACTTCTACGCCGCAACGGTCACAAACGATACCCTTATAACGGATTCTCTTGTACTTACCGCAGTGACATTCCCAGTCCTTCATAGGTCCGAAAATCTTTTCACAGAACAGACCGTCTTTTTCAGGCTTCAGTGTTCTGTAGTTAATGGTTTCAGGCTTTGTTACTTCGCCGTGGGACCATTCCAGAATCTTTTCTGTAGAAGCCAGCTTGATCTGTAAAGATTCGAAATTATGCAGTTCGAAATTATTCTGATTCTTCATTACATTTTCAGTCAAAGATTTCAGCCCCTTTCTTATAATCTACCTTCAAAGTCATCATCAGCGGATTCTTCTGTAAAGCCTTCTGCAAACAATGCTTCTTCGCTTTCTTCCAGAGTGGTATCAACGTTCATGATGCCGTCGATGCCGGAAGTTTCTTCGTATTCGGATACTTCCTTGATCTGGATTTCTTCATTATCTTCAGTCAGCACTCTTACATCCAGAGCTAAACTCTGCATTTCCTTAATCAGTACCTTGAAGGATTCAGGAATACCTGGTTCTGGGATGTTTTCGCCCTTCACGATCGCTTCGTAAGTCTGTACTCTTCCCACGATATCGTCGGACTTCACAGTCAGGATTTCCTGTAATGTGTATGCTGCACCGTATGCTTCCAGTGCCCATACTTCCATTTCCCCGAAACGCTGACCACCGAACTGGGCTTTACCACCCAGAGGCTGCTGTGTTACTAAGGAATATGGACCTGTACTTCTTGCGTGAATCTTATCATCAACTAAATGGTGAAGCTTCAGCATGTACATGTAACCTACTGTTACAGGATTATCAAACCATTCACCGGTTCTGCCGTCTCTCAGTCTCAGCTTACCTGTTTCAGAGTAACCGCAGTCAACCAGCATTTCACGGATATCTTTTTCGTTTGCACCGTCGAATACAGGTGTCGCAATGTACCAGCCCTTCTTCTTCGCTGCCAGACCCAGATGTACTTCCAGCACCTGGCCAACGTTCATTCGGGAAGGAACGCCCAGAGGGTTCAGCATTACCTGCAGCGGTTCACCGTTTTCCATGAATGGCATATCTTCTTCCGGTAAGATTCTGGAGATAACCCCCTTGTTACCGTGTCTACCGGCCATCTTATCGCCGACATTGATCTTTCTCTTTGTCGCGATATAGCATCTAACCAGCTTGTTTACGCCTGGTGGCAGTTCGTCGCCGTTTTCTCTTGTGAAGATCTTTACGTCGACAACGATACCTGTTTCACCGTGTGGAACTCTCAGGGAAGTGTCTCTTACTTCTCTTGCCTTTTCACCAAAGATTGCACGCAACAGTCTTTCTTCGGCACTCAGGTCGTTTTCACCCTTTGGTGTAACCTTACCAACCAGAATATCTGTGGAGCTTACTTCTGCACCGATTCTAACGATACCTTCTTCGTCTAAGTCCTTCAGCGCATCATCACCGACATTCGGAATGTCTCTTGTGATTTCTTCAGGTCCCAGTTTTGTATCTCTGGCTTCTGCTTCGTATTCTACGATATGAAGAGAAGTCAGAACGTCATTCATTAATAATCTTTCGTTCAGGATGATCGCGTCTTCGTAGTTGTAACCTTCCCATGTCATGAAACCGATCAGCAGGTTCTTACCTAATGCGATTTCACCTAAGTCTGTGGAAGGACCGTCAGCGATAACTTCACCAGCTTCGATGTGTTCACCATGACTTACGATTGGTCTCTGGTTGATACATGTACCCTGGTTGGATCTCTTGAACTTTAACAGCTTGTATTCATCTAACTCGTTGTTATCGTCTCTTCTGATTGCAATTCTGTCAGCATCAACGAATTCAACGGTACCTGCATTTCTGGACAGGATTACAACACCGGAGTCTCTCGCAGCCTTGTATTCCATACCTGTACCAACAAAAGGTGCTTCTGTCACCAGCAGAGGAACTGCCTGACGCTGCATGTTGGAACCCATCAGTGCACGGTTGGCGTCGTCGTTTTCTAAGAACGGAATCATTGCTGTCGCAACGGATACTACCTGCTTAGGAGAAACGTCCATCATGTCAACGGTTTCTCTTGGGAACATAGCGATTTCGCCGCCCACACCTCTTGCAGCAACCTTTGCGTTTACAAAGTGTCCGTTTTCGTCTAACGGTTCGTTAGCCTGTGCTACGATGTATAATTCTTCTTCGTCTGCAGTGATGTACTTGATTTCTTCTGTTACAACACCTGTTTCCTTGTCTACAACTCTGTATGGTGTTTCAATGAAGCCGTACTCATTGATGATACCGTAAGTAGTCAGGGAACCGATCAGACCGATGTTAGGACCTTCTGGTGTTTCGATTGGACACATTCTGCCGTAGTGGGAATAGTGTACGTCTCGAACTTCGAAGCCTGCTCTTTCTCTGGACAGACCGCCAGGACCTAACGCAGATAATCTTCTCTTATGTGTTAATTCGGATAATGGGTTGTTCTGGTCCATGAACTGGGACAGCTGGGAACTTCCGAAGAATTCCTTGATTGCCGCAGTTACAGGTCTGATGTTCATCAGTGCCTGTGGAGTCGTAACTTCCATATCCTGAATGGTCATTCTTTCCTTAACAACTCTTTCCATTCTGGCCAGACCGATTCTGAACTGGTTCTGCAGCAGTTCACCAACAGTTCTCAGTCTTCTGTTACCCAGATGGTCGATATCGTCAGTGCTGCCTAAGCCATAGTTCAGGTTCAGGATGTAGCTGACAGATGCGATGATGTCAGCCATTACGATGTGCTTAGGAGAAAGTTCGTTTCTTCTTGCAGCCAGCTGCTCTTTGATTTCGTCTTCGCTCTGTGCATTTTCCAGAATTTCCATTAATACTGGATAGTAAACCTTTTCTGCAACCTTTAATCCGGTTACATCAAAGTCCACATACTGGGATAATTCTACGAACTGGTTACCGATAACCTTTGTTGTTACGGTTTCATCGTCCTTCGCCTGTGCCATTACATACAGCAGACCGGCATTTTCGATTTCCATCGCCATGTCTCTGCTGATTTTCTGGCCTGCTTCTACCATAACTTCTCCAGTGTTCGGGTTGATTACGTCTTCTGCCGCAACAGCATCAACCAGTCTCTGGGACAGTCCTAACTTCTTGTTGTATTTATATCTGCCGACCTTTGCCAGATCGTATCTCTTTGCATCAAAGAATAAGGAGTTCAGTAAGGATCTTGCACTTTCTACTGTAGGTGGTTCACCTGGTCTCAGCTTTCTGTAGATTTCCTTCAGGCCGCTTTCGTAGTCAGTTGTCGTATCCTTTTCTAATGTCTTCAGTAATCTCTTGTCTTCGCCGAAGATTTCTAAGATTTCCGCATTAGAACCGATTCCTAACGCTCTCAGCAATGTGGTCAGAGGCTGTTTTCTTGTTCTGTCAACTCTTACGGAAATGATTTCGTTAGAGTCTGTTTCATATTCTAACCATGCACCACGGTTCGGGATAATCTGGGTAGAATATAACTTATTGTTGGATTTGTCAGTCTCAACACCGTAATATGGTCCAGGGGAACGAACCAGCTGGGTAACGATAACTCTTTCAGCACCATTGTAGATGAAAGTACCCTGTGCAGTCATCAGAGGGAAATCCCCCATGAAAACTTCCTGTTCCTTGATTTCTCCTGTTTCTCTATTTACAAGTCTAACTCTGACTTTTAACGGAGCTGCATATGTTACATCTCTTTCCTTACATTCTTCCTGTTCATACTTTGGAGGATCACTCAGAGAGTAATCAATGAATTCCAAAATAAGATTGTCGGAATAATCTTTAATTGGTGAGATGTCTTCGAAAACTTCTCGCAGACCTTCCTTAATGAACCAATCGTAAGACTTGGTCTGGATGTCGATCAGGTTCGGCATCGTGCCAACTTCGTTGATTTTTGCGAAAGTCATACGTTCTTTTCTACCTACTTTTATAGGTTTTGGCATGTTTATCACTCCTTATACTTAACAGTTTACATTTGCGTGGCAGTCTATTATGATAGCATAAACTTGTCAAATAGTCAACCTTTTTTGGAAACTTTTTACTTTTTGCGATAAGTCTTTTTCTCAGTAAATACAAGGCTTACAGCCCTGTCCCACGGCTCCATGGGAACTGCTTCTGCTTTCTGTATTTCGAAAGCAGCCGCGGCCACCACAGCCTTCCTGCATTTCGGCAGATACCGGTCATAATATCCGCCTCCCATGCCCATCCGGTTGCATGCTTCATCAAAAACCGTACACGGACAGATGATCAGGTCGATGTCCTCCGGTTCCACCAGGATAGATTTCGCAGGTACCGGTTCCATAATCCCGTAGGCACCCGGTGTCCACGCGTCGTCGCCCTTTGGGGCCAGTGCCGCCATTTGTCTTTCAGGCAAACAAAGAGGAAACAAAAACTGTTTCCCCTCTGATTCTTTCGCCGTTTCCAGCACGTCCAGACGCACCTCACCACCGATTCCACGGTAAATCATAATCTTTTCCGCTTCCTGGAATTCTTTCGAAGCAAGGATGCGTTCTGCAATCTGCTGTGACTTTTCTCTTATTTCGTTCTTCTGCAGGCTTTCACGCGCCTGAATCTTTGCTTTACGCAAAGCCTGTCTTTCTTCTTTCATTACACGAGTCTCCTCTTGCTGCCGGCCAGCATCTTTGATAGTGCAGAAATCGTAAAATACATTACCGGCATCATAACCAGACATTGTACAGCTCTCGTTGCCAGCAGCGGCAGGTAAGGCGAGCCATACAGGATAGACAGCCAGTAACTGTTCAGCAGCAGTCCCAGGATCAGCTGGTCAATGGCTACCGCCGCGATGATTCTTCCCGGCGTCTGCTTCTTGTAGAGGAATAAGCCCATCACGAGGCCGCTCAGCACCGCAGTCACTGTAAATCCAGGGAAAAAGGCCCCGCTCGGAAATAGTGACGCCCCTACCACATCCGCAATGACCGCGACAACCGCAGAAAACCACGGTCCGTATAAGTATGCCGCGACAAAGATGGCAGTAAAGGCAAATCCGATTTTCAGATTCCATGCGTTAATGGACAGGAACCTGGAAAGAATGATTTGCAGCGCAATCAGCAATGCTGCCGTAACCAGCATTTTCGTGTCAAATTTTCTTTTCATAAAAAAACTCCTTTCTGTGTGCTACAGGAAGGAATTTTGTATTTCTTTCTTGCAGCAGCGGACGCAAACCAGCACCGCGAAACTATTAAGCTATGGTTTCTTCGTCCAACGGCAACATCCCATCCGTTGGCACTTCACGCACTGGTTTTACTCTGACATTAAGAGATATTTACTTGACATTATTCTACATCATTATTTAATTTTTTGAAAGACAATATCGAAAATTTCGTCTGCCATCGGGCAGAATTTGTCTAAGAGTCCCTGCGCTTCTGCCTCTAAGGCTTCTGCCGTTTCGCGGTCTTTCATACTCTTTGTGTTAATGAACACGTTGAGGGATGCACCCTGCAGCGCCGCCTTGCAGCAGACCGCACCACAGCCCGCGTCAGAAATCGCCAGAGCGGAACCCTTCTGCGCAAATTCCTGCATCAAAGCGATTGCCTCGCATACCGTACGCATGATATCCATTGGTACGCTGCACGCGTGTTTCAGCGCTTCTTCCATTACCGCATCTCTGTTTGGATCATCTTTCGGAATTCCATAAGCCTTGGCAAGCGGCGCAAAACATGCTGCATCGGCCTCAATCAATTCCAGCATTTTCACACGCAGATCCTCCGCCTTTTCCATCAGCGCCTTGATATCCGCTTCCACATCAGCATACTTCTTCTTTCCAACCGTCAGTTCGCCGACCATGTTGCCCAGCGCAACGCCGACTGCTCCTACCAGAGCGCTGGCTCCGCCACCGCCTGGCACTGCCGCCTTGGATGCTAATTCCGTTGTAAATTCCATTAAATTCTTATCTTGAAATTTCATCTTTGTCCTCCACAGTAAATAGGCAAAAACCGGATGGACAATCGTCCATCCGGTAAATGTTAATTTGTGTTGTATAAAAGTAAGTTTAAACTATTTCAGTTCAACCTTAGCGCCAACTTCTTCTAACTGAGTCTTGATAGCTTCAGCTTCAGCCTTTTCGATGCCTTCCTTAACGTTTGCTGGAGCACCGTCTACCAGAGCCTTAGCTTCCTTCAGACCTAAACCAGTTAATTCTCTAACTGCCTTGATAACCTTGATCTTTTCTGCACCAGCTTCTGCTAATACAACTGTGAATTCAGTCTGTTCTTCTTCTGCAGCACCTGCAACAGCACCTGCAACTGCAACTGGAGCAGCAGCGGATACGCCAAATTCTTCTTCGCAAGCTTTAACTAATTCGTTTAATTCTAAAACTGTCATAGCTTTGATAGCTTCAATGATCTGTTCAATGTTCATTTTCTTTTCTCCTTTAATATAATTCTATTTTTTGGTTTTAATTTCTTTTTTAATATATCGGTGCGTATGATTTACGCTTCCTTTTCTTCTGCAATTGCAGCAAGAGTTCTAACAAACTTGCCAACTGGGGACTGGATGGAGCCCATGAACTTAGCAATCAGTTCGTCTCTGGATGGAATTTCAGCTACTGCTTCGATACCAGTCTTGTCGTAGTAAGTTCCTTCTACAACACCTGCCTTGAATTCCATTTTCTTGAAGTCTTTGATGATCTTGTTTAAAGTTCTAGCTGGAGCTGTAGCATCTTCTGTGGAGATTGCTAAAGCACTTGGACCGTCTAAAACTTCTGCAAGAGGAGCGAAGTCTGTGCCTTCGATTGCTCTCTTGATTAAAGTATTCTTGTAAACTGTGTAATCTACGTTAGCTTCACGAAGAGTCTTTCTCATCGCATCAGCTTCAGCAACAGTGATACCCATGTAGTCGATAACTACTGCAGCCTGCGCATTTTCCAGCTTACCTTTAATTTCGTCGATAATTAACTGTTTCTGCTGTTTAGCTTCTACTGACATTTAATAAATTCTCCTTTCTGTAAACCGCCCGTCGCAGTTTACGAATCTGGTACTCAATAAAATTACCCCGTCTCGCAGACAGGGTCAATATCTATATATTGTACCTCGGCGGGAAATTAAGTCTCAGACACCCGCTGTCTACGGTTAGTTCTCAAATTTTAAATTCCTGTTGGATTAGCCAATCAGTGCAGGGTTAACCTTTACGCCAGGACCCATTGTAGCAGCTACTGTTACGCTTCTCAGGTACTGACCCTTGGAAGTAGCTGGCTTAGCCTTAACGATTGCTTCCATCAGTGCCTTGAAGTTTTCTTCTAACTTTTCAGGACCGAAAGATGCCTTACCAATACCAACGTGGATGATGTTCTGCTTGTCCAGTCTGTATTCAACCTTACCAGCTTTGATTTCAGCTAAAGCCTTAGTTAAATCCATTGTAACTGTACCGGACTTAGGGTTTGGCATTAATCCCTTAGGACCCAGGATCTTACCTAAACGACCTACAACACCCATCATGTCTGGAGTTGCAACAACTACGTCGAAGTCAAACCAGTTTTCGGACTGGATCTTCTGTGCCATTTCTTCAGCACCAACGTAATCTGCACCAGCAGCCTGAGCTTCTTCAGCCTTAGGACCCTTAGCAAATACTAATACTTTTACGCTCTTACCAGTACCGTTTGGAAGTACGATTGCACCTCTAACCTGCTGGTCTGCGTGTCTACCGTCTACACCTAACTTAGCGTGTACTTCGATAGTTTCATCAAACTTAGCTCTGGAAGTTTCGCAAGCTAACTTGATAGCTTCGCTTACTTCGTACTGCTGAGTTTTGTCGAACTTTTCTAAAGTTGCTCTGTAATTCTTACCTCTTTTTGGCATTTTAAATTTCCTCCTTGTGGTTTTAGCGACTCCCCACTATCATTCCGCAGAACGTGTGGTTCTCAGTCTCCCATCTTCAATTATTCAACAACGATACCCATGCTTCTTGCAGTTCCCTTGATCATGTCTGTTGCTGCTTCCAGGGATGCTGCGTTCAGATCTTTCATCTTCAGCTGAGCAATTTCTTCTACCTGAGCATATGTCAGAGTAGCTACCTTTTTCTTGTTAGGTTCACCGGAACCGGAATCCAGACCTGCTGCCTTCTTTAACAGAACTGCTGCTGGTGGAGTCTTAGTTACGAAAGTGAAGGATCTGTCAGCGTAAACAGTGATTACTACTGGAATAATCATGCCTGGCTGATCCTGTGTTCTAGCATTGAACTGCTTACAGAAGTCCATGATGTTAACACCCTTCTGACCTAACGCTGGACCAACTGGTGGTGCTGGAGTAGCATTGCCGGCTGCAATCTGAAGTTTGATATAACCTTCAATTTTCTTAGCCATTCTTTTTCTCCTTTCTTAGTGTCTTTACACTAGTTTATCTACCTGGCCGAATTCTAATTCGACAGGCGTATCTCTACCGAACATGGAAACCTTAACGGTCAGTACCTGCTTCTCTTTGTTGATTTCGAGAACTTCACCCATGAAGCTTTCGAAAGGTCCGCTGATTACACGTACTGTGTCACCGATTTCAACATCCAGATCGATATACACTTTTTCTATGCCCATTCTAGCCACTTCTTCATCAGTAAGTGGAATCGGGTCGGAGCCATGACCTACAAATCCTGTAACACCCTGTGTGTTTCTAACCAGATACCAGGATTCATTGGTAACAATCATCTTTATAATTACATAACCCGGAAACATCTTCCTGGTCTTGATCTTACGCTGACCGTCTTTAATTTCGACTCTGTCTTCAGTCGGCACGATGATGTCGAGAACCAAATCCTGCATGCCACGGTTTTCAACCATTTTTTCGATATTCACTTTTACTTTGTTTTCGTGACCCGAATAAGTATGGACTACATACCATTTGGCCTGGCCATCGCCTCTGATGCCTTCGCCCTTTAATGGGGAAGCAACGTTATTCTTTTCCATATCTGACATTTTTCGTACCTTCTCTTTAAATCCGTTATTAGTTTAATGTGATTCCTAAAACCGCTTTTAAAGCAGCCAGTACACCAGTATCAATTAACCAGAAACCCAGTGCGAAAACAGCACATGTAGCGATAACTACGACTGTAAAAGAACCCAGTTCTTTTTTAGTAGGCCATACAACCTTGCTCATTTCAAGTTTAATGCCTTTGAAATATTCCTTGATGCCGCCAGTCTTAGCAGCCTTTTTGGAATTCTTGGCCTGTTCTTTCTTTGCCATAATTCCCTCTCCTTATTTTGTTTCCTTATGAAGAGTCTGTTTCTTGCAGAATCTGCAGTACTTGTTTAATTCGATACGATCTGGATCGTTCTTCTTATTCTTCATAGAAGTGTAGTTTCTCTGCTTGCACTCTGTGCATGCTAATGTAACTCTTACTCTCATTCTGATTGTCCTCCGTTCAACTCAAAATTCAGAGCCGGGTTTTCCAGCTCTGTTTGTTAATAATCATAAAGTCGCTCATTAATTATACTAACAAGACCCGTCAATGTCAATCTTTTTTTGCATTGATTTGAAAGTTTTTTGCTGAAATTTCAACGGCCCAAGATGTTGACGCGGACTGTGATTTCGACCGCTTCCTACTACTATATATACCGTTTTCATAAAAAAAGGAGACATTCCCTCGTCCAACAACATCCCTTTCTGCGCCGTGAAGTGCCAACATGGCACGTTGTGCCATTCCTCCGCTTCGCTACGCTGTCCGTTTTGCCACTCCGGCTGAAGCCGGGGCAAAAAGGCACGCGCTAAAGCGCTGCACTTCTGACGGGGGACCTACCATCAAACAATAAAAGAAAGGACACATATGTGTCCTTTCTATATTGTTTGGGTTAGGTCTCCCGATTATTCGATGATTTCGGAAACAACGCCGGAACCTACTGTTCTGCCACCTTCTCTGATCGCGAATCTCAGACCTTCTTCGATAGCGATTGGTGTGATCAGTTCGATTGTCATTGTTACGTTGTCGCCAGGCATGCACATTT
>JAFWZZ010000019.1 GCA_017522185.1 Bacillota bacterium | reverse complement strand
TTTGGGGAGTTTGATAAAATTGGTATCAAACTCCATCCAAACCCTTTCTTCGTATCCTTGTATGATTGTCCTTCGCCTTCGCGAAAAGTCTCTCACAGCAACATGCCGCTTTTTTATTTACAGCCACCAATGCGCAACCATAGGGCCTTTTTTTGCATTCACACTGCGCGGAGAAAAAATAACGCAATCATGACAGGCATTTCGAATGATTGTACTGCGCTTCACCTTTCTTTTGACGAATCCTGTTTTCTATACTTAAGAATCCGCGTCAGACATGTCGGACACAGTTTGCTTGAGGCGCTGCTGCAATCATACGAGAAACGAAAAAAGACTTTGGATTGTCTTGTCACAGGGCGAAAGCCCATTTTCGTGAAAGACACCAAAGTCTTTGAGATTCTCGTCCATGATCGCCAGCGGTGAAAGAACTGTGCAAGGCATGTACTGACGGGGAATGTATTATGTGTTGAAAACAGAGATCGACAAATCCCAATTTACCGCAATGCCCTCATCGCATTCAGAATCGCAATGACTGCCACGCCGACGTCGGCGAATACGGCGGCCCACATGGAGGCCAGGCCCATAGCGCCCAGAATCATCACACCAAACTTTACAACCAGCGCGAAGATTACGTTTTGTTTACAGATGCGCAGGGTCTTACGTGCAATTTGCATGACGGTTGCCAGCTTGGAGATATCATCGGCCATGATAACCACATCGGCGGCCTCGATTGCCGCGTCGGAGCCGAAGGCGCCCATGGCAATGCCGATATCGGCACGGGCCAGGACCGGTGCATCGTTGATGCCGTCGCCGACAAAGACCGTGTGGCCTTTTTGTCTGGCTTTTGTGCGGCTGTCCGTCAGGGTCTCGAAAGCAGCAACTTTATCTCCCGGCAGCAGTTCAGCAAGGACCTGATCAACGCCCAGACTGGAACCTACGGATTCTGCGATTTGCCTGTGGTCCCCGGACAGCATGGCAATCCTGCCAACGCCCAGGCGCTTCAATTCTGCTATAGTAGCAGCGCTGTTCTCGCGCACCGCATCAGCAATCACGATATAACCCAGATAAAAACCGTTGCATGCCACGTGGACGATGGATCCGGAAGCTTCCGGCGCATCGCCGGTGTATCCCAGCTCCCGCATGAGAGTCAGGTTGCCGCAGTAAACGATGGAATCGTTCATCTTGCAGAAAACCCCTTTTCCAGGCAGCTCGTGATATTCCGTAACCAGTGATTTATCAACAGCAGTGCCGAGGGCCTCGTAATGAGAAACAACGGACTGTGCAATGGGATGCGTGGACAGGCTTTCTGCATGGGCTGCAATGGAAAGCATCTGTGCCTCGTTTAACTCTTCCGGACGGGCCACTTTGACTTCTGTTACAGCAAACTTTCCGGTGGTCAGGGTACCTGTCTTATCGAAGGCGAAAGTGTCCACCTTTGACAGGGCCTCCAGATAATTGGATCCTTTGACCAGGATTCCCTGTTTTGATGCGCTTCCCACGCCGGCAAATAAGCTGAGGGGAACGGAAATCACCAGGGCGCAAGGACAGGAAATTACCAGGAAAATCATGGCTCTGTACAGCCATACCTCGAAAAGCTGGTGCAACACCAAAGGCGGCAGAACGGCCAGAAGTATCGCGGCCAGTACCACCAGCGGCGTGTAGTAACGGGCGAATTTTGTGATAAACTTCTCCACAGAAGCTTTGCGGCTGCTGGCGTTTTCCACCAGATCCAGAACCTTTGCGACTGTGGAATCATCGTATTCTTTCGTGACGCGGATTTTTAGGACACCGGTCAGATTGATGGTGCCGCTGATGACTTCCTGTCCGGGCACAATATCACGGGGGATGGATTCCCCGGTCAGGGCAGCGGTATCCAGCGTGGAAGTTCCCTCGGTAACGACGCCGTCTACCGGAACCTTTTCACCTGGACGGATCAGAACGATATTACCTATGGACAGGTCCTCGGGCTCTACCGTTTCCTCGTTGCCTTCTGCGTCGATGCGCACCGCAAAGTCAGCACGAAGATCCATCAGTTCCGCGATGGAAGCGCGGGAACTGTTTACCGCATAGTGCTCAAAGAATTCTCCCACCTGGAAGAAGAGCATGACAGCAACGGCCTCCGGATATTCCTGACAATAGATTGCACCGATGGAGGCAATGGTCATCAGGAAGTTCTCATCCAGAAACTGCCGGTTGATAATGCCCATACATGCGTCTATGATGGTTTCGTAACCAGCGATGACATATGCCGCCAGATAGAACCATATAATATCAGTAGCAAGTCCGATAGCAAAGAGCACCGCGGATGCTGCAATTTTTGCTAAGTCAATTTTCTGTGTTCTAGTCATATTTCTCATATGTATCAGTCCCTATTTGATAATCTTGCAGGCGCGGTCGACTTTCTTTACAGCGTTCTGTGCTGCAGTCAGGATGTCGTCCAGTCTGGATTCGTCAGCTACTAATGTCATCTTCTGTGTCATAAAACTGATGGAGCAGCTTTCTACGCCGTCGATTTTACCGATGGCAGTTTCCATCTTTGCGGCGCAGTTGGCGCAGTCCAGGTTTTGCATTTTGTAAGTCTTCTTCATGATTAGTACCTCTCTTTACAGTTTAAGTTGAAAGTGATGTCGACGATATGATGAATCTGTCTGGCCTCGTCGGTATCGGCCAGGGTGTAATAGGCTTCCTTTCCGCTTTTACGGTGTGCCAGCAGGCCTGCCTGTTTCAGCACGCGAAGGTGATGGGATACGGCAGGGGATGACATCTCGACGGATGCCGCGATGTTGGCCACGCAGTCCTCGGTGTGACAAAGCAGCCAGAGGATTTTGACACGTGTCGGGTCGCTGAGAAGATCAAAGGTCCCTGCGATGCGGTCAAAGGTCTCCTGCTCCGGCATGGTTTCCAGAAAAAGATCCGTCGTTTTGCCGTGGTTGTGAGGAAGCTGAATCTGTTTTTTCATGATTGCACTCCTTGTTTATGGTTAAACGATTAAATAAACGTTTAATTGTTATAACGTCATTGTACCACAAAAATAAAAAATAAAACAGTTTTTTAGAGAAAATTTTAAAAAGAGAAAAATAGGAGTAATTTATGATGGAAAATGTTGAAAAAAACGCATTTTTTGATGGTTTTTTGTCGTGGTTTGTAGTATAATTTATGGCGTATGATTATAAGACGACTATTTTTAGAAAGGAAGGTTTCAAACATATGAGTTCAAATGCAAAGCATTTACCAAGCATTGATGCTGGCCATTATAAGAACACTGCCGGCTGTGAAACCGAAGTAATGCCAATTCCTGATGTGGTGAAGATTTCCATGTCTCAGCACATCGGTGCGCCTTGTAAACCATTAGTTGCAAAGGGCGACACTGTTAAGGTTGGACAGCTTATCGGTGATACTGATGCATTCGTAAGTGCACCTATTCACTCTAGTGTATCCGGAACAGTAGTAGGTATCGAAACACAGAGATCTGCTGTTGGCGGAAACGACACACTGGTTGTTATTGAAACAGACAAGAAACAGGAACTGTGGGAAGGTATCAAGGTTCCAGAAGTAAACGACCTGCCATCTTTTGTTAAGGCTGTGAGAGAATCCGGTCTGGTTGGTCTGGGTGGTGCTTCTTTCCCAACACACATCAAGTACAACCCTAGAAATATCGACGATGTACACACTCTGATCTTAAACGCTGCAGAATGTGAACCGTTCATCACTTCCGACCACAGAGGTATGCTGGAAGATGCACAGAACATCATCGACGGTATGAAATTAATCATGGAGTATATCGGACTGGATGAAGCATACGTTGGTATCGAAGCAAACAAGCCTGATGCAATCGCATTATTAGACAAGATGTTTGCTGAACAGGGTCTGACAAACATGCATACATTCACTCTGCAGGATAGATATCCAAAGGGTGCAGAAAGAGTTCTGGTATACGAAATCACTGGTAAGGAAATGAAGGCAGGCGTGCTGCCAGCAGACCTGGGCATCATTTTATCCAACGTTACATCCGTTGCTTTCGTTGGCCAGTACTTCAAGGATGGTATTCCTCTAATCCAGAAGAGAATGACTGTTGATGGCGATGCAGTAGCACAGCCAAAGAACATCATCGCTCCTATCGGTGCTTCTATTCATGACGTAATCGAATTCTGCGGCGGCTACAAGGCTGAGCCAAAGAAGATTATCATGGGTGGACCTATGATGGGTAGAGCAATCTTCTCCGATGAAATGCCAATCGTGAAGAACAACAATGCAATCTTAGCATTCTCCAAGGATAAGGCTTATATCCCTGAAGAAACTGCTTGCATCAACTGCGGCAGATGCCACAGCGCATGCCCATTTGGCTTACTGCCAACAGCATTAGCTGAAGCTTATGAACGCAGAGATGCACAGAAATTAAGCGATTTACAGGTTATGCAGTGTATGGAATGCGGAAGCTGTTCCTATGTATGTCCTGCAAGAAGACCTTTGGGCTTCTTCAACAAGCTGGGTAAAGGCGTTGTAAAGGAGGCTGGAATTAAATAATGGATAAGAAATATTACAATAATCTGGCGGTTGCATCTGCACCTCACTTAGTGACTGCGATGGACACCAGCAAGACAATGATGATGGTTATCATCGCACTGATGCCATCCTTATTAGTAAGTACTTACGTGTTCGGCTTCAGATGTATCATCCTGACAGCTGTCTGCGTAGCTGCTTCCGTAGGCTTTGAATGGCTGTACAACAAAATCACAGGCAAGAGACAGACAGTTGGCGACTTATCCGCTGCTTTAACTGGTGTACTGATTGCCTTCAACGTTCCATCCTGCTTCCCTTACTGGATGGCAATCATCGGCTGCTTTATCGCAATCGTGATCGTAAAGCAGTTATACGGCGGCGTTGGTAGAAACATTGCGAACCCTGCTATCACAGCAAGAATTGTTCTGTTCATCTCCTTCGCTACAGAAATGACAACTTGGCCGGTTCCAAGAATGTCCGACATCGATGCAGCAACTTCCGCTACACCTCTGGGTGTATTAGCAGAAGGCAGCGCTGCTGATCTGCCTACAAACATGGAAATGTTCTTAGGTTTCATCGGCGGTTCCATGGGTGAAGTCAGTGCAATCGCACTGTTAATCGGTGGTTTATTCCTGATTTGGAAGAAGATCATCTCCCCAATCATCCCTGCTTGCTTCATCGGTACAGTATTTGTAATCGCACTGATTTACTATGCTGCAAACGGCGGTGACGCACTGACAATGGCAATCTTCCACGTATTAGCTGGTGGTGTAATGCTGGGTGCGTTCTTCATGGCTACAGACTACGTAACATCCCCAATCATGCCTTTAGGTAAGGTAATCATGGGTGTTGGCTGTGGTGTTATCACAATGGTTGTTAGATTATGGGGTGCTTACCCAGAAGGCGTTTCCTTCTCCATCTTACTGATGAACTTATGCACACCACTGATTGACCAGCTGTGCATCAAATTAACTTATGGAGGTGCAAAGAAAAATGAAAAATAACAATACATTTAAAGAATACGTTGCACCTATCTTAGTATTAGTATGCATCTGTTTAGTTGTAACAGCTGCTTTAG
>JAFWZZ010000018.1 GCA_017522185.1 Bacillota bacterium | reverse complement strand
TTTGGGGAGTTTGATAAAATTGGTATCAAACTCCATCCAAACCCTTTCTTCGTATCCTTGTATGATTGTCCTTCGCCTTCGCGAAAAGTCTCTCACAGCAACATGCCGCTTTTTTATTTACAGCCACCAATGCGCAACCATGGAAGGCATTTCGAATGATTGTACTGCGCTTCACCTTTCTTTTGACGAATCCTGTTTTCTATACTTAAGAATCCCCGTCAGACATGTCGGGCACAGTTTGCTTGAGGAGCTGCTGCAATCATACGAGAAACGAAAAAAGACTTTGGGTTGTCTTGTCACGGGGCGAAAGCCCATTTTCGTGAAAGACACCAAAGTCTTTGAGATTCTCGTCTATGATTGCCAGCAACAAAAGAACTGTGCATGGCATGTGCTGACGGGGATTTACATAACCACATACCCCAGCACAACATAAGCAATGAGCGTAATGGCCGTTATCGTCAGGATGTATGGCGCGGAGACTTTGATCTGTCTCACGTTGGAGATGCCGGTACCGGCTGCGGTCATGAATACGGTGTCGGAGTAGAAGCAGAAGTTGCCGCCGAATCCTACGCCGCTCATCACAGCCGCGATAGCAATCGGTACAGGAAGTCCTACAGCCACTGCCAGTGGAATAAACACCGGAATGGTGATAACCTGGATGACCCAGTAACCGGCCGTTGCGAATACGGCAAGACCTACGGTGACGAAGGTCAGGGCAGGAATCAGTTCAGGAGCAATGTTCTGGCTGATGCCGCCGATGAGGAAATCGAAGAATCCCATGGTCTGGTTTGCTGCGCTCAAGGTGAAGGAGAAGCATACAAGAATTGCCATGGAGCACATGGACTTGGCACCTTCGTAGAAGTGGTCCACGAACTCGGACAGGGACATAATCTTTCCAAATACGTACATGAGGCACTGGGCCGCGATGCATGCGAAGATGCCGTGGACCAGATCGTTATCGTAAATCAGCACCACGGCAACCATTACAGCAACCGGGATGATGATGTTTAGTGCGGAGCTTTCTTTGACCTCGTTTTCCATTTCCAGGTTTACGATGGAGGCGCTGCCTTTTTCATCCGGGAGGAGAGGACCGCCGGTGCGCAGTCGCTCATAGGAGTTCTTCATGGCGCCTACCTTTGGGATGACGCCGACAGCCAGCAAAATACATAGGATGGCCATCAGAATCGGATAGAACATAAACGGCAGGCCGGCCATGTAGTCGGAGAAGCCGAACCCTTGATCCTGCAGAAGACCGCTGGTAAATGCAACCCAGCTGCTGAATGGTATCAGGATGCAGATGCAGGAGGACAGCACGTTAACCTGGAAGGCCAGATGTTCACGGGGGATTTTGTTTTCATCTGTGATTTCACGCATGGAGAAAGATACCGCCAGCGCGCACAGATAGTCATCGACGAACATGATTGCCGACATGAGCCAGGCAACAAGGAGCGGCGTTTTTTCTCCCTTTACATGTTTGGACAGAGTATGCCGGAACCCAAGCAATGCGCCGGATTCTTGGAACAGCTTGATCATGCCGCCAAATCCCATCAGAATGAACAGTACAAAATGATAGGAAGAATTGGACAGCGTGCCGTAAATCATATCAATGTATCCAGAGAAAAAGTCTCCTTTGTGAATGAGGATGGCACCCAGCAGGGAAGCCAAAACCATCATCTCTGTGATTCTCTTCGTTAATAACACTCCTACCATCAATACCGTAATCGGTATACAGGAGATGATGCCGTAATCCATTTCCATAAACAAGCCTCCTTTATATCTTACTCCCATTATATCAACGGGGCGGGAAATAGCAAGGAAAAGAAAAAGAACAGCGGATTCCGCTGTTCTTTTCCATAAACATCCCTTTTATGTACTTTGCATCCAGTTTATTATGGTGCTAAATTTTCTGTTGCTTCAGGCTCGATGCCTTCGTCTTCAACATGATTGTTTTCAACATTGACGTCGGAGCTTTCTGCGTTATCACCAGGCACTGTTTCAGGAACAGGGGCTGGTGTTGTTTCACCGACAGGATCCTTCACGGAAGTATCGTCTTTGTCAGTGGTACCGGCAGGTTTCTTGTCAGAAGCATTGTCCTTGTCGGTCGTTCCGGTTGGTTTCTTGTCAGAAGCATTGTCCTTGTCGGTCGTTCCGGTTGGTTTCTTGTCAGAAGCATTGTCTTTGTTACCGGTATCAGCAGGCTTCTTATCTGTGCTGCTGTCAGTACCGTTATTCGAATTGGTAACAGGCTTCTTATCAGAACCGCCAGATGAAGAATTTGTGGAACTATTTGGTGTTGCGCTCGTATTCGCGTTTGTACCCGCATTAGGACTGGCACTTGTGTTAGCGTTCGTTCCTGTGTCTTTGCCTGGATTGCTGGTACTTGCACTAGTGGAAGCATCCACCGGTGCAGATACAGGTTCCTTCGTATGACTGGAGCTGCTCTGGCTGCCGCCTGCAGCTGCAATTGCGCTTCCGGTCTGTGTTGTATCGCTTACGATGGAAGCGATTTCCTGTACGCTCATTTCCTTGACTTCTTCGGTTGTTACCGCAGGTTCCACTTCCTGGATATCCAGGTAGGCCTGATACTTACCGAAAGACATGTCGTGTTTTTCCGCTTCCACGACAACTGCTTTTTCCGGCTGTACAACCGCAACAGTCTGAGACGTTTCTGCCTGCGCAGTATCGATGACTTCCTTCACCTGTGCGGCCTTCTTTTCCTTTGGACAGGCTACCGCAACAAGTACCGTACCGTCATCTTCCAAAAATCCTTCTCTCTTTTGTTCTTCTAACAGGCAGTCTACGGCGTCGGCATAATTCATATGCTTCACATTGACGGCTGAAATAACTTCCAGTCCTTCCGCGTTAAAACCCTTGGCGGAAATGACTCTGTCAAAATGGTTTACCGTCATTTCAATCGATGGGTTTACGTCAACGGTCAAAGCAAAGGCCTGTGTGAAATAGCTTTGCCAGCCTGTTACACCGATGCATAACATCATAGCGAAAGATACGGCCAATGCCATACCACGCTGGGAGAAAAAAGCCCTTCTACTTCTTTTTTCTCTATATGAATACATCCCTTCTAATGTTTTTTCGATCAATGCTTCTTCCGCGTGAATTTGATTAAAAGCATTAAAAATCTGATCTTTCATTGTAATCTCCTAATTCCTCTTTGAGCAGTTTTCTTGCTCTGGTTAGATTTGTGTAAACAGTGTTTACATTCGTCTCTAAAATCTGACCTATTTCGGCTGCTGAATACCCTTCGTAGTAGTAGAGATAAATCACCTTTCTATACTTTTCCGGAAGATCCAAAATAGTCTGAAGAAGTTCACGATGATTTGGTGCAATGGAATCCGCAGTTTCAATCAAAGACTCCAGAGGCACGCTTTTCTTGTGGAAAAAACTTTTGAGAAGATCCTTGCAGGCATTGATTGCGACACGGATAATCCAGGCTTTTTCATGTTCTTCATTTGTAAATTCCGTTTCGCAGAGAGCATATTTCAGAAATACATTCTGGAATATGTCTTCTGTGTCTGCATAGTTTTTGAGATGAATCATACATATACGTCGAACGGTATCGCCATAGCGCTCCATAGCAAGCCGAAGTTCGTAATCACTTCGCATATATAGCTACCTCAACGTTTCGTAATATTAGTCTCTACTATCATACCACAATCGCGAATATGTTTACATAGTTAATACGATTGAAAACGAAGATTTCATTCAAAAAAACGTATTTTTTCATAATTTCCACTATTTTTTCCGACAATTTCTTCTTTCGCTCCGTGCTAGAATGAGAAAAACGGTATATAGAAGGGGGAAAATATGGAGTTTATAGGAAAACGTGTGCAGGGGAAAGAGCTGGCTGCTGTCTGTATCGCGGCGTTTTTTGCAGGCCGCATCAATTTGTTTGACGGAACATTTCCGGCAGCACCGGCGTTTGTCATTGTCATGCTGGCGGTGTCTACGGTCTATATCTACCTGCTGCCTTTCGTACTGGGCGGGATGTTATGTTATATGAGACAAGGAGTGTTTCTATATGGAGACATGGCGGCAGTGACATGTCTGGCGGTTTTCTTTCTATTCTTTCATCAGAAAAAGTTATCAATCAATCAGCGGACGGCCATTGGAGTGGCAGTCCTTATACTGTGTAATCTGGCCGCTTTTCTCTGTGTGGACATGCTATTCCTGATGAAACCGGAGGTTCTGCTCATGGAAGCGATGGCGTTCTGCATTTATGTCAGAGTTTTCAACACCATTGCAAAAATCCTTTATACGGGAAAGCCTCATTGCGGTATTTCCAGGGAACGGATTTCGGTTTCCCTGGAAATTATGGCGGTTTCTTTTATCGGAGCCATAGGGATTTACGAAGTGGTCTTTTCCCTTTGGTTGTTTCTGATCGCAGCCATGCTTTACAACAAAGGCCTGAAGGAAGCGTTTTCCCTGGCCGGTGTTACTGCAGTCTGTTCCTTTTGCCTGGTTGAAAGCCAGTGGCAGATTTATGGATGGCTGCTTGTAGGCATGATGACGGCGTGGTATCTGGCATCATGGGTCGACAAGACGTATCGGAAAATCGTGATAGGAACCGTTTTGTTGATTTCCTTAAGCGGAACAGGCGGCGGGTTTGTATATGGATTTGCAGCGGCGATGGCACTGTTTATATGGATGCCGGCGGGAACTTTCTCAAAGGCAGGATACATGATAGAAAACCGGTTTTTGCCTGAGGCCCTCACGGAGAGAGATTTGCAGCATCTGGCCATCCGTCGTGACCTGCAGAAGAAGAAGGAGGCCTTTCTGAGCCTGAGCAGACTCTGTGGTACGGAGCTGGAAGGTAAACAGATTTTGTCCTATCAGTTTACCGGGATGGCAAGAACGATAGATCGTCTGCAGGAGGACCTGCAGGGAAGAACTGCTTTGCGGACAGAAGGTGGAAGGCTCGTCAAAGTCAGCGTGGGACAGGCTTCATACTCAGCGGAAACAGTTTCCGGTGACAGCATGGCGGCATTTTCCTTTGATGACCACAAAATCGCTTTGGTAATCAGCGACGGCATGGGGAAAGGCAGGGAGGCTGCAGAAGAGAGTAAGATGGTAGTCTCGACACTGATGCGGCTGCTGCAGGCAGGCTTTGATGTGGATCTGGCTATGAAGACGGTTAACGGGATTCTTATGGCTTCCGGTGGAGAAGAGCGTTTTGCCACGGTAGATCTTGCCATTATCGACAGAGCAAAATGCCGGGCGAAGATTTACAAGATGGGGGCGGCGACCACGTTCATCAAACATGATGGAAGGGTGTCCATGCTGAAACGGCAGGCGCTGCCGGCAGGGATTACCGCAGGACTGGACCTGGAATACATCGACATCAAATTGAAGCGGGGGGATCTTCTTGTCATGGTTTCAGACGGCGTAACGGAATGCGACCGCAAAGATTTTCGCTGCGACTGGCTGCGGTCGAGGCTTCTGGAGTTCGGAAGCAGAGATCCAGAGACGATTGCAGAACTGGTCATCAATAAAGCCGCGGAAAAGTATGGCATCCATGAACGGGACGATCTGACGGTGCTGACGGCGGCAATTGACGTTTGATAAACCGTTACCAGTGGTATATAATAGAACCATGGTAAAGAAAAAGATTCTCAATACAATCAAAGAACATGATTTATGTAAAAAAGGAGCGCACATTGTATTAGGCCTCTCTGGAGGTCCTGATTCGGTGTGCCTTTTTGACGTGCTCTGCAGGGAGGCGGAGGCGCAGGAGTGGAAGCTTTATCCGGTCCATGTCAACCACAAATTCAGACCGGGAGATGCGGAAGAGGACCAGGCCTATGTGGAGAGACTGTGCGAAGAAAGGGGCTGGCCATGTACATCCTTCGTCTATGACTGCAACATCATCGCGGAGGAACAGAAGATGACCTCTGAAGAGGCCGGCCGCAAAGCCCGCTACGAGGCATTTGGAAAGAAGGCGCAGGCACTGCTTGCAGGAGGGATTCCAAAGGAGGATATTGTCATTGCCGTTGCACAGAATGCAGACGATCAGGCGGAAACCATTCTGTTCCGCATGCTGCGCGGTGCAGGTACCGACGGGCTTGCGGGTATTTCCTACAGCCGCACGGATGAAACCGGATTTCAAATTATCAGACCACTTCTGGACTGCCGCAAAAAGGAGATTCTGGCCTATTGCCAGGATGCCGGACTGCAGCCGAGGATTGATCATACTAATCTGGAACCGGTTTATGCAAGAAACAAAATCAGGCTGGAACTGATTCCTTTCTTACAGGAATACAATCCCAATATTACGGATACAATGATTAGAATGGGGAAGAGTTGCGCCGCAGACAAGGAGTTCCTGTGGGAAACCGCGGGAACTGCCTTCAAAGAACTCTGCAGGGAAAAGACAGAGAAAAGCATCCTGCTGGATGGAGAAGGCCTGCGCACGCTGCACAGAAGCATCCGGCAGCGCGTCATAGCAAGAGCCTTTGCTGAAATCGGCCTGACGGAGGACCTGACTTACACACATTTTGCAAAGTGTGAGGAAATCGTCTTCCACGGGCATCCTTCTGCGTCAGTAGACCTGCCCAAGGGTTATTGCTTTGCAAAGAATTACGACGACATCAAAGTGTTTCTGGCGGAAGAAAAGAACGAAACAGGCCGCCTGCAGATTCAGGTCCTGTCAGCCGATGCATACCGCAATCTGAGACTGGACAAAAACAGCCATGGTGCCTTTGATGCGGATCAGATGGAAGCGGCGTATGGTGCCGGTTTTGTGGAGCGCATTGTCCTTGGGGCCCGGGAGCCGGGGGACACCATCGCCATGGATGGCGGAAAGCGCAAGAAGATACAGGACTATTTCGTGGACAGGAAGATTCCAAAGGACCAGAGAGACCAGGTACAACTGGTCAAAATCGGCCACGATGTGCTGTGGGCAACGCCTTATCAGGGGAAAGGCAGGTTTTGTTCGAAATTTAAACTGTGTCCAGACACAAAAAAGGTGATTTGTATTGAAATAATTTGTGATTTGTGATAAAATTAGATGCTTAATTTAGGAACAAGCAACAAATTTTGATTTGTGACATACAAAAATGGGAGGAGAAAAGAGAAATTGAAGAAATTTGCAAAGAATATTAGCATTTACTTACTGATCTTTGTGCTGATTCTCACCGTGGCGGTCTTCTACAACCCAAACGGCGGCGGCAGCATGAAGCAGGTCAAGTATTCTACGATGGCACAGTACCTGGAACAGGGCAAGGTTTCTGCGGTGACCATCAAGGATACCAAGATTACAGCCAAGCTGAGCAAGGATAAGAGCGTATTCACCTATGTGAACGATACTGTCATGATGAACCACCTGCAGGAAACCTATATTTATCCGCAGATGCAGGAAGATAAACTGACAGTAGAGGCACCGCCGCCAAGCAAGGGCGGCGTGCTTCTGAGCATCCTGCCGACCATCATCATGGTACTGGCGCTGGGTTTCCTGTTCTATATGATGATGAACCAGGGTGGCAATGGTAAGGCGTTCGCCTTCGGCAAGAGCAAGGCCAGAATGTACAAGAAGGGTGAAGGCAGAGACATCACCTTTGATGACGTGGCCGGTTTAGATGAAGAAAAAGAAGAACTGGAAGAAGTAGTAGACTTCCTGAAGGATCCTAGAAAGTACAACGAAGTAGGCGCAAGAATTCCAAAGGGTATCTTATTAGTAGGCCCTCCGGGAACAGGTAAGACTTACGTTTCCAAGGCGACTGCAGGAGAAGCGGGCGTACCGTTCTTCACCATCAGTGGTTCCGACTTCGTAGAAATGTTCGTCGGTGTAGGTGCATCCAGAGTCAGAGACCTGTTCGATCAGGCGAAGAAGAACGCGCCATGTATCGTTTTCATCGACGAAATCGATGCCGTAGGTCGTAAGAGAGGCGCAGGCCTGGGCGGTGGCAACGATGAAAGAGAACAGACATTGAACCAGCTGCTGGTAGAAATGGACGGTTTCGGAGAAAACTCCGGCATCATCATCCTGGCAGCAACCAACAGACCAGACGTATTAGACCCTGCACTGCTGAGACCGGGCAGATTCGACAGACAGATCGTGATCGGCATTCCGGACATCAAGGGCAGAGAAGAAATTATCAAAGTTCATGCAAAGAACAAGCCGTTATCTGAAGAGGTATCTCCGAAGATTCTGGCAAGAAGAACACCGGGCTTCACACCGGCTGACCTGGAAAACCTGCTTAACGAAGCTGCACTGATCACGGCAAGAAGAAACGGCCGTAAGATCAGAATGGCAGAAATCGAAGAGGCGGCAACGAAGGTTATGGCAGGCCCTGCGAAGAAGAGCAGAGTCATCAGCGACGAAGAACGTAAGCTGACGGCTTATCACGAAGCAGGCCACGCGGTAGTCATGAGATCCTTACCGAAGTCCGACCCGGTTCACCAGATTACGATTATCCCAAGAGGCAGTGCCGGTGGTTTCACCATGTCCCTGCCAGAAAAGGACAAAGCATACGAAACCAAGAAAGGCATGATCAACGCCATCAAGCATCTGCTGGGCGGTCGTGTTGCGGAACAGCTGACACTGGACGATATCAGTACCGGTGCAAGCAACGACATCATGAGGGCTACAGAAATCGCAAGAGGCATGGTTACGAAGTATGGTTTCAGTGAAAAAATCGGTCCTGTAAACTACAGTGACTCCGACGAAATCTTCTTAGGAAAGGACTTCTCCACAAGAAAGAACTTCTCCGAAGGTGTTGCTTCCGAAATCGACCACGAAGTGAAGGCCATCATCGAAGCAGCATACGAAGATACCGTGAAGATTCTGACAGAAAACATGGATAAACTGGAAAGAGTTGCACAGGCCCTGTTAGAAGTCGAAACTTTAGACGGCGAACAGTTCGAAGCGTTATACACTGGAGAAATCGACGCAGAAGGCATGGCACAGCAGGTGCGTGAAAAGGATGCGGAAATCCAGAGAATCAACGAAGAAGAAGCGGCAGAATTTGCGAGAATCCGCAAGGAAGAAGAGGAAAGACTGGCTGCGGAACTGGCAAAGTATGACGAGGACTACATGGCAGAAGAAGATGCAGATGCCAATGCTGATGCCGACGCTGACAAGGCGGAAGCAGACGTGGAAGCAGAAGCGCCTTTGAGCCTGCCGGAAGAAGAGTCAGAAGAGACAGAAACCGAAGAAGAGAAATAGAGGTACAACATGAAGATAACTGTAAATGATTGCTTGAGTTTAGAAGCGTTCAGCCCTAGCATTCTGGCAGCAGGAAAGAGAAATATTGGAAACCGCGTGCGCTCTGTGTCCGTCATGGACGCAGCAGGCGTGGAAACTGCCCTGCAGAATAATGGCGTGAGAGAACAAATCGTGCTCACTTCATTCTACGGCATGGCTGGGAAAGAGAAAATGCAGTGCGAAGTCGTAAAGGGCTTTGCCAAGGCAGGTGTCAGCGCGCTGGTGGTTTTCCACCTGGAAAACGGTCTGACCAGCGTAGGCAGCGAAGTCATCGAAACGGCCGAGCAGGTAGGACTTCCGCTGATCGTCATTCCAAAAAACAACAAGGCTGAGTACGCAGACGCCATCGAACAGATTATGGACAAGCTGCTGTACGGCGATAACTTCAAGAACAGCCTGATTAACAATACGATTTATCACCTTCTGAACTTTGAAAAACATAAGACTTTCCAGGGTGCCCTTCGCGAGGCGGCCCTGAACAACGAGTTCCAGGTGATCCTGTTGTCCAAGGACTTCAACCCGATTCTCTCCATTGAGACCCGTCAGAAGGCGACCATCGCAGATGCGATCCGTCTGGGTAAAGAGAGAGACGTGGAAAAGGCTGGCATCTATACGTTTATTGACGTCAACGGCGTGCTGACCTACTGGGGTCCGATTACAATCAACAAGGAGAAATACTTCCTGTTCATCGTCGACAATGAAGACAACTACTCCGCGGGAGAAATCACAAAGCTGGCAGAAATCATCGAGCTGGCCATGGGTATGTGGAAGTACACACCGGAACGTGACCTCCGTGCGGAACTGATCAAAGCCTTAATCAGAGGCAACAAGTCTCTGGCATATTCCCTGAAAGACGAGATGGACATCAAGGCAGAAAACCTGCTGGGCGTGTTCTACGCAAAGGGTATCGAAAACAACCAGTGCAACAGCACCATCAGCGATTTCGAAAAGAAGGAGCATATCGAGGTGCTGCGGATCACGGAAGGGGAAGAAACCTACGGCATGATTCTGAAGGCAGGCGAAAAGCCGCTGGATGACGAAGGCAGCCAGAAGGCGGCCTGCCTGAAGCTCTTCGAAAAGCTGAAGGAAGGAAGCAAGACGGTAAGAATCTTCCATGCAACCGGTATCGATGGCATCGAAGGTGCCGGCGATGCGTTCCGTCTGATCAGCGAAACCTGGACCTTTGTGGAAAACGTATTCCCATACAAGCGCGTGTTCACGAAGTATGAGCTGGCGCTGGTGTCCAACTGCATCAACCTGCAGGTACAGGGTGGCTACCTGAAGAAGAACTATATGGATCTTCTGGAACCGTTCCGCAAAGAAATGGGAGAAAACAAGGCAAAACAGCTGCTGGATACACTGGAAACCTTCGTCTTAGACGCAGGCATGAACAGCGGCAAGACCTCAGAATTTATGGGTATCCATACCAATACTGTGCAGTACAGATTGAAGAGGATTAACGAAGTTCTGGGCGCCGAAATCACCGGTAACCGCGTGATTCCTGGATTGACTATGGCTCTGGCTCTTAAGAGACTGGACAGAGTTGTAAAATAAATATTGTGATTTTATGTATAAGTAAGGAGACAAAACAATGCTTTTAGCTTTTGACGTTGGTAACAGTAACATCGTACTTGGCGTATTTAAAGACGGAGAGTTAATCACCAACTGGAGAATCGAAACAGACCCTAGAAAGAGTGCTGATGAATATGGCATGCTGGTAAACCAGCTGTTCCAGTACGAAGGTCTGAAGACGACAGATGTCAAAGACGTAATCATTTCCACCGTAGTGCCATCCGTGCTGTTTACGCTGCAGCACCTGTCCATGAAGTATTTCAACAGACGTGCTATTACCGTGGAATCCGGTGTCAAGACCGGCCTGATTGTCAAGTATGACAATCCAAAGCAGGTTGGTGCTGACAGAATCGTAAACGCAGTAGCCGCAATCCACAAATACGGTGGTCCGCTGATTGTCATCGACTTCGGTACGGCGACAACCTTCTGTGCGATTACCGATAAGGCAGAGTACCTGGGCGGTACTATCTCACCGGGCCTGAAGATTACATCTGATGCCTTATTCGAAAAGACATCCAAGCTGCCGAAGGTTGAATTGGAAGAACCGGGACAGACCATCTGCAAGAACACCATTCAGTCCATGCAGTCCGGCCTGGTTTACGGCCACATGGGTATGGTGGACTACATAGTAGCGAGAATGAAGAAGGAACTGGCTGCAATCTGCGGAGAAGACAAGAAGATTACCGTAGTTGCGACAGGCGGTTTATCCACCCTCATCGACGGCGGCGTAGACTGCATCGACGTGGTAGACAAGATGCTGACACTGGAAGGTCTGGAAATCATCTACCAGAAGAACAAGAAGCCAAACAAGCCTTGTAAAGGAAAATAGACATGAAAAAAGAGCTGAAAATCGGAAACGTACAACTTGAGAATCCTTTTTTTCTGGCTCCATTAGCAGGAATTACAGACGCTCCCACTCGCAGACTATGCCGCGAGATGGGAGCGGCTTTGGTATATTCCGAGATGGTCAGCGGCAAAGGATTATATTACAAAGATAAAAACACAGACAAGCTGCTTCACATCGACGAGGCGGAAAAGCCGGTGGCATTTCAGGTCTTCGGCAGTGAACCGGATATCATGGCTTTTACGGCCAGAGAACTGGACAACCGTGACAACGCCATCTTAGACATCAACATGGGCTGTCCGGTGCCGAAAATCGTCAAGAACGGCGAGGGTTCCGCCCTGCTGAAGAACATCGACCTGATCCACGACCTGATCTGTGCCATGGTGAAGAACAGCAGCAAGCCGGTGACGGCAAAGATCCGTATCGGCTTTGACGAGAAGTCTATCTGTGCGGTGGAAGCGGCAAAGGCCATTGAGGCCGGCGGCGCGGCGGCGGTTGCAGTCCACGGAAGAACCAGAGAGCAGTACTATAGCGGCACGGCAGACTGGTCACAGATTGCGGCGGTAAAGGAAGCTGTCAGCATCCCGGTTATCGGTAACGGTGATGTGGTGGATGCAGAGTCTGCCATGAGGATGTTTGATCAGACAGGCTGTGATTTCATCATGGTGGGCCGGGGCGCTTTGGGCAATCCGTGGATCTTCCGGGAGCTGAACGCAGCGTGGCGTGGCGAGGAAATCCCTGCGAAGCCGACACGTGACGAAAAAAAAGAGATGATGATTCGTCATTTACGTGATACAATGGCTCTAAAAGGAGAGTATGTCGCGGTCCGTGAAATGCGGAAACACGTAGGCTGGTATCTGAAGGGCGAGCACGGCAGTGCTGCTTTTCGTGGAAGGGTGAACCAGATTACGGACATACAGGAACTCTTAAAAGCGATAGGAGAGTTGTAAGATGAAGAAGAGAAATATTTTGATCGTGCTGGTGCTCTGTGTGCTGGCAGTATGCCTGATGACAGGCTGCAAGAAGGAAGAACCGGCTCCACCGGAACCGGAAGTGGTAACTTACACAAGCCCGCTGACCGGCGTGGAACGTGAGAAGAAGTATCCCGCAAGACCGCTGGTTGTATCCATCGATAATGTAGGGGATGCAATTCCGCAGTCCTGGCTGTCCAAGGCAGACCTGGTTTATGAATTTCCGGTTGAAGGTCAGCAGAGCAGACTGAATGCCATTTACTACAGCAAGTTCCCAGAGGAATTCGGCCCAATCAGAAGTACCAGACCGTATTTCGTTGACCTGACAAGAGAATACAAGGGGATCTTCCTGGCACACGGATGGAGCCCTGCGGCAAGAGACTACCTGATGAGCGACGTGGTTCCGTATATCAACGCCATGAACAGCGGATTAGACTTCTACCGCGTGGCTGATAAGGAAGGTCCGCACGATTCCTATATTAAATGGTCCGAAGTCAGAGGAGAGATCAAAGAGCGCGGCTGGTGGAAGAATAAGAAGAAGATCAGAGCCTTCAAGTTCTTAGAGGAAGGCGAAGAAAGCATCGGCGAAGGCGCAATTAAAATCATGGTAGACTACGGCGCATCCGAATGTGAATACGTTTACGATGCGGAAACCAACAAGTATTTGCGCTACATCGACGGCGAACCTTACATCGACCACGAAACCGGCAAGCAGATTGCCGTATCCAACGTGCTGGTGCAGCGTGTAAGCAGTTATGCTTATGACAGCAAGGGCAGACTGGAAATCGACATGTGCGAAGGCGGCAAGGCAAGACTGTTCACCAACGGTAAGGTTGTCAAGGGTACATGGTCCAGAGAAGACCTGGATTCCAGAACCATCTTTGTCGATAACGACGGCAACGAGTTTAAACTGACCGTGGGCAATTCCTGGGTGCAGGTAGCAGATCAGGATACTTCTGTGAAGTATAAAAAGCCTAAGGTTGAAGAGGCACCGGAAGAAGGCAGCGCCGATCTGCCGGGTGCGGAATAACAAAAAATCGAATGATGAGGATGTGTCAACGCGGCACATCCTTTTTGTATATCCTTATAATCGACATATTATGCTTATCAGGTGTATACTGGTAACGGCGTTTTTGATTTCGCCATAATATTGAAACATTTACAGAAAGGATGTTTGGCATGAAAAATTACAAAAGTGTCGGTATGCTTCGCGCTGATGATCGGCCTGGCGTATACGCCGGTAATGGTTCCACAGCTTGAAAACACACCAGTTGTTGCAACTGCAGAAGCAGCGACAAAAGTAAAACTCAACAAGAAATCCGCAGTTGTTCGTAGAGGCGCTACTCTGAAACTGAAAATGCAGGGTACAAAGAAGGCTGTTAAATGGTCTACTTCCGACAAGTCTATCGCGACTGTGTCCAAGAAGGGCGTTGTAACAGGTAAGAAGCCAGGGAAAGTAAAAATCACTGCAAAAGTTGGCAAGAAAAAGTATGTTTGCAACCATAGAAAGAACCGTATCTCCGCAGATGCAAAGAATGTAACCTTTACAAAGGCAAACCAGAAGAAGGTTATCAATGTTACATATGTTGGTACAAAGGAAATTTGCTACCACATTGATGATACGAATGTTGTAGCTGCAAAGTGGAGCAAGAAGTGGAACGGTAACAAGACAAAACTGACACTGACAGCAAAGAAGACAGGTACTACATATGTAAGACTGACAAACGACCACAACAAGGAAGTATATAAGATTAAGGTTACAGTAAAAGCACCTTGGGAAAACGTTCAGGTTGTGATTCCAGACACAATCGGTGAACAGGATGATCCGGAAAACAGAATGAAGATTACTTTCAAGTGTGTAGAGCATGGTATAAAAGGTAGATCTAACTGGGGTGAATACTTCTACTGCTATGACAAGAACGGTAACCTGTTAGACGAGTGTTATCTGTATGCTGGCTCTCTGGGAGTAGGACGTACATTTAACGATACAGAATACATTCCTGTAGGCACAGCGAAGATTGTTTTCGAAGAATATCCTGCAGGCCCATCTGCAGATGTAGATGATGATTACTATGAAGATGCTTATGAGTTTGTATTAACAAAGGCTCCGGTGAACCTGACAAACGGAAGCACACTGGCTGATGAATTAAAGGAAACGATCGATTTATTGGCTACGGTTCCAAGTGTTACAGACAGAATGGACCTGTACTCCGTAAATGTGGATGTTGCTGCGTCTAATGTGCTTTTCGCAAAATTTCGAATTATATACAGGCTTGCTTTAATTGTAATTAGCAAGAATGGCTTGTGTCAATCACGTATGCGATTGACACAATTCATTTTCAAAGATATAATTTAGATATGTATTTCGTAATAAAAGTGGAAGTCTTTGTGAAACACTATGCAGAAATACAAGGGGATGTTTGTGGATTGTAAAATGTAAAACCATATTAGTTAGGAGGGAAAAACATGAAAAAAATAATGACACTTGTTTTGGCATTAGGATTATGCTTTTCTTTGGCTTCTTGTGGGGCTGAAGAAGTGAATTATGGGGATACTATTACAACGGACTTCGTTGAAATTCAAGTATCATCTATCGCAGGATTGAATAACATAGAGGGAGGCTCTACCATTAATGAAGATGGAAGCGTAAAGAGACCGATTGAAAACACTATGAGCTATGAAGCGCAGGATGGACAGTCCTATGTTTCTTTAGTAGGTACAATTAAGAATTTGGGCTCTGCAACGGCAGACGTTGGAAACTTTGAAGCTGACTTCGTATTTGATGGTGGTGAAACCTACAAAGGCTCAAGTTATGTGGGTGTAGGTGATAGTTTCGAATACGAACTTGCCTCTAAGAACCAGGGGACATTCTTCTTAGCGGCGATGGTTCCAGATGAAGTCTTAGAAAAATTTACAACTTGCGAGTTAACTTTTGGATTCAATGATGGGTTCGAGTACACAGACGGCGATGTAAATGGATGTGATTATGTATATGCCATTACAGCAACCAGAGATGCAGAAACCGAAGGAAACCTTTTCGTGGAAAAAGTTGTGGCTAAGCAGCAGGAAGTAAAAAAGGGTGATAAGGTTACAACTGACTTTGTAGAAATGACAGTAAAAGGCCATGATGTTAAGCCAGAGGTAAAGTTCAGTAAGACAAGCGGTAGCTTTACAACCACAACAGGTTTATATGAAAACAGTGGAAAAAAATACATGTACATTGAAGGAAGCCTGAAAAATGTATCTAAGCAGGAATTGGATGCTGAGTTTGTAGGTAGCCTGGTTGTGGATGGATATGAATATGAAATCGACGAATTCTTAGTAGAAGACGCATCTTCTTGCTATTCTATCGAACCTTTAGCGTCCGTAAGCTATGTTTTATATGCAGAAATTCCTAACGAGTTGGCTGGAAACTATAAGAGTGCAGTATTAAACTTTGGTTTTGATGAGTACTTTAAGTATGGTACCGACTTTGAAGATTGTCCTTATCAGTTCTCTTATAAAATTAAATAGCAAATTATATGAAAAGGAGCATTATGATGAAGAAATTTATACCAATAATGCTAATAATGGTACTTATATTTTGCACGACCGGATGTGGGAATAAGGGTACGGTTACTTCTGCGAGTGATTCTTCGCAGAGTCTAACTGAACAGCCAGAAACGGAAGCAGAAATTTCTGCGGAGACACCGGGCACAGAACCGATGGTTCAAATTGAACATAATTCTGTAGAGACGGAAGAACAAGTTTATGACCTTAAAATTGGTGACAAAGTTAAAACAGAAAACTATGAGTTTAATGTAGAGAAAATTGAAACTACATATCAATTAGATCCGGATACTAAAACATCGTACTATACATATTATGCTGCAGATAATGGATATGTTTATGTTCATGTCGACTTAACTGTAAAAAATCTGCAGAAAAAAGATATGGTATGTGATGAAATTTATAGTGTTACTGTAGATTATAATGACGGCTACACTTATGATGGTTTCAATGTTGCTGATGACACTGATGGAGATTTAACTTATGCAAATATAACAAATATAGCACCACTGGAAAAAAGGGGTGTACATGCATTGGTTGAATGCCCTAAGGAAGTAGAAACATCCCAAAAACCGTTGCTTGTAAATATTACGTTCTTTGATGGAACACAGTACAGATATAAGTTAAGATAAGGAGATATTATGAAAAAGATATTTATAACAATTCTTATGGGAATCATGATATTAGCGATGTGTAGTTGCGGAACCGTAAGTCCAACCGAAACAGTAGATCAGTTCATGACAGCATATAAAGCAAAAGACAACGAAACAGCACAGGCAGTTTATTCTGGAAAGGTAGATGCGTTTGCTAAAAGTTTTGATGGATATGGTGCAACAGTTGCTGACAAGATTCTCGGCTTTGAATACAATATAGTAGAGGAAAATATTGATGGCGAAAAGGCAACTGTGAAAGTAGAGATTACTACCTATGAATTAGGTAAAGCTTTTGAGGCTGCTGCAGAAGAAATGTTGACAGCTGCCTTTGCTGCGGCATTCGGAGAAATGACGGATGAAGAAGCAAATGAAATATCAATGAAGGCATTAGACGAAGAATGTACTAAGTTAGAAAAGAAAACCTACAAAACTACATGTGTAATAAACTTATCTTTGGTCGACGATGTATGGATGATTGATGAGTTTAAGGAAAATGGTAGTTTTTACAAAGCCATTTTTGGCGGGATGATTGAGATCACGGAATCATGGTCTGCAGGCTTTAATGGATAAGCGGCGTAAAACGAGGATGAACCTGCGTTCGTCCTCGTTCTGTTTTTGTAAATAGCTATTTTTGAGGATGTTATGATACAATACAAATATAAGTTAACTTAGAAAGAAGGGAAAGTATGAAAAAAATCACAGCGAAACTATCTGTGCGCATGGCGGTTTTATCACTACTGATAATGCTTTTCTGTGCGCAGCCAGTGTCGGCAGATTCATCTTTTGAATTGGAGCTCGTCGGAACGGTGGGAGGAGATGTCAACCTGACATGGGAAAATCCTTGCGATTGGGATGCCGAATTCTACGGAGACACTTTTTATGTGCAGAGAAAAAACGCGGGTAGTACAGAGTGGCAGAACATCGCAGAAGTAGAATGGGACGCTTGGGAGGATGAATTTGAGTATACCGATGATACGACTGCGTATGGTGGCTTTTATGAGTACAGAATTTTGGCAAGAGGAACGTACTACGGGGATGATGAGGAGATTTACGAAGTAAGCTCTACTGTAGAAACGATGGATTATACCTATATCAAAGCTCCGGAGATCAAAGATGTCAATGCATCCGGATCTAATTATGAAGTTACATGGACAGCCATTTCAGGTGCAGCAGGCTATCATATTTTTAGTTATAACGAAAAAACCGATCGTTATACTTTGATCGGTACGGTAAATGACGGGTCAGCGGAAAGCTGGGTAGATACAACCCCGTCCACTGAAATAAAGAGAAGTTATGCAATGCAGTCACTGGGATATGCTGACGGTGTTCTGTACACCAGTGATTACAGCGATTATGCGTCCAACATTACAGGAACTTTGGACTTTGGAATGACACTTTCTAAAACAAATACCGGGAATATCAAAGTTACTTGGACGAATCCATGTGACCGTGATGATGTATATTACGACAGCACTATAGACCTTTATACGGTTTACCGCAAAACATCTGCAGACAATACCTGGAAGAAGATTGGAACCAGAGAAGAGCTCTATTCCGAATATGAACATACACTTATCGACAAAAATGTACCTTACGGCGTAACGGCAACCTACATGATTGTAGCTCCTGTTGCATCTGAAGACGAAGATTATGAGACCTACACCTGGGTAGCCGCTTCTGGCGAAAAATCCATGAAATCTGCGAAAGCAAAAGCGCCAAAACTGAAAGTTTCGACGACGACATCCTCCAAGGCTTTGAAGTTATCCTGGAATAAGGTGAACGGAGCATCTGGCTATGAGATCTATGCGGCAAACAGTAAGAACGGAAAGTACAAGCGCGTAAAGATTATCAAAAGCGGCAAGACCACATCCTGGACACATACGGGTTTAAAAACAGGTGCAAAGAAGTATTACAAAATCAAGTCCTTTGGCAAGAGAAACGGTAAAAAATACTATAGTGATTTCAGCGGCAAGGTTTATAAGAAGGTTACAAAGAATCAGAAGACCTGGTCTCCAAGCACATCTTTTGATGATTATGGCGGACCAGTTCTGCGAAAGAAATCTGTAAGCTATGTCAATGGAAAACTGCAGTATAAGGCGCTGGTTCTGAACGACAGAATTTTCTATGCGAACAAGTTTAACTGGATTCGTATTTCCATCTATGCAGATGGAAAGCTAATTGGCCAGCAGAAGTTCTACAATAAACCAATTAACATGGATGCCTATGACATGAAATACATGACATTCACACTGAAAAAAGGCACGAAAAAAGTGGTGAACCTGAGAACTTCCAGTATTTCTGTAGAATATCAGTATAACTACCGCTATACAATTTAAGAATTAGCTACATGTATTATTTCAAAAGGCTGCTCAGCGAGCAGCCTTTTTGCTGCTTTTTTTATGATTACACAAATGTTTGAAAGATTTTCCATCCTTCAGTCGTATTATATATAGAGAAGAAAATGTTCATCAAAGGGATAAACATTTGACTTACAATCGACGAAAGAAGGGAAAGAAATGAAAAAACTACTGAAAACATTGCTTTGCTTCGTAATGGCAGTCAGCCTGGTATATACACCGGTATATCTTCCATTACTGCAGCAGACACCTGCGGTAGCAGTTGCCGAAGCTGCAACCGTGAAAATCAGTAAAAAATCTGCCACAGTCAATGTTGGCGCTACTTTGAAACTGAAAGTAAACGGAACCAAGAAAAAGGTTACCTGGTCCACGTCTAAAAAGGCCGTTGCAACCGTATCCAAAAAAGGTGTTGTAACTGGTAAAAAAGCGGGAAAGGCAACCATTACTGCAAAAGTTGGTAAGAAAAAGTATACCTGCAAGGTGACGGTTAAAGAAGCGCCAAAGCTGAACAAGAAAACCGCAACTGTATATGTTGGAAAAAAGGTCACGCTGAAAGTAAAAGGAACAGCTCAAAAAGTTACCTGGACGACATCAAATAAGAGTGTAGCGGTTGTATCCAAGAAGGGTGTTGTTACCGCAAAGAAGGCAGGAAAAGCGACAATTACTGCAAAAGCAGGCAAGAAAAAGCTGACTTGCAAAATTACGGTAAAGCAGAAGAACGTACCGGTTACCCCAACACCGGATCCGGCACCAACTCCAACGCCAACTCCAACGCCAACTCCAACGCCAACGCCAACTCCGACTCCGGAGCCAGAGACACCTGAAGTTGTAGCGGTAAGCTCTGTTTCTATGGGAAAGAGCAGCGTATATATGAAATTAGATGAAACCGTGGCATTTTCGGCTACAGTAAACCCTGCAAATGCTACAGATAAAACTATCATCTGGTCTTCTGACAATCCTGCAGTTGCAGTAGTAGACGCTTACGGCAACGTGACCGGTGTCGGTGCAGGCGATACGAAGATCAGAGCGACAGCTGGCGGCAAGTCTGCATATTGTTATGTATATGTAAGAATTCCGGAAGTTGAATCTGTTACATTGGACAAGAGTGAAATTACATTAAATGCCGGTGAGAGCGAGACGTTAACTGCGACAATTAATCCTGCAAACGCAAAGGAAAAGACAGTTAAATGGAAGAGCTCTGATAATAAGGTTGCAACCGTAGACGAAAACGGTGGTGTTACAGCAGTTGCACCGGGAACGGCAACCGTTTATGCAGAAGCTGCATACAAAAAAGGCAGCTGTACCGTAACTGTAAATACTCCAAAGTTTAAGATGGGAGAAGTCTGGGAAGTTCCGGGACAGTGGAGATTCAAGGTTAATTCCGTTACAAACCACTACAGATGTAACCAGGTTGACAAGGATCCTGGCGTACAGGTTATTACTATCAACTACACTTACTGGTGTGATGGAGAAACTGCTTACTCCGGCGGACTGAATTTTGATTTTACAGATTTTGCCGTATATGACAAGAATGGAGAATCTGCAAACCACTTCACATGCATACATAATGCTTCTTCCAAGTATATTTCTGCCGGAAAGATGTGTACTGCGGAAGTATCCTATGTTTTAGCCAGTGAAAGTGATTTCATTACGATAGATGTAGATGAAAATGCAAAGGGATATGTGTCCCAGAAGGCAATTTTTGAACTGGATTTCGGTGAAAAAACGCCGGAAGTTGACGATCCGTCCGATGATGAGGGTGATGCAGATACAGATGAAGGCGGTGCAGATGCAGACGAAGGCGGCAACGCCGTAATTTCCAATCTGACAGCGCTGAAGAACTACATTACAGGTTCCGGAAGCACCAATACTGCCGGTAACAAATTCATCAAGAAGGAGCTGACAACTTCCAGCGGCACAAGTGTGGGCGCAATCGTATATCAGAGCGCATCCGACGATTTCAACTTCGTATGCACAAACGAGATGAATTCTGGCGCAAAGACGTCCATCACTATGGTTCTGAACAGAACCGCATCCGGCACAGTAAAACCAGAAATCGTAATGTTATATGAATCTGCGGGCATGGGCTTCCAGAGTTCTGCAAGTTTTGCACCGGGCTCTTATGACGGCGAAGAAGACTTACACTTTACAGTAGACTCTTCCATGGGCATGACAAGCGACAGCGTGCAGACCTTATCCAACTCTGCATTACAGCTGGCATTTGCAGCATGGGATGCGACTCTGTTCACAAAGACAGGCTTAAACCTGAGTGATATTGGTTTCAGCGGATACGATACTTCCAGTGGAAGCAGCAGCGGTTCTGGTACGGTAACAAATCCTGTTATCCAGAACCTGACTTCCCTGAAGAACTATATTACAAGCTCCGGAAGCACCAATACTGCCGGCAACAAATTCATCAAGAAGCAGCTGACAACTTCCACTGGCACAAGTGTAGGTGCGATCGTATATCAGAGTGCAACTGATGACTTCAGTTTTGTATGCACAAATGAAATGAGCTCTGGCGCAAAGACCTCTATCTCCATGATTCTGAACAGAACCGCATCCGGCACAGTAAGACCTGAAATCATCATGCTGTATGAATCCGCAGGCATGGGCTTCCAGAGCCATGCGAACTTTACACCGGGTTCTTATGACGGTGAAGAAGATGTATACTTTACCGTAGATTCTTCTATGGGCGTGACAAGCAGCGGCGTGCAGACCTTATCCAACTCTGCATTACAGCTGGCATTTACCGCATGGGATGTAACGCTGTTTGAAAAGACAGGCTTAAACCTGAGCGACATCGGTTTTAATTCTTATTATTAAGCTGAATCTGTGAGACTCAGATTATATGCAAAACACCTGAGAATAAGTTGCTTGAGGGGTAATAAAAAGGGAAAGAGACAAGAATAACGAACGAATAAAAAAAGGGAGATTGAATTTTCGGTTCAATCTCCCCTTTTTGGGGTATCCAAAAAGGTTTGGGGTTTCTCCAAAATAGTTTGGGGTCTGGCTTTAGGGCCTGACAGTACCCGAAGTGCTTAACTCCAAAAAAGTTTGGGGGCTAGCTAAATTTAAAAACGTATATGAAAAACAGGAGATTTGACCTCGTCGTCAGATCTCCTGTTTGCATATGTAGGACTATTCTTTTGCTTTTTTCTTGTAAGGCCCTCGGATTTTGTTTGTAGGATTGGCCACTTCTTCGAGTGGTTTTGGCACACCAAGTATTGCAGCATTTTCTCTCTGTGAGAAGAGAAAACGGTTTCTTAGGTGTGAGAAATTCTGATAGCCTCGCCCGTTTCGCTTCATATCCTTTACGATTCTGTTGAGGGCTTCAGCAGGACCGTTAGAAAGACGTTTGATATGTTCTTCACCTTCCAAATGCCGTTCCACCATGATAAATGAGTTAACAATTGCTTCGCGGTGATAAGCAAGGGAATCTGCAATTTTATGAAACATGGGATAAGGACAGTTCCGGTAATCTTCAATGATGTATCTTAACCGGTCTGCAGCTTCGGAATGTTTACCGCCAAACTGTCTGTTGAAACGGATGTATTTTTCTTTCAGCTTCCGAAGTTCAGCCAAATCAGGATCGATGTCAAACAGCATGTTTTCAATTTCTGCAATTGTTACATATCTCTTGAGTTTCTTGTTGTATTTAGCCGGCTTGGAATAGTTTACTTCTTCGTTGTTTTTCAGTATGAGCCACTGGTATTTTTTGAGAAGGTAATATTCTCTGGAAGGTGTAAACTCGATACGGCGGCCAAGTTTCTGCTCCAATGCCTCATGATTTGCCTCGTCACGGTCACGGTATCTGCGGATAAGCTTTAGGATATACTTGTGAAGTTCCTGGTTTATCATTTTGACAACGTGAAAAGAATCAATAACCGAAATTGCATTGGGGAAATACTTGTCAACAAATCCAAGGTAAGGCCTGTACATGTCTGTAACAAGATATTTTACCCTTGCACGCTGGCTTAATGGAAGGCTGGCAAAGTATGGCTCTGTAACATCTTCCCTGCGGTTTGGCAGCATATCAATAGGTTCTCCTGATATGAAGTCCTGGATAACTAAAGCATATTTGCACTTGTAATTGATATCCGCATGGACTTCATCAATACAGATTGCCTCTGTAAGCTGCCTTTGGGGCATATCTACATACCTTGCAAATGTGGTGATTGCATGAGTATCAGACACGCGGAATGTTCTGGCAATCTGTGCTGCAGTAAGAGACGGATCCCTGAATGCATTTACAATCATGAGATCTGTGGCATTGGTAATTCTCCTGTATGGTTCGATGAAGCTGAACTCATCATTCATCGAGTGCTGACAGGCGGGATTACTGCATTTCCAGCGTCGTTGGTTGAGGACAATGGAAAGCTGCATGCCATCCTGCATGATTGGATGATTAAGTACTCTCTTGTAAATGCATTTTGAATGCATCCTGTGACTGCAGATAGGGCAGTATGTAACCATAAGTTTCTTTTGTAGTGTGACGATTCTTTTGCCCTTACGGATTATCGAACTTACAGATTCGATATTTGCATCTTTTAAGTCTAAAAAACGTATGATATCATCATTCATAGATACTCCTTTCTTTCTTTGAATTAGTCCCAAACATATCATAGAAGAAAGGAAAAAAGAGAGCAAATGGTAGTGCCTTACCAAATGCTCTCTTTTTAATTTCGCTTTAATCCCCTAAAGCCAGACCCCAAACTTCTCGATTGAAAATCAGGGTTTACTTTAAGCCCCTAAAAAGTGCCCCCAAAATATTCAGACCCCAAACTATTTTGGATAGGCCCTTTTTGTTATCCCTGTTACTACGATTGGTTGTTTTCTTCAAAAAGTGTATACGGAAATTGAAGTTTTTGGCGCTTTCGTATACCTGCAGTTCGAGAAAAGAACAGGAGTGTATATGTTTTCCAAATATAATATACACTTTTGCTGCGAACAGCCACGATTTAGTAATCAACAACAGCCGGAGGGCATCAAAAAACATAAAAAAAGAGGATGAAATTGCGTTCATCCTCTTTCTATTACCGGTAATTAACCAAAATATCTTTTACTCCTCCAGGCAGATCTTGTCACTCAGAGATTCTGGCAGAGGCTGTATGTATTCGGGACATGTGCCATCACTTTCCCGGCTCTCATCCATGATGCCACTTCTCCAGTACCATTCCCTTTTGTATTTCCCGATTAACAGGGTTCCCCTTACTACACCGTCATTACTGATTTTAAAGATGCTGGCAGTTTTGTCGAGTTCGTCAAAGAATACTGCAAGATTCTTTTCTTTGTTCTCTATGTTGTATACATATTCAAGTTCATCTGCAGTTAATTCTATGTCTACAGAATATCCTTCTTTGTCTTCTACATCATAATCTATCAGCAAATACCATACATAATTTTCATCGTCGGCATAAAATGCGTTCGCCTTGGCTGCATATTTCTTATCACAGTACAGAGTCCCGTCATCCCAAACCATATCCCAGTTAGGGCTGTCGATTGGATAAATGCCTTCCACTTCCTCAATATCGTAATGGCTGTTTCCGTTATAGGCATAACGGAATACGTTTGCCGGATATTCTATAGCTGCATATTCTTTACCTTCGTATTGAATCGCATCTCCGGAAGTCTGTGCCTTGATTCCGCATCCAGTTAGCAATACCAAAGTTAACATCAGCATAAATACACCCACGAGTCTTTTGTTGATTCCTTCTTTCATTTCAGCCTCCTTTTATGCAACGATGCGTCCGAAAAATGCCGTCAGGTTATTTCTATAAGGTCATTATACTCCAGTTGTAAAGATAAGTACACAAATCTGGATACATATTTACATTTTCTTAGCAAAGAAAAAAGAGAACAACTCTTTTCAGAATTGTTCTCTATAATGTCATTTCTTATTGAAATTTCAATGGTTATTAATTCAGATTCCCGACGGGAATCGCAAGCATTCTAACCTTGCGGCAACGCCGTAGGTTCGAGAGAATGCTTAACCAAAATATCTCTTCAGCAGACCAGCAAATGCAGCACCATGTCTAGCTTCATCTTTCGCCATTTCATGAACTGTGTCATGAATAGCGTCTAAGTTCAGCTTCTTAGCTAATGTAGCTAATTCTTTCTTACCAGCGCAAGCGCCTGCTTCTGCATCTACTCTTAATTCTAAGTTCTTCTTTGTGGAGTCTGTTACGACTTCGCCTAATAATTCAGCAAATTTAGCAGCGTGTTCTGCTTCTTCCCATGCTGCCTTTTCCCAGTACAGGCCGATTTCAGGATAACCTTCTCTGTGTGCAACTCTGGACATTGCTAAGTACATACCAACTTCTGTGCATTCGCCTTCGAAGTTTGCTCTTAATCCCTCGATGATTTCAGGGTCTACGCCTTTTGCAACGCCTACAACGTGCTGGTCAGCCCATTCGATGTTGCCTTCTTCCTGCTTGATGAACTTGTCAGCTGGAACTTTACACATTGGACATTTTTCTGGTGCTTCAGGACCTTCGTGAACATAACCACATACGGAACATACCCATTTCATAATTCTAATTCCTCCTTAAGATTGAAAACTTTTGATATGTGTATTGTACCACAACAATGGTCGTTCAAACAAGGCTCAAACAAGTTTCTTTCCAGAAAAGGTTTACTTTTCACCCCAAAAAACGTATAATAAGGTGTACACATATGTTCACAGAAAGACAGGGATTATTATGAGAAAGATTAGAAATATAGCAGTTGCAGCAGTCCTGGTGTTTGCCATGGCGGCACTGACAGGCTGCACCACATATAACAATTTTAAGGCGGCGTTTTTTGAAGAAACGGGCCTCAAGACAGAGACCATCAAAATCGGTGTTCTGGAGCCCCAGACTGGCAACGACAGTAAGATGGGCAATGAAGAAGTACGCGGCGTACAGCTGGCACATAAGTTGAAGCCTAACGTGCTGGACAAGGATATCGAGCTGATCTATGCCGATACCCAGAGCAGTATCTATGTAGCGGAAACCGCTGTCAACGACCTGGTTGCGAAGAAACCGTCCGTCGTACTGGGAAGCTATGGTGATACGGTAACTCTGATCGCCAGCCAGATTCTGGGTGAAGCAAAGATTCCGGCCATTGCCATGACACCGACCAATCCTTTGATTACGACCAACAACCCGTACTACTTCCGTGTGTCTTTTACAGATGCCAGCCAGGGGAAAGCCCTTGCCCACTATGTGGTGGAAAAACTGAAGTACAAGCATGCTGCTGTCATCAGAATGGAAAAGGACGATACAACTACAGACCTGGTATCCAAGTTTAAGGGCAGAATGAGAAGACTGACTAAAGATCAGCACTGCGTACCTGTGACCATTGACCTGAAGGAAGATATGAACGACTATACAGAATTCCTGACGGAGATCAAAGATGCCAACATCAGGGCTGTATTCATGCCGGTCAGCCTGACCACAGCACAAAGCATCCTGACGCAGGCAGATGAGCTGGGCATGAACAAGGTAGACTTTATCGGCCCAAAAGACTGGAACAGAGATGATCTGTTGCAGTTTGCAAAGGAGCATCCGAACCTGAGAATTTCCGTGGCATCCGATCTGGTAAGCCATAAGGAAGCGGTGCAGGACAAAGAAGTCGATACCACATCCACTTACGACCAGTTCGTAACGGCATATAAGGAAGAATACCTGGATGCAGAACCGACGGAAGAGGCGGCACTGGCCTTTGACGCTTACCTCATCGCAGTCAATGCCATCGAGGCGGCAGGCGGCACAGAACCGGATGCGGTGAAAGAAGCAATTCAGACCAAGACGAATTTCGAGGGTGCATCTGGTCATATTACCTTTGACGAAGCCGGTGAACCGAAGAAACCGATTAACGTAGACGTGATAAAAGACGGAATGTATATTTCCGTATTTACAAAAAATTAAAAACAATAAAACAAAAGGAGAAATAAAAATGGAACAGAAGATTATTGAAGCTTTACAGACAATCAGACCTATCCTGCAGAGAGACGGCGGCGATATCGAGTTCGTTGAACTGACAGAAGACCTTATCGTAAAGGTAAGACTGCAGGGTCACTGTGCAGGCTGCCCAGGCGCAAGAATGACTCTGAAGGGTATTGTTGAAAAGGTTCTGAAGGAAAGCTATCCTGAAATCGCAGGCGTAGAAGCTGTATAAGAATGGATTATATCCGGAACGTAGAAAAGAACAGGGACTTGCAGATTCAGTGTCTGCAAGACCTTGTTTCTATAAAGAGCGTTGTTTCAAATCCTGTCATGACCAAGAACGGAGAGGTTTATCCCTTCGGGAAAGGCGTACAGGATGCTTTTGCGTACACGCTGAACTTAGCAGAAGAACTGGGCTTTGAAACCAAGAACGTGGACAACTACGGCGGCCATATCGACTTCGGATACGGCGAGGAGACCGTAGGCATTTTAGGACATTTAGACGTGGTGCCCGAGGGAGAAGGCTGGACTTTCGATCCTTACGACGGCGCTATCGCAGGAGACTATATATACGGTCGCGGAACGACAGACGACAAAGGTCCTGTCATTGCGGCCTTATTTGCCATGAAGGCATTAAAGGATGCGGGCTATGAGCCGGCAAAAAAGGTCCGTCTGATTCTGGGACTGGACGAGGAGACCAACTGGAGCGGCATGGAATATTATTTCCGCAAGGAGAAGATGCCGGACTACGGATTTACACCGGACGGCGATTTCCCGGCGCTGCACGGGGAGAAAGGCGTCCTGACCTTTGATATCGCAAAGAAGTTCTCGAAGGCAAATAGCGGCGGCCTGGAGCTGAGAAGCTTATCCGGCGGCAGCGCGGCAAACATGGTTCCGGAAAAGGCCAGAGCCGTAGTGAAGGCAGACGACCAGAAGATTTATGAACAGATCAAAGAACACGCGGCAGACTTCCGTGAAGAGACGGGATACAGACTCCACGTCAAAGGCGTGGGCAAGTCTCTGGAACTGACCACAGAAGGAAAATCCGCCCACGGTGCAACGCCGGAAGCGGGACTCAATGCCATCTCCATCCTGATGGCCTTCCTTGGCAGGCTCAACTTCGCCAGCGATGATGTCAACGTGTTCGTGGATTTCTATAACAAATATATTGGATTTGACTTAAACGGTGATGCTATCGGCTGCGGATTTGCAGACGAGGCGTCCGGCAGACTGACCCTCAACGCAGGTGTCATCAAACTGGAAAAGCAGGCAGTGGATCTGACCATCAATGTGCGATATCCTGTCAGCTGTACCAGTGCGCAGGTGTACGAAGGGATTCTGCCGGTCATTAACCGATTCGATATGGGTCTCATCAGAGGCAGGGACCGTGAGCCGATTTTCATGGCGCCTGACAGCCCGATGATTCAGACCTTAGTGGATGTATATCGCAGACATACAGGCGATACGGAGAGCCAGTCCATGGTCATCGGCGGTGCGACTTACGCCAGATGCGCAAAGAACGTGGTGGCTTTTGGCGGCCTGTTCCCTGGCGACGAGGACCGGATGCATCAGAAGGACGAGCGTCTGTCTCTGGACCGTCTGCTGACCATGACGAAAATCTATGCAGATGCAATCTATCAGTTGACACAGAAGGATTTTGTTTTGACGGAGGAAGGAAGATAAGATGAAGACAAGCAGATTAGCAAAAATGGCCCTGATGGCCGCAATTTCCTGTGTATTGGTACTGTTGATCAGAATACCGTTTCCACCAGCACCATTCTTAGTATATGATCCGGCAGACGTGCCGATTTACATTACAACCTTTGCTTTCGGACCGGCAGCAGGCGTGATCCTGACCGTAATCGTCAGCTTCATCCAGGCATTCATGCTGGGCGGCGACTTTGTTTACGGTTTCGTGATGCACGTATTCGCGACCGGCATGTTCGCAGTGACTGCAGGCGCGATCTACAAGCACAAGAAGACAAAGAAAGAAGCCATCATCGCCCTGGCAGCAGGCGTAATCATCGCGACTGCCGTAATGTGCGTGATGAACATCCTGGTAACACCACACTATATGGGTGCACCGAGAGAAGCCGTACTGGCTATGATCGTGCCGGTTATCATTCCGTTCAACCTGATTAAGGCGGGACTGAATGCCGTGATTACGTTCTTTGTATATAAGAGAATCTCCGGATTCCTGCATAAAGAGGCATAATGCATGAGAAAAATCATCATTAGAAACGAAGAAGATACGAAAAACTTTGGTCATGAGCTGGCGGCAAAGCTGAAACCAAACGATGTGGTGGCTTTGATCGGAGACCTGGGAACAGGGAAGACCACCCTGACCAAATATATTGCGGAAGGACTGGGCGTCACAGAGCGCATCACCAGTCCGACCTTTACCACCGTGTGTGAATACCATTCCGGCAGACTGCCCCTGTACCACTTCGACGTGTACAGAGTGACAGACCCGGAAGTGCTCTTTGAAATCGGCGCGGAAGAATACTTCTATGCCGGCGGCGTTTCCATCGTGGAATGGGCAGATATGGTGGCAGAAATCCTGCCGGAAGAGACCATCTGCATCTTCATCGAATACGGTGAAAAAGAAGGAGAGAGAATCTATCAATGTACATTTTAGCGCTTGAGACAACAGGACCAGTGGGTTCCTGTGCGATTATTCAGGGCGACGGTCAGGTGGCTATGGAAGTTTCCGCAGAGGAAATGAACCACCTGAAGGACCTGATGCCTATGGCACAGAGACTCATCGATAAACTGGGTTTAGATAAGAAAGACATGACGGCCGTGGCGGCGTCTGTGGGACCGGGCTCCTTTACGGGAATCAGAATCGGTGTTTCCACAGCAAGAGCTATTTCCCAGGCCCTGGACATTCCGGCCATCGGTGTGCCGACTCTGGATGCGTTCAAACTGAAGTGCGACGGCGTGACCATCGTCGCACCGATTTTCAATGCCCGCCGCGGACAGGTCTACGGCGGCGTCTTTGATGAACAGGGCGAGGACATCCTGAAAAGCGGTCCGTATATGCTGACTGACGTTCTGGAGGCCATCGAAACCTGCATCAGGGATCGTCTGGATGATGCACCTTGCGGCATGGCACCGGCCGGCAGAATCATGTTCTACGGCGACGGCATCGACGCATACGGTGAACAGCTGGCGGAATTCAAAGAAAAAATCGCCAGAGCGGCAGGATCCTTTGTCATTCTGGAAGCCGCTAAAGAAGACCGCTACCAGACTGCAGAGATGACGGCGAGGGCGGCTTTTGACAAACTGGAGAAGAACGAGACGGTGACAGCGGTCGATCTGCAGCCGGAGTACATGCGTGCTACGGAAGCAGAACAGAAGCTGAAGGACGGCAGTCTGGTCCGTGAACGTGCGGCCAAGATAGCAAGATTCAAGGCGAGATAGGGAGTCGGACATGGCAGAAACGACAGAAGTAATCATCAGAAGAGGAGTAGTCAGCGACGCGGCGGACATTGCGGCTTTGGAAGTGATCTGTTTCGCAGATCCCTGGTCTGAGGAGTCCCTGGTCTATGAATTGAGCGAAAACCCGCGGGCCGTTTACGTGGTTGCAGAGGTGGAAGGCCATGTGGTGGGCTATGCAGGTGTGTGGGGCATCGTGGATGAGGGTCACATCACCAACGTGGCGGTTTCTCCCGATTACCGGAGAAAGAACATCGGCAGCCTGCTCATCTATCACATGCTGAAGGCTACCATGCAGGCGGGACTTGTGAGACATACCCTGGAAGTCCGTGCCGGAAATGTGGCGGCGCAGGCATTGTACAGGAAGTTCGGTTTCACGGAAGCCGGCGTCCGCAAAGGATACTACGCGGATAATGGGGAAGACGCCATTATCATGTGGAGAGACAGTGAAAATGAAGAGGGTCTCGGATGCTGATGCATATTCGGAGCCTGCCCTGACAAGAATATCCTTGTCAGAAGGGAGGCAATGTGATGACAGCAAGACCTTATTACGATATGGAAGAAACGGGCGGGTTCATGGAAATCAGTACCCGCTGCAGTCATTTTGAGAGAAGATTCGACTTCGACACCTTCTCCATGGCAGATTACCAGTCCTGTGAGAACTGCAGGTTTCTGGGCCCGGAGGACAAGTGCACGAAGCGGTAAAACAACGAAGAGGAACATTATGAAAGACGGAAAATTTTTGACCATGGCAATTGAATCCAGCTGTGACGAGACCAGTGTGGCCGTTCTGGCAGACGGCAGACAGGTGCTTTCCAACATCATTTCTTCCCAGATTGATGTGCACACGGCCTTCGGGGGTGTGGTGCCGGAAATCGCATCCAGACATCATCTGCAGAACATGAACACGGTCATCGATCAGTCCCTGGAAGCGGCAGGCGTGACACTGGACGATATCGACCTGCTGGGCGTGACTTACGGACCGGGTCTGGTAGGCGCACTTTTGATGGGGGTTGCGACTGCGAAGGGAATTTCTTTCGCAAAGGACATCCCGCTGGTAGGTGTCAACCACATGCATGGCCATATCAGCGCCAATTTCATCGAGTATCCGGAGCTGGAACCGCCTTTCATGAGCCTGATTGTGTCCGGTGGTCACACCAATATCGTGCACATGAAGGACTATGGAGAATGTGAAGTACTGGGCGGAACCAGGGATGACGCCGTAGGCGAGGCATACGACAAAGTTGCCCGCGTCATCGGCCTCGGTTACCCGGGCGGCCCGAAAATCGATAAGATAGCGAAAGAGGGCGACCCTGAGGCAATTCCGTTCAAGCGTGTATATCTGGAAAAGGGCAGCATGGATTTCAGCTTCAGCGGTCTGAAGACGGCGGTGCTGAACTACCTGAATACCGAAAGACAGGCAGGCAGGGAAATCAACGTGCCTGACGTAGCGGCCAGCTTCCAGGCGGCAGTGATCGAGGTTATCGTGCAGAAGGCGGTAGACGCAGCCGTGCAGCATAAGCAGGACAAGCTGGTGCTGGCAGGGGGCGTTGCGGCAAACTCTAAACTGCGCGGCGATTTAGAGAAAGCCTGCGCGGCAAAGGGTATTCAGCTCTATGTGCCGAGCCCTGTGCTCTGCACAGACAACGCGGCCATGATCGGATGTGCCGCATATTACCAGTACCAGAAGAAGGGTGCGGACCAGCTGGATCTGGACGCTTTCCCGAACCTGGCAATTTAACCGGAGACAGAATATGATCATTTTATCAGCAAAGGATTTAACCAAAACCTATGGTGTAGATGTGATTCTGGACAAAGTTTCCTTCCACGTCAACGAAGGAGACCGCATCGGCATTGTCGGCGCCAACGGTGCCGGCAAGACTACACTGCTCAATATCCTGTCCGGCAGGCTGCCGGCTGATAGCGGGCAGTTTTATGTTTCCCAGAACACCACCATCGGTTATTTGAAACAGAAAGACAACTTCAACAAAGAAAATACCGTGCTGGAGGAAATCCACAGGATTTTTGCCCACCTGGAGGCCATGGAGGAGGAGATGCACCGCATTTCTGAGGAAATCGACCGCCTGGGCGAAGCGGCCGGCGGTCTGATCCAGCGTCTTACCGATATGCAGGAAGACTTCAAGGAAAAGGGCGGCTACACTTACAAGAGTGAAATCAACGGCATTCTCAGCAGCATGGCCTTTGGCGAAGAATACTATAACAAGAAAATCAGCACCCTGTCCGGCGGGGAGAAGACCCGTCTGGCACTGGCCTGCCTCCTGCTGGAGAAGCCGGACCTGCTGTTCCTGGACGAACCGACCAACCATCTGGACATCGGTACCCTGAAGTGGCTGGAGCAGTATTTGAAGGGTTACAAGGGCACCATCATCATGGTTTCCCACGACCGTTATTTCCTGGATCAGATGGCGACCAGAATCTTTGAGGTGGAGCATCACAGACTCCATGCTTACGAAGGCAACTATTCTGCCTTTGCGGAGAAGAAGAGAGCCATTCGTGAAGCCCAGCTGCGTGCATACAATAAGCAGCAGACAGAAATCCGCAGACAGGAAGACATGATCCGCCGTTTCAAAGAACGCGGCACGGAGAAACTGGCCAAGCGTGCGGCTTCCCGTGAGAAGATGCTGGAACACATGGAACGCATCGAAAGACCGGAGGCGGAACTGGGGAAGATGAAACTGCACTTCCGTCAGGAATACCAGAGCGGTAACGATGTGCTTTTTGCGGAAGGACTGGCAAAGTCCTTCGGATTCGGGGTGACCAGAAGAGAGCTGTTCGAGAATGTCAGCTTTGATATCAAGAGAGGCGAGAGAATCTGTATCGTGGGGCCCAACGGCGTGGGCAAAACTACTCTGCTGCGCATCATGATGGAGGAGCTTTCTCCTGCAGACGGCTACCTGAAGATCGGACATAACGTCAAGTTCGGATACTACGATCAGGGTCAATTGTTATTAAACGATGCGTCTACGGTCATGGATGAGGTTCATGACTCTTACCGATTATATAAGGATAGTGAAATCCGTGGCATTTTAGGCAGATTCCTGTTCCAGAACGACCAGGTATTCCTCCAGGTAGGATCTTTGTCCGGGGGAGAAAAGGCCAGACTGGCACTGCTGAAGCTGATGATGAGCGGCGCCAACGTATTGGTATTAGACGAACCGACCAACCACCTGGATATCGACTCCAAGGAAATCTTCGAAGATGCCCTGCTGGAGTATCCCGGTACGGTTATCGTCGTTTCCCACGACCGTTACTTCTTAAACAAGATTCCGACCAGAATCCTGGAACTGGAGCGTGACGGCCTGACTGAATATCTGGGTGCATACGACTATTACGTAGAGAAGAAGGCTTCCATCGCATCAGGAAAGCAGTACCTGAAGGAGATGGCCGCAGAAGAGAAGCAGCAGCTGATCAGCCAGGGCGCAGATGTCATGCTGTCCGCTGCGGAAGAGCGTGCCCTGAAGAAAAAGCAGGAAGCTGAAGAGAGAAGACAGCGTCGTGAGAAGGAACGGCTGGAAGCTTTAATCGAGGAACTGGAGACGAAAATCGCCGAGACAGAAGAGGAAATGTGCAAGCCGGAAAACCTGACGAACCACGAACTGCTCCACGAATTAAGCGCGAAAAGCACGGCTTACAAGGATGAACTGGACGCGGCCTACGAGAGCTGGATGGAATTTTAATGTCAGAAATTTTCAATTTTTTCTTGCAATACATATAGAGGTCAACTATAATAATTTTGTAATTAAAACGACAATGGAGGTTAATTATGGCTTTTGATAAAATTAAAGGAATCATCGTAGAACAGTTAGGCGTGGAAGAATCCGCCGTAGCATTAGACACAAACCTGATGAAGGATTTAGAAGCTGACTCCCTGGACGCAGTTGAAATCATCATGGCGATCGAAGACGAATTCGATATCGAAATTCCGGATGAAGATGCTGAGAAGTTCCAGCTGGTTGGCGACTTAGTTAAATACGTTGAAGAACAGTGCGAATAATAGAATCGCATAGCAGCCCGTCAGCACTGACGGGCTTTTATATTATGTAGAACAGGTTGGGGAGCAGCATGAAGAATACAAAAATTTCAAACGCGGTCATCAAGCGTCTGCCAAGATACAGAAGATACCTGATCGAGCTTCGAAAAAAGGGTGTGGAGAAGATTTCCTCCAAAGAATTCAGCACACTGATTGGCTATACAGCATCCCAGATTCGCCAGGATTTAAACAATTTCGGAGGGTTTGGGCAGCAGGGCTATGGTTATAGCGTGGACAGTCTGTATGACGAAATCAGCGCCATTTTAGGCCTGGATAAGGAGTATAAGATGGTCATTATCGGTGCCGGTAACCTGGGCCATGCCATCGCCAAGTACATGCAGTCCAGCAAGCAGGCCTTCAGAGTGTATGGGGCCTTTGACATTAACCCGGCGCTGATCGGAACGGAGCTGGAAGGCATTCCGATTATGGACTATGAAAACATTGTAGAGTACGTGGAAAAAGAAAAAATCAGCATCGGCATCATCTGTGTAGGTGGAGATACCGCACAGGAGGTTGCAGACAAGCTTTCCTTCGCAGGGGTAAAGGGCATCTGGAATTTTGCGCCGACGGATATCGAAGTGCCGAAACACGTGGCACTGGAAAACGTACAGTTATCAGACAGTCTGCATTCGCTGGCTTACCATATGAACGACATTCATAAAAAGACAGACAGATAAAAAAATAAGGCTGTTTCCGAAGAAACAGCCTATATTTTTGAATTAGCCTTCTACTGGAGCATCTACTGGGCAAGCACCTGCGCAAGCGCCGCAATCGATACAAGTATCAGCGTCGATTACATAGATACCTTCGCCTTCAGAGATAGCTTCAACTGGACATTCTGCTGCACATGCACCACAAGCGATGCAAGCATCTGTAATTTTGTAAGCCATAATTTTACCTCCTTATAGACATGTCTAATACGAATATCATTATAACAGAAGGTATAGGATAAGTAAAGATGAAAGTTTATACATTGACAGGCAAAAGTGGAACAGGTAAATCTTATCAGGCCATCAATCTTTGCCGCGAAAAGAATATAGAAAGCATCATAGACGACGGCCTGTTCATCTATAAGAACAGGGTAGAGGCGGGAATTTCCGCTAAGCGTCAAAAGACCACGGTGGGCGCCATCAAAACGGCTTTGTTTACGCTGGATGACCACGCAGAATCCGTGGCGGCATCCATCAAAGAGATGGCACCGGAAAGTCTGCTGATTATCGGTACCAGTGACCGTATGACAGATAAAATCGTGGCCAGACTGGGACTTCCTGCAGTTTCCGAGAGAATCTACATCGAGGACATTACCAGTGAGGAGGAGCGCAAAATCGCCGACAAGCAGCGTCACGTCCTGGGCAAGCACATCATTCCCGTGCCGACGCTCCAGCTGAAGCGTGACTTCGCGGGCTATTTCCTGGATCCGATGCGTATCTTCAAAGGAATACACTTTGGCAAGGCTGAGTATTCCGAGAAGACCGTTGTAAGACCGACCTTCAGTTACATGGGTGAATTCTTCATCTCCGACATGGTCATGATTGACATCGCCAAAGGCGTTGCCCGTGAGACAGAAGGGGTGGCAGGCGTGATGCGCGTCTATGAGAACACGGAACCGGATAACCTGATGATTGACGTGGCTATCGCCATCCGTGACGGCAGCGAGCTTTGGGACACAGCGATTACTTACCAGGAAAGACTGGCAGAAATGGTCGAGTCCATGACTGCCTTCAACGTAGTAAAGGTCAACGTAGAAGTAAGGGGAATCGTATAGAATCATGCCGAAAGAAATGGTCAAAGAATTATCTAAAAGGGTTGACACAAGCGGGTTGAAGCCCTACAATAGAAAATAGATTAGCACTCTGCATGTTAGAGTGCTAACGTTATGCAAGAAAGAACAAAATCAATATATATCAGGAGGTAAGAATTATGTTTGGATTAAAACCGTTAGGCAGCAGAGTCATCATCAAGAAGCTGGAAGCGGAAGAAAAGACTGTAGGAGGTATCATCCTGACAAGCACAGCCAAGGAAAAACCACAGACTGCAGAAGTCGTTGCTGTAGGCCCTGGCACAAAGGACGAACCGATGGAAGTAAAAGTTGGAGACACTGTTGTATTCTCCAAGTTTGCAGGCACAGACGTGAAGTATGACGGCTGTGAATATACGATTATGAACCAGTCCGATATTCTGGCAATCGTAGAATAATTTTGGGAGGTAGAGAGAAATGGCGAAAGATTTGTATTACGGCGAAGACGCGAGAAGAAAACTGCAGGCAGGCGTAGATAAGCTGGCTGACACAGTGAAGATTACACTGGGACCTAAGGGCAGAAACGTGCTGATCAACAAGGCCTTCGGATCCCCGCTGATCACCAATGACGGCGTGACTATCGCAAGAGAAATTGAACTGGAAGACGCAGTAGAAAACATGGGCGCACAGCTGGTAAAGGAAGTTGCAACTAAGACAAACGACGTTGCAGGTGACGGTACGACGACTGCTACCTTATTAGCACAGTCCATGATCAGAGAAGGCTTTAAGAACGTGGCTGCAGGTGCAAATCCAATGGTACTGAGAAGAGGTATCCAGGGCGCTGCTGAAGTGGCTGTTGAAAAAATCGCAACCATCTCCAAGCAGGTTGAAACAAAGGAAAGCATCGCGCAGGTTGCTGCAGTTTCCGCAGCTGACGAACAGATTGGCCAGCTGATCGCAGAAGCGATGGAAAAGGTAGGCAAGGACGGCGTTATCACAGTAGAAGAAGCAAGATCCTTAGGCACTACTTTAGATGTAGTAGAAGGTATGCAGTTTGAAAGAGGCTACCTGTCCGCATACATGGTAACAGACACAGACAAGATGGAAGCTGTTTTAGAAAACCCTCTCATCTTATTAACAGATAAGAAAATCTCTAACATCCAGGACTTACTGCCTCTGTTAGAACAGGTTCTGAAGATGGGCAGAAAATTGCTGGTTGTTGCGGAAGACGTTGACGGCGAAGCCCTGACTACACTGGTACTGAATAAGCTGAGAGGCACACTGGACTGCGTAGCAGTGAAGGCGCCTGGCTTCGGCGACAGAAGAAAAGCGATGATGGAAGATATCGCCATCTTAACAGGCGGCGTTGTTATCAGCGAAGAAGTAGGTTACGACTTAAGAGAAGCGACTGTAGATATGCTGGGTCAGGCAGGCACAGTCAAAGTTGATAAGGACAACACAGTCATCGTAAACGGTGCCGGAGACAAGGACGAAATCGCAGCAAGAGCAAACAGCATCAAGGGTCTGATCGAAGAAACAGAATCTGAATTCGACAAGGAAAAGCTGCAGGAAAGACTGGCGAAGTTATCTGGCGGCGTAGCAGTGATCAAAGTCGGTGCGGCTACCGAAACTGAGCTGAAGGAAAGAAAACTGAGAATTGAAGACGCTTTGAACGCAACAAAGGCTGCAGTAGAAGAAGGTATCGTAGCAGGCGGCGGCGTTGCTCTGTGCAACACCATCGAAACCGTAGCTGCTTACGTGGAAACACTGGAAGGCGACGCAAAGACAGGTGCTAAGATCGTGCTTCGTGCACTGGAAGAACCGGTTAGACAGATCGCTGAAAACGCAGGCTTCGAAGGCAGCGTAGTGGTTGCAGAAGTGAAGAACAGCCCGGAAGGCGTAGGCTTCAACGCAGCGACAGAAGAATACGTAAACATGATCGAAGCAGGTATCGTTGACCCTGCAAAGGTAACACGTTCCGCACTGCAGAACGCGGCATCTGCATCCGCAATCCTGTTAACGACAGAAGTCGGCATCGTAGATATCAAAGAAGATGCACCTCCTGCAATGCCAGGCGGCGGCATGGGTGGTATGGGCGGCATGATGTAGGCGGACTGTACAAGACAGCGCTTACAGTTGTTCAAGCCTTAGGCAATCATAGATAAGACAACGAAGACTTTGGGGAGTTTGATAAAATTGGTATCAAACTCTAGCCAAAGTCTTTTTCTTTTGTCTTATATGATTGCCCCTAAGCCTTTCACAAAACTGTGCGCGTTGTCTGTACAGTCTGTGAGAACGGGGCCGTGCCGGGATAAGTATACTACAATTCTAAAATTCTTCAAAAAGTGTATATGGAAATGGATAAACTACTACCTATGTCAAGGACACGGAGCTTTTAATTTAGGTTAATTTCCGTTCCTTGCATGAAAACTGGATATTTGCCTGTCAAAATATATTGATAGTATTCGTTAGGGGCTAGATTTTCTAGCCTCTTTTGATATC
>JAFWZZ010000017.1 GCA_017522185.1 Bacillota bacterium | reverse complement strand
GATTGGTTCTTCTAAGAAGTCAGCAGCGGAAGCGCTGATGTCAGGTCTTGTAACAACAACCTTTCTAGCTTCGAAAGTCATCTTTCTGGAAGTGTTACCAATCTTAGTGATTTCACCGTAAGCTTCGATGTAGTCGCCAGCGTAAGTTGGAGCTAAGAATTCTACGTTGTCGTAAGCGCAGAATAAACCTTCGTCTCCGTCGCACTTGATTAATAATTCTGTAGCTACATCACCAAATAAGTGAACCATGTGAGCTCCGTCTACTAAATTTCCGCCGTAGTGTGCATCCTTAGCGGACATTCTTACTCTGATTAAAGATGTGATTTTGTTGTCCATCGGTCTAATTCTCCTTTTCAATTGTACAATTTTATAACACAAGTATACTCCCATATTCTAAATATGTAAATAACAATTGCAAAAAACATCGGCTTGGTTTATCATTGAACCAACGAAGGGGCGAACCGAATCTGGTTCAGTCTCCAAAGGAGTGAAACGATTATGAAACAGAGCTATGGAATGAATCGCGTTTTGGAGCCGCAGCATGTGCTCCCGACCTCAGCATGGCGGCTGGACAACACCAGAACCATCATGCCCCAGGAAATCCGCGTGGACATCAAAAGAATCCACGTGGAGGGCACCAGTTTCAAGCAGATCTGCATGGAATCCAATGATAATGACCAGCGTATCAAACAAAAAATCATGGACATCGTCATAAGACGCGGAAAACTGCATAATCCTGTAACAGATACCGGAGGCCTGTTCTACGGGACCGTATCGGAAATCGGGAAGGAATACGATAACAGCAAAGGCTTTCAGCCCGGCGAAGAAGTGGTATGCAATGCATCCCTGGCGTCCGTGCCGATTTATATTAACAATATCGTTTCCATCGACAGGGCTTTTGGGCAGATTGAGGTGGAAGGCTATGCCATTCTGTATAACGAAGTGCCTCTGGTCAGAAAACCGGAAGGTGTTCCCATCAATCTGTTGCTCTTTGCCTTTAACGAATCCGGAACCTTGTATCGTGTGACCAACACTGCGGTTGGTAAGAAGAAGTTTTTGATCGTGGGAAACAATCTGCTGTCTAATCTTTTGTTCGGCTGTGCCGTACGAAAGGTAGCGAGGGAGGACGCCCAGGTGGTCTGTCTGCTGGATAAAAACACGGACATGGTGCTCCAGGGCAGATCCATGAACGAACTGATCGCGAAGACTTTTAACGAAGTGCACTACGGCGATATCCTGAAGCCGATGGAGTGTCTGGAAAACCTGAATGCGCGCTCGGCTTTCGACCTGTCCATCAACTGCGCTGATATTCCAGGGGCGGAGACCATTAACATTCTGGCGGCCAAAAGCGGCGGCACTGTAGTTTTCGCCAACCTGATTAACAATTACAACATCGCTTTATATATCACAGAATCCATCTCCAAGCAGCTGGACATCCGTTGTGCTGACGGTTACCTGGAGGCCTACGAGCAGTTCGACATCGAGATCATCAAAGACATGATTCCATATCTGGAGAAGGCCCGCCTGGCCAGCAGGCAGATGGAGGACAATCCGGCTTATCCGATTAACCGTAAAACCAGACTTATGGAGGCTTCCGGACAGCGTAAGACCATGCTGGACGAATTTGTCTGCGAGAGCCGGGCCATGGCATCGGTGCTGGATGAAGTTCTGACCGTATCGAAGTACGACTGTAACGTTTTGATCACCGGAGATACCGGCGTCGGCAAGACCAAAATTGCAGACATCATCCACAAAAACAGCAACCGGAAGATGCACCCGTTTATCAAAGTCAACTGCGCCTCCATTGCGTCCGATGACATCGAGCAGGTGTTCTTTGGGCGGGAAGAGCCCGATGCAAATGGAGAAAAGCGCAAGGGCTATTTCGAACTGGCGGATAACGGAGTCCTGATGTTAGATGAAATCAGCGGATTGCAGCCTGACATGCAGGCGAAGCTGCTGCGGGTCATTCAGGACGGCGAGTTCTACAGAACGGGTGGCACGGAGCCGGTAAAAACCAACGTGCGCATCGTTTCCAGTACGGAACGGGATTTGGAGACTGTGGTGGAAGAAGGCGCCTTCCGGAGAGACCTGTATTACCGTCTCAACGTGGTCAGCATCAAAGTGCCGAACCTGAAGGAGAGAAGTGGGGACATCGGCGCTCTGGTCGAACACTTCCTGCGTCAGTATAACGAAAAATTCCAAATACACAGAATCATGGATCCGGATGCAGTGGAATATCTGAAACAGTGCGACTGGCCGGGCAACATCAGAGAGCTGGAAAATGTGGTGCAGCGGCTGATGATTTCGGCCAAGGGTGAGCGTATTACGCTGCTGGATGTGATGCGGGAGCTGCATACGGAGGTCTTTGAGGGGGCATCTATGGATTTCGGTGCACTGCCCGATGCGGACGGCAAAGTCATGGATCTGGAGATGATGGTGGACAATTTTGAAAAGAATATTATCCGTCATGCCTGCGAGAAATACGGGTCCACGAGAAAGGTTGCAAAGGCTATCGGTATCAGCCAGACCCAGCTGGTGCGGAAGAAGAAGAAATACCAGATTTAATCCTTTTGAGGCTATCCGGTTTCGATAAAATGACAGATGAACCGAAAACGGTTCAAAAGGCAAAATAATAATTGGCGGACACATTGGAAATAATGGGTTCTTGCATGATTGGAATTTTTGCATTATAATGTCAATGTTAAGAGTAAATTAAAAGTATTATATATTTTTTTAGGAGGACAAACAAAAATGATTACAAGAGATTACAAACCAGGCCATCCTTTAGGTATCCACAGAGTTCTTGAACCAAAGGGCGTTTTACCACAGCCAGCGGACAAGATCGACAACACAATGGAAATCTATGACAACGAAGTTCTGATCGACGTTCATACTCTGAACATCGACTCCGCTTCTTTCACTGAAATCGAAAGAAGAGCAAACGGTGACATCGAAGAAATCAAGAAGATCATCATGAACATCGTTGAAACTACTGGTAAGCACAAGAATCCATGGACTGGTTCCGGCGGTATGCTGATCGGTAAGGTTAAGGAAGTTGGCCCTAACTATGAAGGTGAATTAAGAGTAGGCGATAAGATTGCTACATTAGTATCCCTGTCCCTGACTCCATTAAAGTTAGAAGAAATCAAGGAAATCAGACCTGAAATCGACCAGGTTGACGTAAAGGGTGAAGCTATCTTATTCCAGTCCGGTCTGTACGGTATCCTGCCTAAGGATATGCCAAAGGAATTAGCTCTGTCCGTACTGGACGTTGCTGGTGCTCCTGCACAGACTGCTAAGATCTGTAAGCCTGGCGATACAGTAGTTATCATGGGTGGCGGCGGCAAGTCCGGTATCCTGTGCTGCTGGCAGGCTAAAAAGCAGGTTGGCGTTAACGGTAAGGTTATCTGTGTAGACGGCTTCAAGAAGTCCATCAACAGAGCTATGTCCGTAAAGTGCGCTGACGAATACTTAGTAGCAAACGCTACAGATGCTGTTGGCATGTACAACGAAATCATGGACTTAACAGATGGTAAGTTAGCTGACGTTGTAATCAACGTAGTTAACATTCCTAACACTGAAATGGCTTCCATCTTAGCATGTAAGGATGAAGGTCTGGTATACTTCTTCTCCATGGCTACTTCCTTCACAAAGGCTGCATTAGGTGCTGAAGGTGTTGGTAAGGACGTTAACATGATGGTTGGTAACGGCTATACAAAGGGTCACGCTGAAGCAGCTCTGGCTGTTCTGAGAGAAGACGAAAGAATCATGAAGCTGTTCGCTGAACTGTACGCTTAATTTGAACCCAACACAAACTATGATATAGACAGCAGGACTTTGGCGTCACCCTTGGAAACTGAACCGTTTTCGGTTCAAAAGCCTTGAAAAACCCAAGATTTTCCAAGGCCGAAAGTAGAAAAGGTGGACACCAAAGTATGGCTGGACTATAATGAATATAGTAAATAATTATGCCTTGTCATAATGGCATATAATTTAAAAGTTTTTATATTCTTAGGAGGATGATTATTATGAAAAAAGGATGCCCTTACGGAACACACAGAGTTATCGAACCAAAAGGCGTTTTACCACAGCCAGCTGACGTAATCGATAACACTATGGAAATTTATGACAACGAAGTTCTGATTGATGTTAAGACTCTGAACATCGACTCCGCTTCTTTCACTGAAATCGAAAGAAGAGCTGGCGGCGATATCGAAGAAATCAAGAAGACTATGTTAGGCATCGTTGCAAAAGCTGGTAAGCATAAGAACCCTTGGACAGGTTCCGGCGGTATGCTGATCGGTACTGTTAAGGAAGTCGGCGAAAACTACGTTGGTGACTTACAGGTTGGTGACAAGATTGCTACATTAGTATCCCTGTCCCTGACACCATTAGTAATCGAAGAAATCTTAGAAGTAAGACCTGAAATCGACCAGGTTGACATTAAGGGTCAGGCTATCTTATTCCAGTCCGGTATCTACGCTAAGTTACCAGAAGATATGGAAGAAGGTTTAGCATTATCCGCATTAGACGTTGCTGGTGCTCCTGCACAGACAGCTAAGCTGGTTAAGCCTGGCGATACTGTAGTAGTTATCGGTGGCGGCGGTAAGTCCGGTCTGCTGTGCTTATACGAAGCAAAGAAGAGAGCTGGCGTAACTGGTAAGGTTATCTGCGTTGCTGGTTCCCCTAAGTCCGAAGCTAGAGCTAGAAACTTAGATTTAGCTGACGAATACTTCGCATTCGACGCTACAGATGCTGTTGGTCTGTACAACAAGATTTCCGAATTAACAGACGGTGAATTAGCTGATATCGTAATCAACTGTGTAAACATCGAAAACACTGAAATGGCTTCTATCTTAGCTTGTAAGGATGATGGTCTGGTATACTTCTTCTCCATGGCTACTTCCTTCACAAAGGCTGCATTAGGTGCTGAAGGTGTTGGTAAAGACGTTACAATGATGGTTGGTAACGGTTACACTAAGGGTCACGCAGAAATCACTCTGCAGTGCCTGAGAGAACACGAAGGTTTAAGAAAATTATTCCAGGAAATGTATGCATAATTAGTAATTAACTATCTCATACATATAAAAACTTTCAAGTCCACGGCTCCGAAAGGAGCTGTGGCAAATATTCAAGTTATTGTACAAGTTTTTTAAGGTTAAATTATAATCATACAACTATAAAAAAACCGTAAATAATTTTTAAGGAGAAAAAACATTATGGCTGCAAGAAATTGGAAAGATATTCCTTTATTCAAAGACGTTACAGATGAACAGTGGAATGACTGGCATTGGCAGGTAGCAAACAGATTATCTACATTAGAAGATATCAAGGCTGTTATCAACCTGACTCCAGAAGAAGAAGAAGAAATCGCTAAGGTTATCGGTGGTTTCAGAGTAGGTATCACTCCTTACTATGCATCCCTGATGGATCCAGATGATCCAACTTGCCCAGTAAGAATGCAGGCTGTTCCTACATTAGCTGAAATGCACAGATCCGAAGCTGATGATGCTGACCCATTACACGAAGATGCTGACTCTCCAGCTCCTGGTTTAACTCACAGATATCCAGACAGAGTTTTATTCTTAGTAACTGACCAGTGCTCCATGTACTGCAGACACTGCACAAGAAGAAGATTAGCTGGTGAAACTGACGGTGCTAGATCCATCGAAGATATCAATGCATGTATCGAATACATCAAGAAGACTCCACAGGTTAGAGACGTACTGTTATCCGGTGGTGACGCTCTGTGTATCGAAGACGAAATGTTAGAATACATCATCTCCGAACTGAGAAAGATTCCTCACGTAGAAATCGTAAGAATCGGTTCCAGAACTCCAGTTGTAATGCCTCAGAGAATCACTGATGATCTGGTTAACATGCTGAAGAAGTATCACCCAATCTGGTTAAACACTCACTTCAACCATCCAAACGAATTAACAGAAACAGCTGCTGAAGGTTTAAGAAAGTTAGCTGACGCTGGTATTCCTCTGGGTAACCAGTCCGTACTGTTAAGAGGCGTTAACGATTGTAAGCACGTTATGAGAGTACTGGTTCACAAGCTGGTTAAGAACAGAGTAAGACCTTACTACATCTACCAGTGCGACCTGTCCATCGGTATCGAACACTTCAGAACTACAGTTGCTAAGGGTATCGAAATCATCGAAGGTTTAAGAGGTCATACTTCCGGTTACGCAGTACCTACATTCGTAGTTGACGCTCCTGGTGGCGGCGGTAAGACTCCAGTAATGCCTCAGTACATCGTTTCCCAGACTCCACACAAGGTAATCCTGAGAAACTACGAAGGCGTTATCACTACTTACACAGAACCTCAGTTACCAGACGTTCCTTGCAAGTGTGACTACTGCACAGGTAAGAAGACTTACAAGTATCAGGGTGTTTCCGCTTTAGGTGAAGGTCCAGAAATCAGATCCATGGAACCTGCTAACTTAGCAAGACACGAAAGAAACGAAAAATAATTACATTTAAAAAAACACCATTTTTAGGGAGACCATACGGTCTCCCTATAGGTATGAAATGAGGAAATAAACAATGGGGCTACTTTACGACCTGTCAACTAAATATAAGACCCTGTCCATCGTCGGTATGGCAAAGAACGCTGGCAAAACCACAGCGATGAATTACCTGATCGAAGAGGCGATGGATGACGGTATCGTTTTGGGCATTACTTCCATCGGTCGAGATGGGGAATCCCAGGACTTAGTGACCGGAACGGAAAAACCTAGAATTTATCTGGATCAGGACACAATCGTAACTGTTCCAACCCAGCTCTATGACCTTGCAGACGCAGGTATGGAAATCCTGAAGAAAACCAGATTTTCCACACCGATGGGAGATTTGTTAATCTGTCGTGTTGCAGACAGCGGCTACGTGCAGATTGCAGGACCGCCTGCTGCGATGGATACCAAGAGAGTCTGTGAGGAAATGTTTGGTTATGGCTGCGAATTGATTTTGATTGATGGCGCCATTGACCGAAAATCCATTGCGTCTCCGGAAACGTCAGACGCGATTATCCTGTCTACAGGAGCGGTTCTCTCCAGAAGCATGAAAAAGGTTGTGGACGAGACTGCACACATTGTAAACCTGTATTCTATTCCGGAAATGGAAGAATGTCAGGGCAGAAGGCTTATCGAAGAGAATAACTTTGATGACAAAATCATGATGATTGGCAAGGACGGCGAAGTCAGAAAGTTAGACCTGACGACCGGACTTGGCGCGGCTAGATATATTGACGACGAGATAGACGATAATACTGAATATGTATATATTCCAGGTGCGTTTACCAACAGTGTAATTGCAGATATCAATCCGAAGAAGCTGAAGAGAGTCAAATTCATCTTAAAGAATCCGACAAAGATTTTCTTAAGTGCGATGGACTGGAATCAGTGGAGAAAGAAGGGCTTCAGAGTGAACGTTCTGAAGAACATTGAAATCGCGGCGATTACGGTAAATCCATGGGCACCAAGTGGTTACACTTTTGACAGTGAGACCTTAAGACAGGCGATGCAGGATGCACTGCCTGATATTCCGGTTATCGATGTTAGAGTGTAGTTTTGGAGGTGTCTGAGTATGAGATTGGGAACAAACCGAAGACTTGCAAACGTGAAGACAAGACAGGAAACCGGTCTGGACTTCATTATGCAGAACATTGATTTGAATACCCCTTTCGGAAAGAAACAGCTGAAGGAAATCAAGCCTTACTTCCCGGGCGAAGAGGACGAGCTGAGAGAAGAACTGGACAAGGTGGAGTCTATGGTTCACTTTGTGCAGGAGAACGGCAGACTGGTAGAACAGATTCAGGAATTATTCATGGAATTGAAGGAAGTTACATATTCCATCAATCGTTCCGCAAACCAAACTCTTGCGGTGGTTGAAATCTACGAAATCAAGAGTCTGCTGCTCAGCATGAGAAGACTGCTTCAGCTGACGGTAAAAGGCGATGAACGCCTGATTCCGGAAGAGTATATTTTGGAGGATACCACAGATCTGTTAGATGTGCTGGATCCCCGCCGCGACAGAATTAATACCTTTTATATTTACGATGAGTTCTCCGAGAAACTGAGAGAACTGAGAGGAAAGAAAAGGGAACTGGAGCTGGCAATCCGTAAGGAACAGAAAGCGAAGAGAGAGGAAATCAAGAAGGAATACGGTATCATGCTGACACCGAAATTTGATATTACGGTATCAAAGTCCAAGACTTCCGATCTCGAAAAAATCAAGGCCATTGAAGATTTAGAAATGGTCGATCAGGATCACATCTCTGCGACTTTCATGTTAAAGGCAAACGACGTTGTCTTTGGTCACATGAGAGATCTGGATGTGCTGCACGGTGAAATCGAAGAAGAAGAAGAAGTGGTTCGCAGAGAGATTTCCATCGAAATCTCCAAGCATGCAGGGGTGCTCCTTGCAAACTGCGATCGCATGGGCGCTTTGGACCTGGCACTGGGCAAAGCCGTCTTCGCAGTGAAAAACGACTGTGTGAAACCTGAAATTGTAGATGAGCATATCATCAGAGTCGTTGACGGCAGAAATCTGCAGGTAGAACAGATTCTCAAGTCCAAAGGAAAGAAATACTGTCCGGTCTCCATTGAGCTCCGTGAGGGTGTGACATGCATCACCGGTGCAAACATGGGAGGCAAGACGATTTCCATGAAATTGTCCGGCCAGACGGCAATTCTGACCCAGTATGGTTTCTTTGTTGGTGCAAAGGAAGCGACTGTGGGCCTGTCTAACTACATTCAGATTTTAGTCGGCGACAGCCAGTCTGTAGAAAGAGGTCTCTCCACTTTCGGTAGTGAAATGGAAGAACTGAAATACATGCTGGAAAACAGTATGGACAGAACCTTACTGTTGATCGATGAGATTGCATCAGGCACCAACCCGATAGAAGGGCTGGCACTGACAAGATCCCTGGTGGACTATCTCATCAAAAAACCGTATATTTCCCTTCTCACGACCCACTTTGAAACTGTGACGGAAACGGACGGTGTAGTCAACATGCAGGTTAGAGGACTTGCCGATGTGGACTTCAATCACCTGAACAGTGAAATCCAGTATGCAAAGGCTAGTGAAAGGATAAATATTATTTCAAAATATATGGACTATCGTCTGTATAGAGTAGAAAAACAAGGTGAAGTACCTAAAGACGCTCTGAATATTGCCAAGATGCTGGGACTCAGCAAGGAGATAATTGAAGGAGCCAAAAAATACATTAAATAAGGAGAACAAGGATGAAAAGCAAATTAAATCTTGACGTTAAGGTTGTTGAAAGCGCTCGTCAGCATGCTGCTAACATTGCACATGACATGCAGGAATTCATCGAAAAGCACACTACAGTATCCACAGAAAGAACTATCGTTAGACTGCTGGGTGTTGACGGTGTTGACGATGTAGATACTCCACTGCCAAACGTGTTAGTTGACCACTTAAAGGATGCTGGTGCATTACCTACAGGTGCTGCTTACTGGATCGGTAACGCTATCGTTCAGACTGGCAAGACTCCTCAGGAAATCGCTGAAGAAGTTGCTGCTGGCAATTTAGAACTGACTAAGCTGCCTACATGCGCAGTAGAAGAAGCTGCTGAAGCATTAAAGCCAGCAATCGCTAAGACTTTCGAACAGATCGACATGCAGATCGCTAAGAGAAAGGAATACTTAGATACAATCGGCGAAGGTAAGGAACCATACATCTACGTAATCGTTGCTACAGGTAACATTTACGAAGACGTTATCCAGGCTCAGGCTGCTGCTAGACAGGGCGCTGACATCATCGCTGTAATCAGAACAACTGCTCAGTCCCTGTTAGACTATGTACCTTACGGTCCTACAACTGAAGGTTTCGGTGGTACATACGCTACTCAGGAAAACTTCAGAATCATGAGAAAAGCTCTTGACGAAGTTGGTGAAGAAGTTGGCAGATACATCAGATTATGTAACTACTCCTCCGGTATGTGTATGCCTGAAATCGCTGCAATGGGTGCATTAGAAAGATTAGACGTTATGCTGAACGACGCTATCTACGGTATCCTGTTCAGAGATATCAACATGCAGAGAACACTGGTTGACCAGTTCATGTCCAGAGTTATCATCGGTTACTGCGGTATCATCTTCAACTCCGGTGAAGATAACTACTTAACTACTGACGATGCAATCGAAGCTGCTCACACTGTAACTGCTTCCCAGTTCATCAATGAACAGTTCGCTGTATTAGCTAACATCCCAGAAGAACAGATGGGCTTAGGTCACGCATTCGAAATGGATCCAGAAACTGAAGACGGATTCTTATTAGAATTATCCCAGGCTCAGATGGCAAGAGAAATCTTCCCTAAGGCTAGATTAAAGTACATGCCTCCTACAAAGTTCATGACAGGTAACATCTTCAAGGGTCACCTGCAGGATGCATTATTCAACTTAGTAACTGTATGGACTAACCAGTCCTTACTGTTAACAGGTATGTTAACAGAAGCTATCCACACTCCATTCATGCAGGATAGATACTTAGCTATCGAAAACGCTCAGTACATCTTCAACAACTGCAGACACATCGGTGAAGAAATGGAATTCAAGAAGGATGGTATTATCCAGAAGAGAGCTCAGGAAGTATTAGCTAAGGCTGACGCTCTGTTAGAAGAAGTTGAAAAAGAAGGCTTATTCTCCACAATCGAAAAGGGTATCTTCGGTGGAGTTAAGCGTCCATTCGATGGCGGTCACGGTTTAGAAGGCGTTTGCACTAAGGGCGAAAACTACTTCAACCCATTCATCGAATTATTCATGGATCACGAGTAAAATATTTGGAGGTGCAATAAAATGACAACATGTGCAACTACACAGGTAGATTTAACAAAAGTTAAGCCATACGGCGACGCATTAAACGATGGTAAAGTACAGCTGGCATTCACACTTCCAGTTCCTTACGGCGAAGAAGCTGAAGAATGTGCAAAGCAGTATGCAAGAAAATTAGGTTTCGAAGAACCAAACGTAGCTTACTACTGTGAATTAACAAACGGCTACACTTTCTTCAACGTATACGGTGCTGCTCAGGCTACTATCGACTTCACTCAGATCGTAGTACCTAAGGTAGAAGGCGACGTATATGACAGAGTAGCTTGCGGCGAATGGATCGAAGAAAACATCGGTAGAGATATCGTTGTTGTTGGTGCATCCATCGAATCCGATGCTCACACTGTAGGTATCGACGCTATCATCCAGATGAAGGGCTTCCACGGTCACTTCGGTCTGGAAAGATACAAGAACGTTGTAGCTTACAACATGGGTTCCCAGGTTCCTTGCGAAGCATTAATCGCAAAGGCTAAGGAAGTAAACGCTGATGCTATTCTGGTTTCCCAGACTGTAACTCAGAAAGATATCCACATCATGAACTTAACTAAGATGGCTGAATTAATGGAAGCTGAAGGCTTAAGAGATAAGGTAATCTTAACTTGCGGCGGCCCAAGAATCTCCCACGAATTAGCTCAGGAATTAGGTTATGATGCTGGTTTCGGTCCTGGTAAGTATGCTGACCACGTAATGTCCTTCGTAATGCAGGAAGTTCAGAAGCGCGGTTGGGAAAAGAAAGCTGACATCGCAGACAGATAATTGAAGCGGCAGATTAGCTGAATAGAATCAAAATATTCGAAGGCGCCGCAACTATTGACGGCGCCTTTGTTAAAGGTGTATGATAACTATAACGAATCATTAAGTTATAGTAATATTCTTGATAGAAAGGTGACTGATCGACATGATTAACAAATTTATGACTGCAGATGAAGCAGTTGCTGGCGTAAAAGACGGCATGACCATCATGGTTGGCGGATTCTTAGGAACAGGTTCCCCAGAAGTACTGATGGACGCATTAGTAAGAAAAGGCGTTAAGCACTTAACAGTAATCGGTAACGATGCTGGCCTGCCAAAGGGTGCATACGGTGCTGAAACTGCAAGAGGTATCGGTAAATTAATCGAAGCTGGTATGGTTGACCACATCGTAGCTACACACGTAGGTATGAACCCACTGATCGGCGAAGGTATGATCAACGGCACATTAAAGTGCACACTGGTACCACAGGGTACATTAGCAGAAAAGATCAGAGCAGCTAACTACGGTTTAGGCGGCGTTCTGACTCCAACAGGCGTAGGTACTCCAGTACAGTTCGAAAAAGACGAACTGGGCAGAGACAAGCAGGTTCTGGAAATCGAAGGTAAGAAGTACTTACTGGAAATGCCAATCAGAGCTGACTATGCATTCTGCAGAGCTTCCATCTGTGACGAATTTGGTAACTTCAGATGCGATAAGGCTACAAAGAACTTCAACTACGTAATGGCAGGTGCTGCTGATCACGTGATCATCGCATCCGAAAAGGTAGTTAAGATCGGCGAAGTGGATCCAGATACATTCGCTGTTTCCGGTGTTGTAGTAAATGGTATTGTGGAAGGAGAACCAAAATGGCAGATTTAAAAGCAAGAATCGCAAAGAGATGCGCAATGGAATTCAATGATGGTGATTTCATCAACTTAGGTATCGGTCTTCCAACACAGGTTGCTAACTACATTCCAGAAGACGTTATCGTAACATTACACTCCGAAAACGGTTTCGCAGGTCTGGCAGAAGTTGCTGAACCTGGTAAAGAAGACGTAAACATCATCAACTCCGGTGGTGTATATGTAACAGCTGTAGACAGAGTTAACTACTTCGACTCCGCTACATCCTTCGGTTTAGTAAGAGGCGGACACGTAAGAGCTACCGTATTAGGCGCTATGGAAGTTGCTGAAAACGGCGACTTAGCAAACTGGATCGTACCAGGCAAGAAGGTTGCTGGTATGGGTGGTGCTATGGACTTATGCGCAGGCTGTCCGGAAGTTATCATCGTAATGCTGCATACTCAGAAGGGTGCTCACAAGATCCTGAAGAAGTGCACATTACCTTTAACTGCTGAAAGATGCGTTTCCAAGATCATCACTGAAATGGGCGTTATGGAAGTAACAGAAGAAGGTATCGTAGTTACAGAATTACACCCAGACTTCACAAAGGAAGACATCCAGGCTGCAACTGGCTGTGACTTAATCTTCAGCCCAGACTTAAAGCCATACGCAGTAGAAGACGACGAATAAACTAACGTCTCGAAATCTACATATGTCAAACCAAAAGGACTGCCAACGGGCAGTCCTTTTTGCATGCATGTTTATCTGATATGTTTTTCGATTAAATCAATGAAGGTATCCACATATTCTGCCTTGCTGAAGATAGCGCGGGCAGAATTCTTGTTTCCACCGCCTTTTCCGCCGTAGATATCGGCATTTTCCTTTACCAGTTTTCCGGCATCGTGCTTATCGGTAAAAATCAGGACCGTGTTGGAAGGTTCGTGAACCAGGAATGCCACAGTCGGAATCAGGCCCTTCAGCTCCTTGCCGACATCTAATAAATCGTTAATAGACAATTTGTCGTACTTTCTGACAAAAGCAGGGCACATCTGACTCTTGATGTCGTCGATCTCCTTCGCAACGACCCATTTCTTCAGGTGGTAGAGCTCGTCGCGGACGCCTTTGTTCTTGTCCTGCTGGGCCTGGTACTTGTCCAGCAGATCAGCGAATCCGGCAGAAAGTTTATTTTCCAATGTTGTCATCACATCGAAACGTTCCTGGTACTGTCTGAAGGCCCTTTCACCGGCTTCGAAGTAAATACGGAACATACCCTTGTTGGATTCCACTTTGTAAAGCTTCACCATACCCACCTGACCGGAAGTAGAAGGGTGGGTGCCGCAACAGGCTACGCAGTCGGCAGGGTTCTCGATAGCGCCGACACAGACGATGGTGATGTCTTCATCAAAAGCTAGCTTCTTTCTCAGCGGCAGGTTTTCTGCTTCCTTTCTGTCTTCGAAATGTCGGGTAATTACAGGCAGGTTGGCCCAGATGGCCTGGTTGGTCGCAAGCTCTGCCGCCTTAGCCATTTCCCATGTGATTTTATCGTAAGCCGGGTCATCTTCCAGAGAGATATCGATGGTCATGTAGTCGTCTCCCATGTGGAAGCCGCGGTTGACACCACCGTAGAGCTCGTAGAACTTTCCAGACAGGATGTGTTCGCCGCAGTGGCGCTGCATGTTATCAAAACGATGGGTCCAATCCAGCTTCAGGACAACTTCATCGTCTATTTGCAATTTGTCTGCTTCGGCTTCATCCATGGCAATTGCGTGGAAAATCTCATCCGGAGTCTCATAAACATCCACCACATCAAACCCGCCCAGCGTTCCTTTGTCACAGCTCTGGCCGCCTCCCGTCGGGAAGAACAGGGTCTGGTCCAGGGTAATGACTGTACGGTCAGGTTCTTTTATGATGTTCGTAATCTTTGCAGTGGTCTCCTGCAGGTATACGTCTTCTTTGAATAGTCTTCTTGTGTTCATAATCTGTCTCCTTGCTTCTTCGCATGAATACATACAGTATAACATATATTTTTTGAGACGAACGAAAAAAGAGAGGGTTTTTGATGAAAATCAGGAAAATCATATTCTTGTTATTGCTTGTGTCCATGGTTCTGACGGTGCCCGGACCGCAGGATCTGCGATATATGGCCGGGGCAGTAAAAGTACCTCTGACCCTTGTTGTCGATGCAGGACATGGAGGTCCCGATGGTGGTGCGGAAGCAGATGACGGAACCGAGGAAGCGAAACTGAACCTTGCCATCGCAAAGACCCTGCAGACAGAAGCGGAAAGAAAAGGCATGCGGGTTATCATGACGAGGACGACAGCAGAAGGCTTATATGGAGATGAAAACCTTGAGAAAAAATGGAGAAAGCTGGAGGACATGAAGTGCCGCAGGAACATCATCGAGGCATCGGAAGCAGATGCGGTCATCAGCATTCACATGAATAGTTTCCCGGCTGACCCTGCTGTCCGGGGCGCACAGGTGTTTTATCCCAAGTCAGGTAACGCAGAGGTGCTGCGTAGAAGTGAAGAACTGGCCAAGGCCGTCCAAGAGAGCCTGACAGAGGGGCTTGCAGACGGTACCGGCAGACAGCATATGGGGAAGGGCAGTGTGTACCTGCTGGAGAACCCTGCTGTTCCTACGGTGCTGGTGGAATGCGGCTTTTTGTCTAACGCGGAAGATCTGGCCCGGATGAAGAACGAAAAAACACAGAAAAAAATCGCAGCCTGCATCCTGGAAGGCCTACTGGCATGGGATGGAAATATAAATTGAAAAAGTACATAGAATAGGCTAAAATAAAGATACGGTAATGTAAGGATGAGAAGGAAAAAATTATGAATTTAAAGAAAAACCTGAAGAAAATTCTGCATAAAACCCAAGGCGAACCGCTCCGCAGATCCGGAGAGGCAATCGTTATTCTGGCGGGAAACGTAGGAGGTGCATCCTTTGGAGGTGTAAAACAGGTTGTACAGCCGGCGGATCTGGCTGTCTGCGCCTTGAAACCGACGCTGGCCGACAGGGAGAAGACGACAGAAGCGGCCAGAAAGGCGGGTTTTGATTTTCTGTGGGGAGAGACGCCGAAAGAAAATCGGCCATATCAGATCTGCAGTGCGAAGGGAATCGGGATCGGCCTGATTTCTTTTGATGCGGCGGACCAGAAGGTGAAAGACCTGAAGGAGAATATCGCAGAGGCCCGCAGTGCCGGTGCTGACTTTGTGATCGCATATATGAACTGCAATGGAAAGGATGAGGCTGCCATCGCGAAGCGGATTGCAAACGCGGGGGCGGACTACATCTTCGGATACGGAAGGAAGAAGAACGGTCCTTATACTGTGATTCTGTCTGCAGACGGGCGCAGGGTGCCTGCGTTGTACAGCTGCAACGGACTGATGCGGAATAATGGCGAGACAATCCTGCTGGAGCTGAAACTGAAGAAAGACCGCAAAGGCAGCGTGATAATCTGTCAGGAAGGATATCACCCCTGTGTTACAGCGGGAAAAATCTCCATGATGCAGTCTGCACTAAAAACAGAAGATATGGATCAGCGTCTCGGCCTGGAAGAAACGCTTCTTCGCCTGAAAATGGGCATCGGCGTTCAGAAGAGACTGCAGTGCTATGCCGGCGAAGAAACCATGTTGCAGCAGATTGCAGAAGGAAACCGCTCTGCGGCACAGAGACGATATGAAGTGAAACCACCGCTGACCGCGAAGAAAAAACAGACGGACAGGGGTTCTGACGATAATGGATACCGGTTTGCAGAGGATGAGAAGATTTACCGCAGGTTACATGATACAGCCGAGAGAGAGGCGGTTCTCGTGTGTACCGGTCATTTGGAATATGGCGGACAGTTGGAGAAGGATGCGGAATCCTTCGGTGAATATACATTTTTAAAGAGCTTCAGAAGGGCGGTAGAATGCTTCGAAGGTGCTGATTTTGTGGCAGGCGGATTTGCCACTATGGCATCTGACCAGTATCCCGGCATGGGGGAAGTGTCTCTAAAGGCCAGAAAAGAGGGATACAATAACTGCCGCAGAGAATTCGTGACTGCCCTGCATAAGGCCGGATTTACCGGACTTGCGGCGGCCAACGACCATAATGCCTGCATGGGCATTGAAGGCATTTTTGATACGGAACGCAGTATTGCAGAGAATGCTATGATTTCCAGTGGGCTTGGTAACAGAAAGAATCCCGTTATTGAGATCAACGGCATCAGAATCGGTTTCCTGTCTGTTACGACAGAATGTATCCATAAGGAAACCATACTGACAGAGGAAGCTGCATCAAGATTCTTAAACTGCTTTGACCCGAGGGAGACAAAGCGTGAAATCCGCAGGATGAAAGCCAAAGGTGCCGAATTCATTCTTGCGTACTTACACTGCGGCATGAATCAACGGTTGTCAGGTCTGGAAGAGCGAAAGAATATGGCGCAGAAACTGGCAGAACTGGGTGCAGACTACGTCATCTGCACCGGTTCCAGAGTTGTGACACCGTATTACGGTTATGAAACCTCCGATGGCAGACGGGTACCTGTTGCCACGTCTTTGGGATGTTTTCTGACAGGTCGGAGGGAGGAAAGCGGCCTGGATAGTGCAGTGCTGAAACTGGCCATCAGAAAAGACTTTGATGGCAGCATCTACGTGGAAGACAGGTACATGCCGGTTAAAATCTTTGATCAGTATGAAGGTGTACAGCATGCCATCGTACCGGTCAAAGAGAACAGCATCGTCGCAGATGCCCTCGGCCAGGATATCAGACAGGGCGGCAGCCGGGTTATCGGTGTAAACGATATTTACACGAAGACACTGACTATCGCGGAAATCTATGATATTTTAGGAAAGCAGCCGTGTGAGAGAGATTTGGAACGGCTGGGGGACAGATTCGATAAACCAGTCAGCAGCGTTGCAGTCAGAAAAAGATATATGAGAGAAAACGGTGTGGCCGTGATGTATAAATTCGGTGATTTTGGCGGCCTGCATCCTATTGAATGGGATATCGAACGCTGCGTCGAAGCCGGTGTTTCCCTGGTTATTGATAACGAGCCCCATGACGAACTGCCCTGTATCGTGGTGGACGAACCGTTGATGGACGTTTTCGAGAAACTGTCCAAGGCTGTCAGAGACTGGTATCATCCTGTGACCGTTGCCATCACAGGCTCCATGGGAAAGACGACAGCCAAGGAGCTGACCACAAAGGTGTTCGAAACAAATTTCAAGACTCTTTGTGCAAAGGGCAACAACAATGCGATTTATCAGATAGGCAACCTGCTGCAGTCCATGGAGGAGGACGATGAAGCATACATTCAGGAAGTCCATGGCGGTACGCTCGGCACGGCAGCCTGTGTATCCAGGGTGATTTCTCCGGACATCTGTATTGTGACAAACATCGTGAAAAACCACATCTCCCAGATTGGATCCGTGGAAAACCTGATTGCCAATAAGCTGGCAATTACAGAAGGCATGAAACCGGACGGGGTCCTGATTCTGTGTGATGATAACGAATATCTCAGGGAAGCTGAGCCGGCAGTCAGAACCATCCGTTACAGTATAGAGAACAAAGACGCCCATTACTATGCACAGAACATCGTGGAAGCGGGAGAAAGCGTACGATTCGAAATTGTCAGCAGAGATTCCGAATTTGACACAGCCGGTGTGTATCCGGCAGTACTCCACACCAGAGGTATTCATAATGTAAGCAACGCCCTTGCTGCTTTTGCGGCAGGACGCCAGGCCGGAATTCCGCCATATAAGATTATTGCAGGACTGTCCAGATACAGAACAACAGGTATCAGGCAGAATGCCTTTGTACACAACGGTATCCATATGGTTCTGGATACGTATAATTCCAATCCGAAGGCGCTGATGGCCATGTTTGATGTGATTGATCAGATGGAACCTGCGGAAGGCGGAAGAAAAATTCTGGTTCTGGGTATGATGGGTGAGCAGGGTGAAGACTCGCCAAAGATTCATTATGATACGGGGAAAGCCATTTGTGCGCATCCGTTTGACATTCTGTTCTGCTACGGAGAAGACGCAAAACATATGGCCGCGGCAGTCAGAGAATGTGGCAGAGAGGCTTACTATTTCGAAGACCGTGAGGTGTTCAACAGAGCCATCGCGGATACCGTCCGGCCGGGCGATGTGGTCCTGGTAAAGGGCAGCCACTCCATGGAACTGGATGGAGAGACTATGGTACCAATCTTTGGAAGAGCCATTCGTCAGTACTAGGGTGTCAGACCCGAGAAAAGGAGTTAATGACATGGAAAAAAAGACCATTGTAATCATTTTTGGGGGTCACAGCGCAGAGTATTACGTTTCCTGTATGTCTGCGGCCAACGTGATTTCCAACATCGATTTAGAAAAATATGAAATTGAAAAGCTGGGAATTACAGAAGACGGAAAATGGATCCTGACAGAGGCATCGGCTGCGGAAATCCATGACGGTAAGACCTGGCTGACCAAAGAAGGCAATCACGAAGCCTTTATCAGTCCGTCCCGCGATGCGAAGAAGCTGTATATTCTGGCGGACAGCGGTGTACAGGAAAAGCATATCGACGGCGTGTTCTGTGTAATTCACGGTACTGATGGCGAGGATGGAAAGGTGCAGGGGATTCTGGAACTGGCAAACATTCCTTATGTAGGCTGCGGCATTGCGTCTTCCGCCATAGGTTACGACAAAGTGTTGACCAAGGATATCGTGGCGACCACGGGGATTCCACAGGCGGACTTCTGGATTATCAGAGAACAGAGCTTCGAAAAGGAAGATATCGACAGGATTTCCATGCACTTCAATGACCGGTATCCTCTGTTTGTGAAGCCGGCGAGAGCGGGTTCCTCCGTGGGTGTATCCAAAGTAAGCTGCAAGGAAGAGCTGGAAGCTGCCATTGCTGCCGGATTCACGGTAGACAGCAAACTGCTGGTTGAACAGGGCATCATCGGAAGAGAACTGGAAATCGCGATTCTGGGTACCAAAGAACCAAAGGTATCCTCTATCGGCGAAATTTTAGCCCATGGCGAGTTTTATACCTACGACTCAAAGTATAACGATAATGAGTCAAGAACCCGTGTAGTGGACGATATCGCCCCTGAAATCGAAGAGGCGATGAAGGATGCTGCGCTGAAAATCTACAAGCGTTTGGAATGTGAAGGCTTGTCCCGCGTGGACTTCTTCCTGCAGAAGGACGGAAAGTACATTTTCAACGAAATCAATACACTGCCAGGGTTCACTTCCATCAGCATGTACTCCCAGCTGTGGGAGCATGACGGGATTTCCTACAAAGAACTGATCAGTTGTTTAATCGAAGATGCGTTCGCGAACCCGAAAAGATATTAATTCATAAATATGTGGATAACTTCTGCAAAACAAATAAAAACCAACACGTAAAGTGTTGGTTTTTCAACGTTTTCGGAAGATAAAGTTTTCCACATGCACATATGCGAAAAATTGTATACAATTTGAGTTTTCCATGTGGAAAAGCCGCCAAACCCTCTATTTTGTGGGACTTGCCCCATGTTGAAAACCGTTTGTTCAAAAAAGAACAGGGGTTGACATAATCTTTTATTATGAAGGGTTTCTATTTGTCTTCCATGGTAAGTGCTTCGACAAATTCCTCGAAGAACGGGAATCCGCTCTGGATAAATTCGTAGAGCACCGCTTCCTGGAACTGATATTTTTCCACTGGTGTCAGACGTTTACGGTAAGGAGAGCGCACCAAGTCCCACTCCAGCTTCAGCACATCATCGATGGTATAGGATGCGCAGATCAGCTGACCGTTATCAGAGAGGAAATAAAGGCCCAGGACATCTTCGTTCAGACGGTATTCGGCCCTGTTTACGTGTTTGTTGTTGGGGTGGAACATCATGTAGAGGGTGCCGGAGTCGTATTTTGTAATCATGGCACCTGCTGTCAGTTCTGTTGCGTTTCTGTCGAAACCGGTCAGATCCTCTGTCACATCATAGAGGGTAATGTATTCCGGTCTTGCCAAAAGCATGGCAGCCTCCGTAGAAGAAATCTGGAATGCGGAGACTCTTTCGTAGCTGAGAACCTTCATGTGCTCTGTTTTGATGCTGGTTACAATCACATGGTATGTGCCGTCAAACTCTATCAGGGATTCGCTGACCAGACAGCCGTCTTCCGGGTCTTCTTTGATGTTGTTCTTCAAAAAAGTAGCAGGCTTAAACTCTGGAAACAGATTTGTCTCCAGGCCGGACACTGCCAGATATTCTGCGGCGGTGAAATCTCTGCCGAAGCAGCGCATCAGGAAGTAGTTGACCAGCTCGTATTCTGACTCCGGTTTTACACACTGCTTACTGCGGAGTATGTAGCGTTCCGGTTCAGAAAGGTGGGCGTCTTTCTCCAAAAGGAATCTGTACTCCGGAAGGCCTTCCGGTAAAGGCAGGTTACACATTACATTCATCAGCACGTATTCGTGGAGGATGAATTTTGCTTCTTCGAAGGTCAGAGGAACCTTCTCGCCGCCAAGACCACCGATGAGAGAGCCTTCGACCTCTTTGATTTTTTCCGGATCGTTTCCGAGGACGCTGCGGTAAGTTTCAAACCCGTATTCTTCTGCATCGAAATAGAAAAACTGGTGCAGATCCTCAATCACTTCGTTGTCCGGCAGCTTAAAATGCATGTGCATACCGATGACGCCCATGAGACGGGTATTGGTCACATAGGCAGATACAAAGTCTTTTCTGCTGGTGATGGCGGTATCCAAAAGCCCGCCGCGTAGTACTTTTAAGTCGGATTTGTTCAAAATTCACACCTCGTATCTTGTATTCTATCTATAGAGTATATCCTATTTCTGTAAAATTACAATATGCCATTGACAAAGATTTTTATTTGAGTATAATTGATATGATAATCCTTATTGAGAGTGACTGAGGGAATAGGCCCTGAGACGTCCGGCAACCTGATTGTCAGCAATCCGGCTGATAGCAAAGGTGCTAAATCCTACAGAATATTTCGGTTCTGAAAGATGAGGAATGATATTCGCAAATCAAACCTTTTCTTTCGCTGTGAAGAAAAGGTTTTTCTGTTTTTTGATGAATAAGGATTGAGAGAAAAGGAGGACAAGACCAATGAGAAAGTTATTTACTTCCGAGTCCGTTACAGAAGGACATCCGGATAAAATCTGCGACCAGATTTCTGACGCGATTCTGGACGCAATCTTAGAACAGGACCCATACGGCAGAGTTGCCTGCGAAACCACAACAACGACAGGTTACGCAATGGTTATGGGCGAAATCACCACATCCAGCTATGTGGATATTCCAAAAATCGTAAGAGACGTTATCGTAGAAATCGGTTACGACAGAGCAAAGTATGGCTTTGACGGCAGCACTTGTGCGGTTCTGACTGCTATCGACGAACAGTCTGCTGACATCGCTATGGGTGTTGACAAGGCGTTGGAATACAAAGAAGGCACACCGGATGACCAGATTGACACCATCGGTGCAGGTGACCAGGGTATTATGTTCGGTTACGCATGTAACGAAACACCGGAACTGATGCCAATGCCAATCTCCCTGGCACACAAGCTGGCATTACAGTTAACAAAGGTAAGAAAAGACGGCACGCTGAACTACTTAAGACCTGACGGTAAGACACAGGTGACTGTAGAATACGACGGCGACAAGGTTAAGAGAATCGATACTGTGCTGATTTCTACACAGCACGACCCTGATGCGACCCAGGAACAAATCAGAGAAGACCTGATCAACCTGGTAATCAAGCCAATTATTCCAGCTGAACTGTTAGACGAAGAAACAAAGTACTTCATCAACCCAACAGGCAGATTTGTTATCGGCGGACCTAATGGCGACTCCGGCCTGACAGGCAGAAAAATCATCGTTGATACATACGGCGGTTATGCACGTCACGGCGGCGGTGCATTCTCCGGTAAGGACCCTACAAAGGTAGACCGTTCTGCATGCTACGCTGCAAGACACGCTGCAAAGAACGTGGTAGCTGCAGGCTTAGCTGATAAGTGCGAAATCCAGCTGGCATACGCAATCGGTGTTGCAAAACCGGTATCCATCATGGTGGACACTTTCGGCACAGGCAAGCTGGCTGACGAAGCAATCGCTGATATCGTAAATAAGCATTTTGACCTGAGACCAGCTGCTATCATCAGAGACTTAGATCTGAGAAGACCGATCTACAGACAGACTGCAGCATACGGACACTTCGGCAGAACTGATGTAAGCCTGCCATGGGAAGAACTGAACAAAGTTGACGAACTGAAGGCTTATCTGTAAAGAAATAACAAAGACTCTGTTGTCCTGACAGGGTCTTTTTGTTTTTTGTCAACAAAAAAAGTTGCCATTTTTCGTCGAATATAATATAATAGTTACATATTGAAAGAAAAGAGGAATAGCATCATGGGACTCAAAGTAGCAAAATTTGGCGGTTCGTCAGTTGCTGACGGCATTCAGTTGACAAAAACAAAACAGATCATCGAAGCTGATCCAGATAGAAGATATATCGTTGTATCCGCGCCGGGGAAGAGATTCGACGGTGACAGCAAGATTACAGACCTGCTGTACTTGTGCAAGACCCACGCTGATCACAACCTGCCATACGACCAGTTATTCCAGGTTGTCGCAGACCGTTTCATGGCGGTGCAGATGAATCTGGACATCGACATCAACCTGCATGCGCACTTCGATGCCATCAAGGAAAACCTGGGCAAAGGCTGTACGCCTGACTACATCGCAAGCCGTGGCGAATACCTCAATGCGGTTCTGATTGCGGCGTTCCTGGGATATGATTTTGTGGACACTGAAGGCCTGATTCAGTTCGACAGCAAAGGCCGTCTGAAGCAGAAGGAAACAGACGAAGCCCTTCGCGAAGAATTGTTAAAGCACGAAAGAGCTGTTTTACCTGGATTCTACGGCAGCATGCCAAACGGAGACATCAAAACCTTCTCCAGAGGCGGTTCTGACGTAACAGGTTCCCTGGTTGCAAGAGCAGTGGGCGCAGAAATGTACGAAAACTGGACTGACGTTTCCGGCTTCCTTATGGCAGACCCTAGAATCGTCAAGAATCCGAAACCAATCCACAAGATTTCTTACTTGGAGTTAAGAGAGCTTTCTTACATGGGCGCATCCGTACTTCATGAAGACGCGATCTTCCCTGCAAGAGCAGCCAACATTCCGATTAATATCAGAAACACAAACAAGCCGGAAGATCCAGGCACTATCATTACCGCAGAACCGGATGCAGAAAACACCAACGTTATCACCGGTATCGCAGGCAGCAAGGACTTTACGGTTATCGCACTTTACAAGAATATGCTGGCGGGAGAAAGAGGTTTCATCCGTCGTATCTTAAGCGTGCTGGAAGACTTCGACATGAGCATCGAACACGTGCCAACCGGTATCGATACCCTGTCCATCGTGTTATCCAACAAGACCTTAGACGGCAGACTGGATGAGGTTGTGGACGCGATTCAGAAACAGGTGAATCCGGACAGCATCGAAACCTTCGAAGACATGGCCATGATCGCAACCGTTGGTCACGGTATGAGCAGACGTCCGGGTACTTCCGCGACTCTGTTTACTGCACTGGCTAATGCTGATGTTAACATCAGAATGATTGACCAGGGCTCCAGCGAGCTGAACATCATCGTCGGCGTACAGAACAAAGACTTCGACAAGGCAATCAAGGCGATTTACGAGGCCTTTGTATAAATCGGCAATATTGCTGTTCGAGACAAACACGCAGGCGAAACAATTATAGACAACGAATTCAGAGGGTTTGGGGAGTTTGATAAAATGGTATCAAGCTCCATCCAAACCCTTTTTTGTGTCCTTGTATGATTGTGATCCGCATCTCCCAATTTTCACCTAATCTCCATGGACAGCATACGGGATTGAATGGTAAAATATTTCGTTGAGTTTTGAAGACCGTTACAAATAATAGAAATATATAAGTTATATAGAAAGGGAAACATATGGGAAAAATCGTGAAATATTTAACCCCATACTGGAAGAGTGTTATCGTGGTGGTGCTGCTGCTGGTTATCCAGGCATACTGCGACCTGGCGCTTCCGACCTACACGTCGAACATCATCGATACGGGAATCCAGAACAAAGGGGTGGAACACGTGGTGCCATACAGCATCACGGCAGAAGACCATGCAGAAGCGAAGCTGTTTATGACGGCTGACGAGGTAGAAACATGGGAGAAAATCTACAAAAAAGAAGGGGAAATCTACAGCCTCAACACGACAGATGAGGAAGAACTGGACCAGCTGGACGACCGGCTGATAATCCCACTGGTTATGAACTATCAGGCTGACCAGATTACAGAGGAAGAAATGGCGGCTTTGGCCCAGTCCATACAGACCGTACAGTCCCCGGCGGAGATTCGCGGACAGATGGAACAGACCGTGGAGACCATCGGCAGGGAGACTTTGCTGGCCATGGGCTTCGCCTATGCAGCAGATGCCATGACCACGGCAGGCATGGATATGAACCAACTGCAGATGGACTATCTCTGGACTGCCGGCGGCAGGATGCTGCTGATGGCCCTGGTGATGCTGGCCGTTGCCATCGCCGTGTCTTACTTTGCGGCGAGGGTCGGTGCAGGCATCGGGAAGAACCTGCGTGCGAAGATCTTCCACAAGGTCATGAGTTTTTCCAGCGGGGAAATGGACCGTTTCAGCACGGCGTCCCTCATCACCAGAAATACCAACGACGTGCAGCAGATTCAGACCGTAGCTATCATGCTGCTCCGTATGCTACTCTATTCACCGATTCTGGCGCTGGGCGGCATCTATAAAGTATGGCAGACAGGAGCGAATATGGGCTACATCATCGCGCTGGCGGTTGTAGTCCTCATGGGATTCATCTTCCTGCTGGTTTCCATCGCCATGCCGAAGTTTAAGATCATGCAGAAGCTGGTGGATAACGTGAACCTGGTTTCCAGAGAAATCCTGACAGGTCTTTCCGTCATCCGCGCCTTCGGCAGAGAGAAGAAAGAAGAAGCACGTTTTGATATCGCAAACAGGGAACTGAAAGATACCCAGCTCTTTACCGGCAGAGTCATGACCTTCATGATGCCGGGGATGACCCTTTTGATGAATGGCCTCGTGGTTCTCATCACCTGGGTTTCCGCCCATCGTATCGACGAAGGCACCCTGCAGGTCGGTGTGATGACCGCGTTTATCACCTATTCCATGCTCATCGTCATGTCTTTCCTGATGATGACCATGCTGGCGATTTTGGTGCCGAGAGCTGCGGTTGCAGCAGAACGTATCGACGAAGTATTGCAGACAGAAAACTCCATCAAAGAGTCTGATGCGCCGAAGTCCATCAAAGACGGCAAAGGCCTTCTGGAGTTCAGGAACGTGTCCTTCCGCTATCCTGATGCGGAAGAAGACGTGCTTCATGATCTGAGCTTTACAGCAGAGCCTGGCAAGGTGACGGCCATCATCGGCAGTACCGGCGCCGGCAAGAGCACGCTGGTCAACCTGATTCCAAGATTCTTCGACGCAACAGAAGGCGAGATCCTGCTGGACGGCGTCAACATCAAAGACCTCCGTCTGGAAGAGCTCCGCGATACCATCGGATTCGTGCCACAGAAGGGCGTTCTGTTCTCCGGTACCATCGCGTCTAACCTGCGTTTCGGCGACAGTGATGCCACAGAAGAAGATATCACAAAGGCGGCAGAAGTGGCCCAGGCCATGGAGTTCATAAATGAGAAGGACGAACACTTTGACACTCCGATTGCCCAGGGAGGCAGCAACGTTTCCGGTGGGCAGAAGCAGAGACTGTCCATCGCCAGAGCCATCGTAAAGAATCCAAAAATCTTTGTTTTCGATGACAGCTTTTCCGCGCTGGACATGAAGACAGATGCAAAGCTGCGTAAAGCCCTGTCGAAACACGTAAATCAGGCAGCCGAAATCGTGGTTGCCCAGCGTATCAGTACCATTCTCCACGCGGATCAGATATTGGTATTAGACGATGGAGAAATCGTGGGCAAGGGCACCCACAGCCAGCTGATGCAGGACTGCGAAGTATACCGGCAGATTGCGGCATCCCAGCTTTCTGCAAAAGAACTGGAGGTGAGCATCCATGGCTAAACACGAAACCCACAGACCGGCAGGGCCAGGCAGAAGAGGCCGCGGCGGCCCTCCAGGCATGCCGGTAGAAAAAGCGAAGGACTTCAAAGGGTCTTTCAAGAAACTGATTGCATATATCGGGCGTTACAAAATCGCCATCCTGGCGGTGATGATTATCGCCGCATGTTCCACCGTCTTCAGCGTACTGGGACCGAAGATCATGGGCATGGCGACCACAGAGCTGGCGGAAGGTCTCATGGCGAAGATTCAGGGAACCGGGGGTATTGACTTTGAGCGCATCGCACGGATCCTGATGGCAACCCTGGCCCTTTATGGTGTCAGTGCCATCTTCACCTTCGGTCAGGGCTGGATGATGAACGGCGTAACCCAGAGCCTCTGCTACAGGATGCGCAGGGAGATCGTCGAAAAAATCAACCGGATGCCGATGAAATATTTCGAAAGTCGTCCTTACGGGGAAGTGCTTTCCCGTATTACCAACGACGTAGACACACTGGGCCAGTCGCTGAACCACAGCGTGACCCAGATCATCACCTCGGTGACGACCCTTATCGGTGTGACAGTGATGATGCTGTCTATTTCGCCTTTGATGACTTTGATCGCGCTGGTGATTCTGCCGGTATCCGCAGGGCTCATGTCTCTGGTGGTGAAGATGTCACAGAAACACTTCCGGACCCAGCAGAAATCCTTAGGGGAAATCAACGGCCAAATCGAAGAAAACTTCGCGGGCCAGCTGGTCATCAAAGCCTTTAACAAAGAGAAAGACATCACACATACCTTCGATGAAACCAACGAGGTACTCTATGCATCGGCATGGAAGGCGCACTTCCTGTCCGGACTCATGCCGCCAGTGATGATGTTTGTCGGCAACCTGGGTTATGTGGCAGTAGCCGTATCCGGGGCAATGCTGGCTATCGGGGGCAAAATCGGCATCGGAGACATCCAGGCCTTTATTCAGTACGTGAAGAACTTCACCCAGCCGATTCAGCAGATTGCACAGGTTATCAACCAGATTCAGTCCATGACGGCGGCATCGGAACGTGTCTTTGAGTTCCTGGACGAAGAGGAAGAAGACATGGGTGCGGACGAACCTGTCAGACTGGATACGGTTCACGGCGCGGTGGAATTTGACCATGTTCATTTCGGTTACAATCCGCAGAAACCGGTAATCAAAGATTTCTGTGCCCACGTCGAGCCGGGACAGAAGATTGCCATCGTCGGACCGACCGGCGCAGGCAAGACCACCATCGTGAAGCTTTTGATGCGTTTCTACGACGTGCAGAGCGGTAGCATCAGACTGGACGGACACGACATTCGCGACTACAACCGCCACAATCTGCGGGACTATTTCGGCATGGTGCTGCAGGACACCTGGCTGTACAAGGGAACCATTATGGAAAATATTCGCTACGGCAGACTGGATGCGACCGATGAAGAGGTGATTGCAGCGGCCAAGGCGGCTCATGCGGATCATTTCATTCGTACGCTGCCGGGAGGCTATCATATGGAGCTGAACGAAGACGCGACCAACGTGTCTCAGGGACAGAAGCAGCTGCTGACTATCGCCAGAGCCATTCTGGCAGATAATCCGGTCCTGATTCTGGACGAAGCCACATCTTCCGTAGATACCCGTACGGAGGAACGTATCCAGATGGCCATGGACAATCTGATGCACGGCAGAACCAGCTTTATCATCGCACATCGTCTTTCTACGATTAAGAATGCAGACATGATTCTGGTTATGAAAGAGGGGGACATTATCGAGCAGGGAAACCACGATGCACTGCTGGCGGCAGGCGGATTCTACGCGGATCTGTACAATTCCCAGTTCGAAGATATTGACCAGGAATAGGATTTTGATATATAATATAAATAACTATAGGGTTTGGGAAAGAGTCATAGGAAGGTGTCAATATGAAGAAACTAGTAACAATCAGTAGAGAATACGGCAGCGGCGGAAGAATCATCGGACGTCTTGTTGCGGAGAAACTTGGAATCCCGTTTTATGATAAGGAAATCCTGGATATGGCGGCAGAACAGAGCGGCTTATCCAGAGAAATCGTAGAAGCGGCAGAGCTTCGTGCCAAGAGCAGTTTCTCCTACAGCCTTGCATCTGCCATGAATTTTGGCGAAGGCATGATTGGAGACACCGTTTCTATCAACGAAAAGCTTTTTGTGGCCCAGTACGACGTGGTACATCAGATTGCGGAAGCAGGAGAAGGCGTCATCGTCGGCAGATGTGCAGACTACATCCTGAAGGATCTTCCAGGCGTAACCAACGTGTTCATCTACGGCGAGCAGGAAGACCGTATCCGCAGAACCATCGAGGTATACGGTGCGGACCCTAAGGATGCGGCAGGCATCGTCAAGTCCTATGACAAAGCCAGAGCGAACTACTATCATTATCACACCAGCCAAAAGTGGGGAGAATTCTCCAACTACAACCTGGCTATCAACAGCAGCTATATCTCCGACGAGGCTGCGGCGGATCTGATTGTAGAGTATATGAAAACCAGAACTTATAAATAGAGATACAAAAGGGAGGAAAGGTTTATGGCAAAGAAGGCAAAATTAGAGAAGAATAAGGGCGATATGCCTAGACAGAACGGTGCTTCCGCAGCGGCAAAGGCTGCACTGGGCATCCTGGGAATCGGCATGGTTGCTGGTACTGCACTGGTTGTGGGTATGGACAGAGTGATGAAGTCCATCTTCGTCAACGAAGACTGGCCGGAAGAAGAATGGTCTTCCGACGACTATGCAGAAGAAGAGTTAGATAACTAAAGACGACATGAGCGTCCGGAGGCTTTGGCCTGCGGGCGTTTTCTTTTTTTTGCGAGGTGTGATGCGGTTGACGAACCTTTGCAAAATGTGGTATTCTGTAAGGTAGTAAACTACCCTGTCTCATTCGACAGGGAGATGAAAGGAAGGCATAAACATGACAGAAAAAAAGGGAACATATTATATTTCCACACCGATCTATTATCCTAGCTCCAACTTACACATTGGACACACTTACTGTACGGTAATGGCAGACGCCATGGCCAGATTCAAGAGATTATCCGGCTATGACGTAATGTTCTTAACAGGTACAGACGAACATGGACAGAAGATCCAGACGATTGCAGAAGAAAAAGGCGTAACTCCACAGGCTTACGTTGACGGCGTTGTTGCCGGCATCAAAGACCTTTGGGCTACAATGGAAATTTCCTACGATGACTTCATCAGAACAACGGAAGACAGACACGTGGAAAGAGTACAGGCCATCTTTAATAAAATGTACGAAAAAGGCGATATCTACAAGGGCGAATACGAAGGTTTATACTGCACACCTTGTGAGTCCTTCTGGACAGAAAGCCAGCTGGTAGACGGTTGCTGCCCTGACTGCGGCAGACCAGTTCAGCCTGCGAAGGAAGAAGCTTACTTCTTCAAATTATCCAACTATCAGGACAAGTTAATTGACCTGTTAGAAAACACAAACTTCTTAGAACCAGAATCCAGAAGAAACGAAATGTTAGGTTTCATCAGACAGGGCCTGGAAGACTTATGTATCTCCAGATCCACTTTTGACTGGGGTATTCAGGTTCCAATCGACGAAAAACACGTTATCTACGTTTGGTTAGATGCGCTTTCAAACTATATCACGGCTTTAGGTTATGCATCTGAAGATCCATCTAAGTTCGAACATTACTGGCCTGCAAACGTGCACCTGGTAGGTAAGGAAATCGTTAGATTCCACTCCATCATCTGGCCTGCAATGCTGATGTCCTTAGATTTACCTCTGCCAAAGCAGGTACTGGGTCACGGCTGGCTGTTATTAGAAGGTGGCAAGATGAGTAAGTCCAAGGGCAACGTGGTAGACCCTGTGAAGCTGATCGAAAGATACGGCATCGACGCTCTGAAGTATTTCTTACTGAGAGAATACACCTTCGGCCAGGATGGTATCTTCACTAACGAAGTTATGCTGAAGAGAATGAACTACGACCTGGCAAACGACCTGGGCAACCTGGTATCCAGAACGGCTTCCATGATCGAAAAGTACAATGGCGGTTTTGTTCCTGAAGCAAAGACAGAAGACGAAATCGACCAGGATCTGAAGGCAGTAGCTACTGGCGCAGCAGCAAAGGTAGAAGCGCAGATGGACAAGTTCGCATTCAACATGGCACTGGAAGAAATCTGGGTGCTGGTAAGAAGAGCTAACAAGTACATCGATGAAAAGATGCCTTGGGTATTAGCAAAGGATGAAGCAAAGAAAGACGAATTAGATACATGCATGCACAACCTGGCAGAAGCTATCAGAATCATCTCTATTCTGATTTACCCATTCATGCACACAACTTCTGACAAAATCAGAAAGCAGATGGGTCTGTGGTATGCAGATGTTGTTTGGGAAGATGCATTCACATTCGACATGATGCAGGGCGAACAGGTGAAGAAGGGCGAAGCGATTTTCCCTAGACTGGATATCGAAAAGGAACTGGTTGCGTTAGAAGAAATGCAGAATGCCGGCAAAGAACCTGCAGAAGAAAACATTCCGCTGGAACTGAAGGCACCAATCGAGTTCGACGATTTCGATAAGATCGACCTCCGCGTTGGTCTGATCGAAAAGGCTGAAAAGCATCCAAAGGCTGACAAGCTGTTAATCTTCCAGGTGAAGATGGGCACAGAAAGACGTCAGATCGTATCCGGCGTTGCAGAGCACTATAAGCCTGAAGAAATGGTAGGCAAGAAAGTTATCGTTGTAGCAAACCTGAAGCCAAGAAAGCTGAGAGGTGAAGAATCCAAGGGTATGATTCTGTTCGCGGACAACGGCGAAAAGTTAGAAATCGTAACGACTGACGCTCCAGATGGCGAAAGTGTTTCCTAATGCTTGTTAAAATTCCGCATTACTTCGCAATCGCGTCAATCTCTCTCAGTTACGTACTTCGGGTACGCGCCATCGAGAAATCTTGCGATTCCTGTGTACTGCGAAATTTTTCCTACGCATTAAATAGTTGAAGATGAAAAAGCGGCAGGCTGGTCCTGCCGTTTTTTAAAAAGAACGAGGTGATAACATGTTATTTGACTCTCATACACATTTAAATAACGAGAATATCAACGATGAGCTGCGTGATCAGCTGGCTGCAGAAATCGATGCATCCGATGTGTCCTATGTGATGGACGTTGGTTTTGATCTGGGCAGCTCCATGCAGGCCGCTGGTGATGCGGCAAAATACCCATGGTGCTATGCTGCAGTAGGAGTTCATCCCCACGATGCAAAAACGCTGGACGAAGATATGCTGACTCTGATTAAAGGTCTGACTAAGAAGCCAAAGGTACAGGCCATCGGCGAAATCGGACTGGATTTCTATTACGATCATTCCGACAGAGACGTGCAGCGCTACTGGTTCCGCCGCCAGATTCAGCTGGCCAACGAGTTGAAGATGCCAATCGCCATCCACAGCCGTGAAGCTGACCAGGAAACCATGGATATTTTAAAAGAAGAAGGGGCATTTACTGCAGAAAGAGCAAGTTGGTTCCCTAAACGTAAAGGTCCTAATGGTGAAATGCTGCCAGACTGCAGAGTATTATTACATTGCTTCTCCGGAAGCCGTGAACTGGCCCAGCAGTACGTGAAACTGGGCGCAACCATCTCCATTGCAGGCCCGGTTACTTTCAAGAACAACCGCAAAACCCGTGAGGTGGTAGAAGCACTGCCAATCGAGTTCCTGCTGGTGGAAACCGATGCACCATACCTGACTCCGGAACCTTACCGCGGCCGCAAGAATAAAGTTCCATACGTGGAATACACTGCACGCAAGGTTGCCGAAATCAAAGGCATGGACTACGAAGAAGTGGCAAAGATTACCTGTCAGAACGCGAAAGTGTTCTATGGGATCGAGTAAATTGGGATTTGCCTGTTTGTAAATCAGAAAAGCGGCAATATTGCTGTTCGAGACAAACACTCAGGCGAAACAATCATAGACAACGTACTCAGAGGGTTTGGGGAGTTTGATAAAATTGGTATCAAACTCCATCCAAACCCTTTCTTCGTATCCTTGTATGATTGTCCTTCGCCTTCGCGAAAAGTCT